>NZ_DATFAV010000104.1:0-32181 GCF_035254145.1 Caulobacter sp. | reverse complement strand
AAGGCCTTCGCCCGCGAGGTCTGCGCGCGAATGGCCGCCGACAGTCCTGGCCAGTACCTGATCTCGATGGCCAAGAAGGATCGGGGCGGGAAGATTTTCCTCGACTATCTGCGCAACGACCGCATGAGCACGGCCGTGGCTCCGCTGTCGCCGCGCGGCCGGCCTGGCGCGCCGGTCTCGTGGCCGGTGGCCTGGACGCAGGTCCGGAAGGGGCTGGATCCATCGCGGTTCAACATCCGAACCGTGCCGGGGCTGATGAAGAGCCTGGACGCCTGGGATGCTTACGCCGAGAGCGAACGGGACCTGGCGGCGGCGATCAAGAAGCTGGGAAGGAAGTAGGCGGCCGCCGCGTTGACGGCGGCGGCGCGGCTTTTACAGTACCGCTTCGGCGCATTCGAACGCCGGTCCAACCATGACGACGGGAGAAGGGCATGGCCCGCGAGCAGGCGCTGAAAACGCTCGAGACCTGGCACGACCTGCTGGAAAAGCGCGAGTTCGACCGCCTGCGGCCCATAGCGGCCGAGACCGTGGTCTTCCGCTCGCCGGCCTTCTTCACGCCGTATCCGGGCGTCGAACCGCTGGTGCACATCATCAGCACGGTCAACACGATCTTCGAGGACTTTGCTTATCACCGAGAGTTCTGGTCGGAGGGCCATCGGGCCGTGGTGCTGGAGTTCAGCGCTCGCGTCGGCGACAAAAAGCTCAAGGGCGTCGACATCATCGCCTTTGACGACGCCGGCAAGATCACGGAGTTCGAGGTCATGATCCGCCCCGCCAACGCCGCCGCCGCGGTGGGCGAGGCGATGGCCGCCAAGGCCGGACCGCGGCTGAAGGAGCTGCTAGGCAAACCAGCCTAACCCGCCTTCTTTCGCGCCGGCGCCTTGTGCGGCGTCTTGCTGGCCGAAGCGCGCGCCGGAGCCTTCTTCGTCGCCGCCTTTGCGGGCGCCTTGCCCAGGCTGTTGCGCAGCGCCTCCATCAGGTCGACCACATTGGTGTCCTCGGGCTCGTCCGGCGCGGTGACCTTGCGGCCCTTGCCCTTCTGCTTTTCCTTGATCAGGGCGCGCAGGGCGTCCTCGTAGCGGTCGTTGAACTGCTCGGGATCGAAGGGGCCCTCTTTCTGCTCGATGATCTTCTGCGCGATCTGGATCATCGCCGCGTCCGGCTTCCCATCGGGGATCGAGTCGAAATAGGCGGCCGCGTCGCGGACCTCGCGGCGGCTGCGCAGACTCCACGCGATCATGCCGTTCTCGCGCGGCTCGATGGCCAGAAGGCGCTCGCGCTGGTGCATGACGACGCGGCCCAGGGCCACCTGGCCCTCCTTGGTCATGGCCTCGCGGATGACGCCGTAGGCCTCGGCGGCCAGCTTGCCGTCCGGAACCAGGAAGTAGGGATTGTCCCAATAGAGCCGGTCGATCTCGTCGGCGGCGACGAAGCGCTCGATGTCGATGGTCCGGGTGCTTTCCAGGCGGACGCTGTCGATCTCGTCCTGGGTCACGACGATATATTCGCCCTTCTCGTACTCGTAGCCCTTGACGATCTCCGAGCGTTCGATGGGGCCAAGATCCGGGTCGGTCGGGATCATCCGGATCCGGTTGTGGGTCTTCTTGTGCAGCATGTTGAAGTGCACGTCGCCGCGCGTATCGGTGGCGGTGTACATCGCGACGGGGCAGGTCACGAGCGACAGGCGCAGGTGGCCCTGCCAGGTGGGACGGCCGGCGGCCATGGGCGGTTCTCCAATCGACCCCGACACAACGGAACCTGGGCCGGAGGTGTTCCCTCAGTCGGCTGCGCACGACGCCTGGGCGGCCTCCAGGAAGCGGATCACCGCCAGTTCGAAAGCTCGCTCCGAACGGCCGGGCTTCAGCGGCAGAACGCCCTGCTGGTAGGCTTCCAGCACCAGAGGATGGATGTAGGAGCCCCGGCAAACGGCGGCGGTGTTGCCCAGCAGCCCGGCGACCGCCCTCACGCAGGTGTTGACGTTACGCTTGGCCTCGGTGGCGCTGGTCGCGTTGGGGATCAGGCACAGGGCCCGCGCCGCCGCCAGGGTGCCCGCCCAGGTGCGGAAGTCCTTGGCCGAGAAGTCGCCGCCGATCGCGGCGCGGATATAGGCGTTGACGTCGGCGCTCTCGACGGACCGCCGCTGGCCGTCATCATCGAGGTACTGAAAGAGGCGCTGGCCGGGAACGTCCTGGCAGGCCTTGACGATGCGCGCCAGTCGCCGGTCGCGGAAGCCGGTCTTGTGAACCTTGCCGCTCTTGCCCTTGAACTCGAACACGCCGCCCATGCTGGACAGTCTGGCGTGCCGGTCGCGCAGGGTGGTCAGGCCAAAGCTCTTGTTGGCCTGGGCGTACTCCTCGTTGCCTACCCGGATCAGGGTCAGCTCCATCAGCCGGACGACTGCGGCGATGACCTTGTCACGGGGCAGGCCGCGCCGGGCCATGTCCTTCTCGACGCGCGCCCTCAGCCGGGGCAGGGCGCGGCCGAAGGCGATCATGCGGCTGAACTTCAGGCCGTCGCGGTCGCGCCGCCAGGCGTCGTGATAGCGGTACTGCTTGCGGCCCTTCTGGTCGCGGCCGGTCGCCTGGATGTGACCGCGCGGGGAGGGGCAGATCCAGACCTCGGTCCAGGCCGGCGGGATAGCGAGAGCGCGGATTCGGTCAAGGGTGTCGGGATCGTTCACGCGACGACCATCGGGATCGCGATACGCGAAGCCGTCGCCAGCCGCGACGCGGCCTATGCCGGGATCGTCGTCATTGACGTAGGAGAGGCCGGTAGCCGCCGGCGTCAGATCAACCGTGTCGCGCGCCATGCCGCCAGCCCTCGTCCGCATTTCCTCGTCGGATCAACGGGGCGCGCGAGCACCGGGTTCCGAGTGTCGGGTTGGCGTCAGTTGCGGCTGGCGGTGGGATTCAGGGGGCTTCGTCGTCGACCATGGCGCGGACCAGGTCGACGACCCGGCGGCGCAGGCGGCGGTCGGCCAGGCGCGGGAACAGGCTGGCCAGCTCCAGGCCCTCGGGCGTCGAGACGAACTCGGTCATGCGCTGGGCGAAGCCGTCGTCCAGGCCGCTGTCGGTCTCGTCGAGGCCCTCGAAGAAATAGGACACCGGCGCCTGCAGCAGGCGGGCGGCGTCGTACAGCTTGCTGGCGCTGATGCGGTTGGCGCCGCGCTCGTACTTCTGAATCTGTTGGAAGGTGATTCCGAGGGCGTCGGCGACCTGGGTCTGGCTGAGGCCCATCATCTTCCGGCGGATTCTCAGTCGGGCGCCGACATAAAGGTCCACGGGGTGGGCCGGTTCGGCTGCGGGTCGATCGTTCATCCGCCTCAATTCCCTCAACGCCGCGTCGCGACTTCACACAAGTGTTAACGGATATAGACCGAGCTTGGCTGCGTCGTCACGTCCGGGCGTACACGGAACGGGTCCTGGGAGGTCATGTGGTCGGCGCGGGCTTGACGTAGGCGTCCCAGGGAGGTGTCTGCGCCGGATGAAGCATCAAACGGGCGCGCGTATCGCCGTGGCGGGAGCTGGGGCGTTGGGTTCGGCGACGGCGCTGCGGCTGGCGCGAGCCGGCCTGGCCGTCACCGTGTTTGATCCCGCGCCCGCCGGCGCGAATGCTTCGGGCGTCGCCGCCGGCATGCTGGCCCCGGTCAGCGAGGCGCTGTTCGATCCGGTCTCGCGCGATCACCTGGCCTTGATGCGGCGCGCCCGGGACCTCTGGCCCGCCTATGCCGAGGCCCTGGGAATTCCACTGTCCCGCGCCGGCGTGCGGATCGAGGGCTCGCAAGCCTGGCGCGCCCAGGTCGGCGCGCGCCTGGTCGAGCTGGGCCTGTCGCCGGGTGAAACCATCATGGACGACTGGCGGATCGAGGCTCGTCCCGCCTTGGCCGCCATGCGCGCCGCCGCGGAGCAGGCGGGTGCGGTGTTCAGATCCGGCGAAGTGACTCACTTCCAGGCCGGCAAGCTGGCGCTGGCGGACGGAAGCGTGGCGGCCTTCGACATCCTGGTGCTGGCGACGGGACCCGGCGTGCGCGGCGGACGCCTCGCGCCGGAGACGGCCGTGCTGGCGCCGATCAAGGGGCAGATCCTGCGCGCGCCGCCGCTGGACCCGGAGCCGGCGGTGATCCGGGGCGAAGGCGTCTATCTGGCGCCGGGCGAGGCGTTGGCCGTGGGCGCGACCATGGAAGCCGGCCGGGACGACGTCTCGCCGGACGCCTCGGCGACCCAGGCCCTGCGGGCGGCCGCGAGGGCGCTGCGTCCGGCGCTGGACCTTGAAGCGGCCTCGGTCGAGGTAGGGGTGCGCGCCACCACGCCCGACGGCTTGCCGCTGGTGGGCTGGAGCCGGACGCCGGGCGTCCTGCTGGCGGTGGGCGCGCGGCGCAACGGCTGGCTGTTCGCGCCGCTTGTGGCCGACATGGTCGCAGCGTATCTGACGAATGATAACCCAGGCCCCGAAGCCGCCGCCCTGGATGCGCGTCGCTTCGAGAAGGCTTGGAAAGAGACACAGCGCGCAGGGGAGTAGGCCGGATGTCCGGATTCTGGTTGACCGAAGAGCAGGAAGCCATCCGCGAAGGCGTCGCCAAGGTGTGCGCGGCCTTCGATGACGAATACTGGCGCCGCACCGACGAGACCGGACACTTCCCCGAGGCGTTCGTCGCCGCCATCGCGGAGGGGGGCTGGCTGGGCGTGGCCATGCCGGAGAGCGTCGGCGGCGCGGGCCTGGGCCTGACCGAGGCGGCGGTGATGATGCAAACCGTGGCCCAGTCGGGCGCGGGCTTCTCGGGCGCCAGCGCGATCCACCTCAACATCTTCGGCCCCATGCCGCTGGTGAAGTTCGGCACGGACGAGCAGCGCGAGCGCCTGCTGCCGCGGATCATCTCGGGCGAGGACAAGATGTGCTTCGCCGTCACCGAGCCCAATTCAGGCCTCGACACCTCGAGCCTGGAGACCCGGGCCGACAAGGTCGACGGCGGCTATCGCCTGAATGGCCGCAAGATCTGGACCACCGGCGCCCAGCGGGCCAACAAGATCCTGATCATCGCCCGCACCACGCCCAAGGATCAGTGCGCCAAGCCGACCCAAGGGCTGAGCCTGTTCTACACCGACCGCGAGAAGATCGAGGCCAAGCCGATCCCGAAGATGGGCCGCAAGGCCGTCGAATGTAACATGCTCTTCATCGAGGACCTGTTCGTCCCGGCGCAGGACCTGGTCGGCGAAGAGGGCAAGGGCTTCCAGTACCTGCTGCACGGCCTCAATCCCGAGCGCGTGCTGTTCGCGGCCGAGGCGATCGGCCTGGGCCGCGCGGCCCTGGCCAAGGCCGCGACCTACGCCAAGGAACGCGTGGTGTTCGGCCGTCCGATCGGTCAGAACCAGGGCGTGGCCCATCCGCTGGCCAAGTCCTGGGCCGAACTGGAGGCGGCCAACCTCCTGGCCTTCAAGGCCGCCGCCCTCTACGACGCGGGCAAGGAGTGTGGGGCCGAGGCCAACGCCGCCAAGTACCTGGGCGCCGAGGCCGGCTTCCATGCCTGCGAGGCCTCGGTGCTGGCGCACGGCGGCATGGGCTACGCCAAGGAGTACGACGTCGAGCGCTACTTCCGCGAGGCGATGATCGCCCGCATCGCGCCGATCAGTCGCGAGATGATCCTGAACTTCATCGCCGAGCGCGTGCTGGGCCTGCCCAAGAGCTATTGATCGTCGGACGAACGGCCGGATCGCGGAAGGCGCGACCCGGCCGCCGTTCAACGCCGGAGGAGGGCGCTCAAGCGCCCGCGTTGAAGCGGATCGGAATGCGGACGCTGGCGCCGTCGACGGCTTCGCCATTCTCCATCTGCGGCTTCATCTTGAAGAAGCGCGAGATCTTCAGCGCCGCCGGGCCGAACCCCTCGTCGGCGGGAGTCTCCGAGGCCACGACGCAATCGCGGACGGCGCCGTTGAGCGCGACGGTGCAGTTCAGCGTCGCCTGGCCCGAGACGCCGCGTCGCTGGGCGCTTTCGGGATAATATCGCGCCACCTCCTCGCTGGAGGGAATCCGCAGCCAGTTGGCGCGGGTGATCACCTTCGGCGCCGGCGGGGATGGCGGCGTGACGGGCGCGGTCGGAACGGTCGGCAAGGCGACCGGGCCGGGACTGGGCGGATAGTCGACCTCGACCGGCTTCAGCGGCAAGGGCTCTGGCGTGGGAAGCGGCGTTGGAAGCGGCGTGTGCAGCCGCATCTGATTCTTCGGCGGCTCGGAGGTCGGCGGAGGGGGCGGTGGCTTGGGCGTGTAGAGCGGCTCGATCTGGATGGCGTGATCCGGCTCGGCCTGGGGCAGCGGCGCAACGTACTTCTGGTAGGCGAGATAGCCGATCAGCGCGATGTGCGCGGCGGCCGAAACACCCAGCCCGATCAGCAACATCTTCGAGGGCCGGCGCGGCGCCTCGTCCAGGCCTGGGATGCCGGAGCCATTGGGGTTGAGGGCCAGGGCCATGTCGAACTCCTAAGCGAAATTACATCCGTGGATTCACGTCAGCACGGTCCGTTCGTTGTGTAAATTGACAATCGTAATCCGATCGTCGATTTCTCTTACGCTTGTAAGATCGAGTGCGACATCTCGTCCCCGGGCGGCCCCGCGCCGGACGTGGTTAATACCGAATTAACCATGATCGCCGACTCCTGGGATCCATGCCCGCCGTCAGTTCCATCCGCAGCGTCGTCGAGTCGGCGATCCAGCGCGCCTCCAGCGCGACGGGGGTCGACTTCACGTTCCTGATGGGCGCGGCAAAGCGTGAGAGCGGCTTCAATCCGGCGGCCAAGGCGCGCACGTCGTCGGCCTCGGGCCTCTTCCAGTTCGTCGACCAGACCTGGCTGTCCACGCTGAAGAAGCACGGCTCCAAATATGGCTACGCCCGCTACGCCGACCTGATCTCGCAAGGTTCGGACGGTCGCTATCGCGTCGATGGCGACGAGGCCCGCAAGGCGGTGTTGGGGCTGAAGATGGACCCCCACGCCGCGTCGCTGATGGCCGGAGAGCTGACGTCGGACCACGCCTCGTACCTGCGCGGGCGGGTAGGCCGTTCGCCCACGGCCGGCGAGCTCTACGCCGCTCATTTCCTGGGTCCGCAAGGCTCGGCGCGCCTGATCGAGGCGGCCACCGCCTCGCCCGGCGCCAACGCCGCGGCCATGTTCCCGGACGCGGCCCAGGCCAATCGCTCGATCTTCTATCGCGACGGCCGCGCGGCGACGGTGGGCGAGGTCTACGCCAACCTGACCAAGACTGGCGGCTCGGGTCAGGTCGCCGATCCGGGGCCGTCCCGCCAGGCCGACACCGACCAGGGCTTCATGCAATATGCCAGCGGCCGACGGGCGGAGCGCATTCGCCAGCAAGAGGCGATGGTCGACCTGATCCTGCGCGGCTCGCAGGACGTGGGCGACCCGTTCGGCGGCTCCAGCGTCGGGACGGCTGGCGCGGGCCAGCGCCTGGCCAGTTCGATGTTCTCGGCCGAGATGCTGCGCGTGCTCGCCGACGCCAACGACAAGGTCAAGCAGCGCTGACGCTGACCAGTTCGGCCAGTTTCTCTTCCGACCAACCCAGTTCCCTGAACACGGCCGCGGTGTCGGCCCCAAGCTTCGGCGCGGGGCCGCGCGGACCCTCGCCGGCGCCTGGAAAGCGAGCCGGGGCGGCCGGGGCCTTGAAGGTTCCTCCCGCGCCGTCGGGCGTATCCACGAAGCAGCCGGCCGCCTCGGCCTGGGCGTCCGCCGTCAATTCGCGCGGCGTCTGGTACGGCGCCCAGGTGATGTCGCCAGCGTCCAGGGCCGTGGCCGCATCCGCATAGGCCATGGCGCCGAACGCCTCGTCGAGAATGTCGACCAGCGCCTGGCCGTTCTCGCGTCGCGCCTTGGCCGAGGAGAAGCGGGGATCGTCCACCAGCTCCGGCCGGCCGGCCGCCGCGGCGATGCGCGGCCAGTCGACCGAGCCCTGGCGGGGCAGCAGGCAGATCCAGCGTCCGTCCGACGTCTTGTAGAAGTTCGCCAGGGGCTGCACGGACTCGCGTCGCCCCCGGGTCGAGGCCAGCTTTCCGAAACGCAGCTGGATCGCCATGTCCGATCCGATCGCATAGACGCCGGTGCGCAGCAGGGAGGTCTCCACCAGCCGGCCGGCGCCGGTCCGCTCCCGCTCGTAGACCGCCGCCAGGATCGCCGACACCGTGGCCAGCGAGGTGACGTGGTCGCCCATGCCGGTGCGGATCGGGAAGGGCTCGGCGCCCTTGGGCGCGGTGATCGATCCGACCCCGGCGCGGGACCAGAACGCCGCCACGTCCATGCCCGGCTTGTCGGCGTCCGGACCCGTGAGCCCATAGCCCGTCAAGCTGCAGTAGATCAGGCGCGGGTTGAGCGCTCTCAGCGTCTCATGGTCCAGCCCGGCGCGCGCCAGGGCGGCGGGGCGGACATTGGTCAGGAAGATGTCGGCGGTGGCGGCCAGCGCCTTCAGCGCCTCGCGACCCAGGTCGCTCCGGATGTCCAGCACCACCGCCCGCTTGCCGCGATTGTCGAGCTCGAAGACCGGGTTGGCGTCCTGGTCCGAGCCGATGGTGTCGAAGAAGCGCCGCATCGGGTCGCCCTCGGGGGACTCCACCTTGATCACCTCAGCGCCCCAGTCGGCCATGATCCCGGCCGCGCCCGGAGCGGCGATATAGGTCGCCAGCTCGACGACCCGGAGTCCCTCCAGCATCGCATCCTCCCTCGCTTTTCTCGTTGGGGGAGAGTGTGCGGAAGGGGGAGGGTCTTGGAAAGGCTTACCCAACGGCAAGCCTCGGCGCCCGGCTAGAACACCAGGCGGCCAGGCGGCTCGACCTTGATGATGCGCAACAGTCTCTGGTGGCCGTCCCGGTCGGGCCACTCGATCTCCTGGCCGACGGAAAGGCCGATCAGGCCCGCCCCGACCAGGGAGAGCACCGAGATCTTGCCCGCCGCGATGTCGGCTTCCTTGGGATAGACCAGCAATACCGAGCGGGCCACGCCGTTGGCGTCGTCCTCGAACCGCACCGTCGAGCGCATTCGGACGACATGGGTGGGCATCTCGGCGTCGGGGCGGATCTCGGCGCGGTCGATCTCCTGCAGCAGCATGTCGGTCGCCACCGGAGCGACCTGCTCCATCTGCAGGGCCAGGGTGGACAGGCGTTCGACCTCGGTTTCGGCCATGATGATGCTGGGACGCGCGACGGCGTCTGTTTGCGAGAGCATGGAAGGCTCCTGGCGATGATGTGAAGGCGCGACGGCGCGCTCGGCGAACCGTCAAATGGCGTGATGTGTGATGTTCGCCCCGAACGGCCGCCGCGGACGCGCGGACGGTTCGGGGCTAGGAGCCTGCGAGCAGGCTACCGCCGTGATGGCGAAAACGCCGAAAGGTCGGACGAGAGAACATGCGCCATTGTCCACCCTCGGCCCGGCTTGTCAAATCGGCCGAGCCGCGTCTCAGGCGGCCTGGGATCGAGGGGTGTTGCGATCCAGGGCGGCCGCGTCGGCCAGGGCGCGCGCCACGGCGGCGACGCTGACCGGCTTGCGCAGGACGATGTCGGCGCCCGCTTCGAGGAATTCGGAGGCCTCCTCGCCATCCACGACGGCGACGATCGCGGCGTGGCGATTGGGACCCTCGGCCTGACGAAGCAGGGCGACGGCGTCGGGGCCGTCCAGCATCGGCATGCGGCCATCCAGCATCAGAAGATCGAACTCGGCGATGTTGGCCAGGTCCACCGCGCGGCGGCCGTTCTGGGCGTGGACGACCTGATGGCCCAGCTGTTCGAGGATGGCGCGCAGCATGGCCGCGTTCAGGGCGTCGTCCTCGGCGATCAGCACGCGCAGGCTGCGCGGAGCCCCCGGCGGCTCGGCCACGACGGCGTCCAGCTCGACCTCCGGCTCCCACTCCGCCAATGGATCGAAGGGAAGGGTCAGGGTGAAGCAGCTGCCCACGCCCACGGCGCTGCGCGCATCCAGCGCGCCGCCCATGAGGCGCGCCAGCTGGCGCGACAGTGAAAGGCCAAGGCCCGCGCCGTTGATCCCGGCGCCGGTGCGCTCGATGCGGCGGAATGGTTCGAAGGCCTGGGTCATCTCGTCGGGCGAGAGGCCGGGCCCCGTGTCGGCGACCTCCACGGCGACGTGATCGCCGCGCAGCTCGACGCGCACCTCGATGCGTCCGCGAACGGTGTACTTGACCGCGTTGCCCAACAGGTTGGCGATGATCTGGCGGGTGCGCAGGCCGTCGGCGACGGTCGCCCCCCGATCGCGGCCGCGCAGCAGCGGATCGATATGGACCGACAGCTCAAGCCCCTTGGCCGCCGCGTGCGGCTTATCCAGCAACACGAGGTCCTGCACCAGTCGAACCGGGTCGAACGGCTGGGCCTCCACGCTCAGGCGACCGGACTCTGCGGTTTCGGAGTCCAGCGTGGCGTTCAGGACGCCGATCAGATCCTGGGCGGCGTCCAAGGCCGCGTTCAGCTGCTCTCGCGAAGGGGCGGCGCGGCCGCCCCGGCCGGCGGCGGCGGCCAGCACGTGGGTGACGCCGGTCAGGCCGTTGCGGATCTCGTGGCTGAGAGTGGCGACGATGTCGGACTTGGACTGGGCGGTGCGTTCGGCGCTTTCCAGTACGCGCAGGCGCTCCTGGACCAGCTGCTCGTGAGCGACGGCGAGGTCATGCTGGCGGCGCAGCATCCGGTTGTGGATCAGGGCCAGGGCCAGGGCGAGCGCCGTGGCCCCCCAGGTCAGGTCGCCGCCCGGGTGCGGACCCTCGCCCCAGAACTGGGCGATCAGCGGACCCGCCGCGGCGAGCGGCGCGACGATCAGCAGGCTGGGCAGGTAAGGCGCCGAGAAGAAGGCGCAAAGCACCGCCCCGCCGGTGGCCAGCAGCAGCAGGGATTCGCGCGCCGCGCCCGCGCCGTGCGCGAACGCCGCGATCTGCACCACCGCCAGGGCCCAAAGAACCCCGCAGAGCAGGTGAATGCGCGCTCGCCGGGCCAGGTCTTGCGACGCATCGTCGCGTAGCCAGTTAACGGCGGCGTAGAAGGCGCCCCAGTTGATCGCGAAGATCGCGAAGCTGGCGGTCATCCAGAGACTGTTGGCGGCGAACGAGCCAACCCATACGAACAGCGGCAGACTGACCGCGAAAACGCCAAGCGCATAAGGCAGCAGCGCGGCCTGGGCGTCCAAGGCCTTGGCCAGCTGCGCGCTCCCGATTGGGGTTTCGTCCTGGCGGCGCTCGGCGAGCAAGGTCGCGCTCCTCGTGGTTGAGGGCGAACCCTAGGGGCGCGTGGTGTGTGCTGGGTTACGGCGTATCGTTAATCCACAGCTTCCTTGCGCAAACAATCGTTAAGCCTAACGGCCGAAGATCGTCGTCTCGAGCGGACCCTGTCTTGTCGGACGGAATCATCGGAGAGGACGGGGTTCGATACACATGCTGGAGCGCGTCGACCGCGCTCCCGGTCCGGACGGGCGATCCATGGCGACGACGCGCGCAGCACTGACCGAAGCCGATATCCGGATGCTCGTTAAGGGCGCGACGCTGGATGAGCGGGCGCTGGCGGCGCACAAGCTGTGCCGCAGCATCGACCGGGCCATGCTCGGCGAAGAGGACCGGCAGGTCGCCCACGACATCCTGCGGGTCATGGCGACGGACGCGGCCGAGTTGGTGCGCCGCGCCATGGCCGTGACTCTCAAGAACTCCATGGTCCTGCCGCACGACGTGGCCATGCGCCTGGCCCGTGACGTCGAGACGGTCAGCCTTCCGATCATCAGCTTCTCGCCGGTCTTTTCGGATTCCGATCTGGCCGAGATCGTTCGCGTCGGCGGCCCGCTGCGCCAGTTGGCGGTCGCCAAGCGGCCGAAGCTGTCCAGCCGCATCACCTCGCTGCTAGTGGAGCAGGGGGGCGAGGAGGTCGTCGCCACGGCCTGCTCCAACGACAACGCGCGCTTTTCGGAAGTCGGCTTGCAGAAGGCCCTGGACCGGTTCGCCCGGTCGGAACAGGTGCTGCGCGCCGTCGCCTATCGCGCGGCCTTGCCGCTGTCGGTCACCGAACGGCTCGTCGACATGGTCGGCGATCAGCTGCGCGACCACATCCTGGCCAATCACGCGATATCGGTCGAGCGGACCATGGAGCTGATCGTCGACGCCAAGGAGCGGGCGACGATCGACCTGGTCGACCAGGCCGGACGCGCCAGCGATCCCAAGGCGTTCGCCGCGCACTTGCACGGGGCGGGCCGCCTGTCGCCTTCTCTGTTGCTGCGAGCCCTGGCGCACGGCCACATGGCTTTCTTCGAGTGGGGCGTGGCCGAGCTGGCCGGCGTGCCGCATCACCGCGCCTGGCTGATGATCCATGACGCGGGACCACTGGGCTTGACGTCGATCTGCGAACGCGCCGGCCTTCCGCCCCGGCTGTATTCGGCGTTCCGGGCGGGCGTGGACGCCTTCCACGGGCTTGAGGCGGACGGCGGCGCCTTGGATCGCGAGCGCTTCCAGGAGCGCATGATCCAACGATTCCTGACTTCGTCGCACGCGACCTCGCGTGAGGACAGCGACTATCTGCTCGAGCGCATGGATCGCGCCGCGAACCGACGGCGCGCCCTTTCGCTCTAGTTCGAACGGTTGTTCGAAAAAGGACTGGTCGCCCGCGCGGGTCGGCGCCAGACTTGCAGCCATGTCCGACTCTTCCTCGGGTGAGCTTCGCCCCGCCGCGACCATACTGCTTCTTCGAGACGCGCCCGACTTCGAGGTGTTGATGGTCAAGCGTCACCACCAGATCGACTTCGCGGCCGGCGCCCTGGTCTTTCCCGGCGGCAAGAGTCACCAGGGCGACAGCGACCCGCGCTGGCGCGATCATGTCCTGGGCTTCGAGACGGTCGGACCCGACGACACGGCCCTGCGGATCGCGGCCTTGCGCGAGGCCTATGAGGAGGCCGGCGTGTTGCTGGCGCGCGATCGCGACGGCGCGTTCTACGCCGGGGAGGCGGCCAAGGACATCCGCGCCGCCGTGGCCGACGACCAGGTCGCCTTTCTCGATGTCGTGGCGGATCTGGGCCTGCGCCTGGACCTGTCGGCCCTCACCGTCTTCGCGCGCTGGATCACGCCCAAGCTGATGCCCAAGCGCTTCGACACCTGGTTCTATGTCGCCCACGCGCCCTTGGCCCAGCAGGCGATCTGCGATGGACACGAGGCGGTGGACGCTGAATGGATCTCACCCCGGGCGGCGCTGGAAATGGCGGCGGCCGGTGAGCGCAAGGTGATCTTTCCCACGCGCATGAATCTGCAGCTGCTGGCGCAGAGCGCCGATCCGCGTGACGCCGTGAGCCGTGCGGCCGCTCGTGAGCTGGTAACGGTCGAGCCGTGGGTGGACGGCGAGGTCCTCCGCATCCAGCCGCACGCGGGCTATGGCGCGGTGACGGAGCCGCTCGCGGCGCTCTAGCTCAGTTTGCGATCGCGGGCCCCGCCGCGTTGACCCAGCCCACCACCTCGCCCAGCACCTGCGCCACGGCCTTGTCATAGGCCGGCACGATCGCCGAGACGCGGTTGTCGGCGGCCTCTACGCGAGCTTCGAACACTTGGTCGCCGACCAGGGAGCGGTCCTGGTTGCGGTTCAGCACGCCGCGCACTCGCACCACCACCTCGGGGGCTGCCTTGCGGCCGTTGACGTAGTCGGTCTCGAAGGTCCTGACCTCGAGGCGCAGCACCAGGTCGATCTTGCTCACCTCGCCACGGCCGATCAGGCGGGCGCGGCCAGGATCGTTCTCGAACGCCCGGGCGACCGCTTCCTCGAACAGGACGGAGGCGGGTGAGACCCAGCGCGCGTCGGCGATATAGGCGACCTGGCCGTCGCTGCTGGTCAGGATGCGATCGGCGGCCGCCGATCGGGTGAAGATGGTCGGCGACTTCAGCACGCTGAACATGGCGCCGGGCGGCCCCTTGGGCGTGCTGACCTGCGCCTCGCCAAATCGGTAGAGACCCACGGGCTTGGTCTTCGGAAAGACGCTGATGCAGGCCGTGAGGCCGACGGCCAGCGTCGCGACGGCCGCGATGCGTGCAGCGTTGCGTGCGATGCGGATGGGGCTCACGGTTTGACCTCCACTTCCTTGGCGGGCGCCTTGCTGAGCGCGCCGCGAGGATTCTGCTCGACCTCGCCGACCAGCCGATCCAGAGATTCGGCGGCCGATTGCAGGGTGACGATGGCCGCCGACAGCTGCGGCAGGCCGGTGTTGGCGAAGTCGCTGGTCGGACCTTCCAGCTTGCCGACCATGCCTCGGGCGTCCTTGGCGGCGGCTTTCAGCTCCGCGGCGGCGTCGCCCAGCTGGCTCAGGGTGCGCTTGGCGTCGCCGTTGACCACGCCGTCGGCGCTGTTGGCCAGCTGGGTGATCGATTGCGCCGTCTGGTCGATGCTCTGCAGCGCCTTCTGGGCGTCGGCGATGACCTCCTTGCGCTCGCGCATTTCGGCCGTCACGGCCTGGACGTCGCTGAGCGTGGCGCTGAAGGTCTTGATGTTCTTGTCGGACAGCACGCGGTTGACGCGGTCCAGGGCCTCGATAGTCCTGGTCAGCACCGTGCCGCCGCCCTCCAGCAGGTCGGACAGGGTGCTGCGCTGGCTGCGCAGGACCGGCACCTTGCCGTTCTTGACCGTGTCCTTCAGCAGTTCCTTGTTCGGCGAGCCGGCGGTGATCTGCACGTAGTTGACGCCGGTGATGCCCTGCGGCTCCAGCGTGGCGTAGCTGTCGACCTTGATCGGCACGTCCGAGGTTACCCGGGCGCGGGCGATGACGCGGTTGGGATCGCTCTTGTCCAGCTCGATGCGGGTGACCTCGCCGACCTTGATGCCGTTGAAGTGCACTTCGCCGCCCTGGGACAGGCCGCGCACCGGCCCGACGAACAGGATGTCGTAGAGGTCGTAGTCGCGACTGAAGCTCAGCTTGGCCAGCCAGACGACGAAGATCACAAGCCCCATGAGCAGGGCCAGCGAGATCGCTCCGACAAGGGCGTAGTTGGCGTTTCTTTCCATCAGTCGGTCCTCGCCTTGGCCCGGTCCTCGGCGGACGCGGCGGCGCGTCCTCGGGGGCCCAGGAAGTATTTCTTGATCCAGGGATGCTCCGAACGCTCGAGTTCGCGCACCGGCGCCACGGCCACCACCTTCTTGTCCGCGATGACGGCGACGCGGTCGGTGATAGCGTAGAGGGTGTCCAGATCGTGGGTGATCATGAAGACGGTCAGGTCCAGGCTGTCCGACAGGTCCTTCAGGAGCTCGTCGAAGGCGGCCGCGCTGATCGGGTCCAGGCCGGCCGTCGGCTCGTCCAGGAACAGCAGTTCGGGGTCCATGGCCAGGGCGCGGGCCAGGCCGGCGCGCTTGCGCATCCCCCCCGACAGCTCGGCGGGCTTGAGCAGGGCGGCGTGGGCGGGCAGGCCGACCATGGCGATCTTCAGGTCGGCGATCTCGTCGATCTCGCCTCTGGGCAGACGGGTGTGCTCGTGAAGCGGCGCCGAGACGTTCTCGCGCACGGTCAGGTTCGAGAACAGGGCGCCTTGCTGGAACAGCACGCCCCAGCGCCGCTCGATCGACGACCAACGTCGGCGCGAGGCCGTCTTCATGTCGCCGCCGAACAGCCGAACCTGACCCCCGTCCGGCGGCTTGAGGCCGATGATGCTGTTCAGCAGGACCGATTTGCCGGTGCCCGAGCCGCCGACCACGCCAAGGACTTCGCCGCGCTCGACCTTCAGGTCCAGGCCGTCGTGGACGACGTGGTCGCCGAAGCGCGAGACCAGGCCGCGGACCTCGATGGGGTATTTCTCGACGTCGGGCGTCTCGGGGGAGGGCGGCGGAGCGGAGGCGGGGCCGGTCATATGTCCAGCTCCATGTAGATCAGGGCGAAGACCGCATCGATCAGGATGATCGCGAAGATCGCATGGACCACCGCGGCGGTGACGCGTCGACCCAGCGCCTCGACATCCTGGCCGACTTCCATGCCCTGGCGGCAGCCGATGGCGGCGATCACCGCGGCCATGACGGGCGCCTTGGACAGGCCGACCCAGAAGTGGGTGGCGCCGACGTAGTCGACGATCCGCTGCAGGAAGAAGGTCGGCGACAGGTCCAGGACGATCCAGACGACGATCGCGCCGCCCACCAGGCCCGCGATGGTGGCCACGAAGGTCAGCAGCGGAATGGTGAAAAGCAGCGCGGCGAACCGCGGCAGCACCAGCGCCTCGTACGGATCGACCCCCATGACCTGCATGGCGTCGATTTCCTGGTTCATCTTCATCGAGCCGATCTCGGCCGCGAAGCTGGAGGCCGAACGGCCCGCCAACAGGATGGCGGTGATCAGGATGTTGAACTCGCGCATCACCGAGATGCCGATCAGCTCGACCGAATAGACCTGGGCGCCGAAGTCGGTGAGCATGTTCGCGCCGAGCAACGCCACGACCGCGCCGATGAAGAAGGTGGTGGTGGCGACGATGGGCATGGCGTCCAGGCCCGCCCGTTCGCACAGGGCGATGACCGGCGCCCAGCGGATCCGGCGTGGATCGACAGTGCTGCGAGCCAGGGCGCTAAGCAGATGTCCCAGGAAGACCAGCGTGCCGTAACCGTCGGCGAACAGGCCGAAGACGCCCCGTCCGATCCGTTCGAGCAGGGCGCGCACGCCGCCAGGGCGGACGGTGGGCTCGGGCTGGACCTGAATGGCGGCGAAGACCAGCTCCAGAAGACGCAGCACCTCCCGCCGGGCCTTGACGTCTTCAGGCTTCAGGCGATCGCCGGCCGCGCGCAGGATCGCATAGGCCCCGGCCGTGTCGCAGCGATTGATCCCGACGAGGTCGAAGACCGGCGTTTCGGTCTTCTCCAGGGCGTCGGCCAAGCGGATGCCGGCGTCGAACAGCCCACGGGCGGTCCAATCCCCCGACAGGACCGCCGTGGGCCGGCCGTCCTGTTCGACCAAGGTGAAGTCCGCGGGAAGCGCCATGAAGTCCTTGAGAGGGTGATGTCCCGTTATATCCAAGCCCAGCCGCGGACCTGACAAGTGCAAAACGCGCCAAGGCGCAGCTTGTTTCTGCTCCCCGCGCACGCCTGGGTTTAAAGTTGGGATCCGCTAGTGCTGCATCGCACAAAGCTTCAACCTTGTTTAACGGATTCCGGTCACCAACGAGCCAATCAAAAATTTAAATCTCGGTTCGGAGTAGGCAGGCATGGGCGCGGACGCGAAGCTGGATCAGCGAATGGCCTTCATGCGCTTCGACGAGCGCGCGCGTTCGGCCCTGCGCGGGATCCAGCCGGTCATCGACACCGAGATCGAGCCCGCGCTTGGACGGTTTTACAGCCAGGTCCGGGCGTTCCCCGAGACGCGTTCCAAGTTCCGCGATGACGCCCATATCGCCGGCGCCGAGCGCGCCCAGGCCGCGCACTGGCGGCGGATCGCCAAGGCCGACTACGGCGAGAGCTACGTCAACGACGTCGAGCGGATCGGCCGCGCCCACGTCCATGCCGAACTCGAGCCGCGCTGGTACATCGGCGGCTACGCCGTGGTCGCCGAGGAATTGATCCGCGCGGTCGTCGCCAAGCGCGCCAAGGGACTGTTCAACAGCGCCAAGTCCGACCAGGACCTGGCCGACGGCCTCTCCGCCCTGATCAAAGCCGTATTCCTGGACATGGATCTGGCTATCTCCAGCTATCTGGCGCTGATGGCCGAGGAGCGCCAGGCGCTTCAGGCCGAGCGTGAGGCCGGAGCGCGCCGCCAGGCCGCGGCTGTGCAGGCCGTGGGCGCAGCGCTCGCGCGGCTGGCCGACGGCGACCTGTCGGCCCGGGTCGAAGGGGAGATGGCCCCCGAATTCGCGAGCCTGAAGACCGACTTCGAAAAGGCGGTTGGATCGCTGGACGCGGCCATGCAGGCCGTGGAGCACTCCGCGGCCGGGATCCGGTCGGGCGCCGACAAGATCGCCCGCAGCGCCGAGGACCTTTCCGAGCGCACTGAAAAGCAAGCCGCGACCCTGGAGCAGACGGCCGCGGCCGTGGAAGAGCTCACCAGCGCCGTCGGCAAGACCGCCCATAGCGCTCGCGAGGTTTCTTCCCGCGTCGACGCGGCCAGCGCCGAGGCCGAACGGTCGGGCGACGTGGTCAGCCGCGCGGCCCAGGCCATGACCAAGATCGAGGCCCAGTCGCAGCAGGTGAACCAGATCCTGGGCGTGATCGACGAGATCGCCTTCCAGACCAACCTCCTGGCCCTCAACGCCGGGGTCGAGGCGGCCCGGGCCGGCGACGCCGGCAAGGGTTTCGCGGTGGTCGCCCAGGAAGTCCGGGCCCTGGCCCAGCGTTCGGCCGAGGCTGCGCGCGAGATCAAGTCGCTGATCACCGAGTCCAGCCGCCAGGTCGGCGAGGGAGTCGAGCTCGTCGGCCAGACCGGCGAGGCGTTGCGGGGGATCTTCGACAAGGTCGGCGGCATCGGCGAGCTGGTCACGGCCATCGCCTCGTCCGCCAGCGAGCAGGCCTCCGCGCTGGAGCAGGTCAATTCGGCCGTGAACCAGCTGGATCAGGTGACGCAGCGCAACGCGGCCATGGTCGCGCAGTCGACCGAGGCGACCCACACGCTTCGCGTGGAAGCCTCCGACCTTTCCGAGCGCGTGGGCGCGTTCCGCCTGGGCGGCGAGCGTCCGCGAGGGCGGGTCCACGAAGAGCGTGTCGACAACGCGGTTCACGCCGCCCGCGACCGCATCGCCGCCTTCGCCCGTCCGGGCCGATAACTGGAGCGCGCTAGAGCCCTTTAGCTTTAGATGAAATCATCTAAAGCGCTAAAGAGGGCTCTAAATATTTGATTCTAGAGCCTGTTTATCTCGTTTAGATGGCTCCATCTAAACGAGACAGGCTTAGGCCGGCTCCATCTAAACCGGACAGCTCTAGCGCGGCGGCGGCGCCGTCGAGGCGCGGTGGATCAGTTCGAAGGGCAGGAGCGTGTCCGCCGGACGTTCGGCGGGCTCGTTGCTCTTGGCCTGGGCGATCAGCAGGCGCGCGGCCACCGAAGACATTTCCGCCACCGGCTGGCGCACCGTCGTCAGTTGCGGCCGACTGAACCGCGAGCTGGGACTGTCGTCGAAACCGGCGACCGAAACATCGCCCGGGATCATCAGGCCCGACTCCGCGATCGCGGCGATGCAGCCCAGCGCCATGTCGTCGTTGCTGGCGAAGATCGCCGTCGGCCGGTCGGGCAGGGCCAACAGGGCCTTGGCCTGGTTCATTCCGGACTGGAACGTGAAGTCACCCTGGCGCACCCAGCCGGCGGTCACGGGCAGGCCATGGGCTTTCATCGCTTCCAGATAGCCTTCGCGTCGGGCCTGGCTGGCGCCGTAGCGCGGCTCGCCGACGATGAAGCCGATGCGCCTGTGGCCCAGCTCGATCAGGTGCTCGGTCATCTCGCGGGCGGCGGCGACATCGTCCATGTGGACGCGCGGCCCCAGACCCTCGGCGCGTTCCGGACCGACGCGCACATAGGGGGTTCCGGCCTTGTCGAGCAATTCGAGGACCACCGCGTTATCGGACGACGGCGGGGTCAGGATCACGCCGTCCGGCTTGAGGGCGGCCAGCAGGGCGGCCACCTCCTGGCGGACCTGCGGGCCCTCGTGGTCGATCAGTTCGATCAGCAGATGATAGCCCGCCTCGCGGCATTCCAGCGTCGCGCCAAGCTGGATGCGGCTGAGATAGTCGGCGCCTCGCTCGCTGCGCCAGTGGTCGATTGTCAAAGCCGCGTCGACGAAGACGGCGATGACGAACGAGCGCGAGCCGGCCAGGCTGCGCGCCGACAGATTGGGGCTGTAGTCGAGTTCGCTGGCGGCCTGGAGGACGCGGTCGCGCATGGCGGGCCGGACATTCGGCTCCTTGTTCATCACCCGCGACACGGTCTTGATCGAGACCCCCGCCCGGGCGGCGACGTCGTAGATCGTCACCGAAGCCATGTTCGCCTCGCCCCCTTGTGAGACTCACGTCAATCCGCGCAGCCTAGAGCCTGCATCGGTCGTATGGAAACCTCTGGACGACATCACGCCGACCCTTGTGCCGTAACGCGGGGGCGGCCACTGTGGGATGACGCGGCGAAGACCGCGCGGCGCCCGCCTCGCGGGCCCGGTCAAGAACTGGAGCGGGCCCGCGCCGACGGCGTCGTCGCCATGCTCTCGGGGAGGTGAGATGCGGCCTGACGACCAGGCGCGGCCCAAGGAGCCGGTGCGCGCGAGTTTCATCGCCGCCTACACCCTGGCTCAGATCGGGGCCTTCGTTTCGTTCCAGCCTCTGCTTCAGGTGCTGCTGCCGCTGAAGGCGGAAACCATCGATCCGGCCGGCAAGGCGGTGGTCCTCAGTCAAGTCGCCTTCTACGGCGCCATCGTGGCCAGCATCGCCAACCTGCTGGCCGGTGCGATCAGCGACCGGACCACCTCGCGCTTTGGGAGGCGGCGGCCCTGGATGGTGGTCGGCGCCGTGGGCGCCTCGCTGGCCTATCTGGCGATCATGCGCGCCACGACGCCCCTGGCCCTGGTCGGTGGGGTGATCCTGTTCCAGTTGACCTTCAATCTCTGCTTCTCGGCCCTGGTGGCGGTGATGCCCGACCGGGTGCCTGATGGCCAGAAAGGTTCGGTGGCGGCGTTTCTGAGTCTGGGCAATCCGATCGGCACCGCGGCGGGCGCGGTCCTGATCGGCGGCGTGCTGGTCGTCGAGGGGCAGCGTTACGCGGCGATCTCGGCGGCGCTGCTTCTGGGGCTGGCGCCGTTCGTGTTCAGCCTGCGCGATCCGCCTCTGCCCAAGGCCAGCGTCCCACCGTTCCGCCTGGGAGCCTTTCTCTCGGGGCTGTGGGTCGATCCGCGCAAGCATCCGGACTTCGCCTTCGCCTGGGCGGGGCGGTTCATGGTGCTGGTCGCGTTGTGCCTGACCCAGAACTACATGCTCTATTTCCTGCAGGACGTGCTGGACTATCCAAGCCTGTTTCCAGGCCATCGGGCCGAGGAAGGGCTGGCCATCCTGACGACGGTCTCGACGGTGTCCAACGTCGCCTTCGCCCTGCTCGGCGGCATGCTGTCCGACCGCTTGCGGCGACGAAAGCTGTTCGCCTTCGGCGCCGCCCTGACCATCGCCGTGACCATGGCCGCCTTCTCGTTCTCGCCGGGCTGGCCGGTCCTGCTGGCGGCCTATGTGGTGCTGGGATGTGGGGCGGGGTGCTTCTACGCCGTCGACATCGCCCTGGTGACCCAGGTGCTGCCGTCGCAGCGCGACGCCGGCAAGGATCTGGGGGTCATCAACCTGGCCAACACCTTACCCCAAGCCTTGGCCCCGGCGATCGCGGTGTGGAGCCTGGGACCGACCCACATGAACTTCCAGGTCTTTTTTCTGACCGCCGCGGCGCTGTCCCTGGCTGGCGGCCTGGCCATCCTGCCGATACGAGGGGTGCGCTAGCTTCGAGGGCCGCCCTTGCCACAGTTTCGCGCCATCACAGACCCCGATGACCCCGCCGTCGCGCCGTTCCGAGCGATCAAGGAGCGCGACCTGGTGGGGCGCGAAGGCCTGTTCATCGCCGAGGGCGAAACGGTCCTGCGGGCCTTCGTCCGTGACGCGCCCGAGCGGGTGGCGTCCCTGCTGATCGACCCCAAGCGTCGGGACAAGCTGGAAGAGGTCTTCGCGGCGCTGCCGGAAGGCGTTCCCGTTCACTTCGCCGATCAGGCGGTGCTGGACGCCATCGCCGGCTTCCACCTGCATCGCGGCGTGCTGGCCCTGGGGCGAAAGCCCGAGCCGGTCGCCGCGCGGGACCTGCTGGCGAATCTGCCCGAGCGAGCGACCGTGGTGGTGCTGAGCGGCATCGCCAATCACGACAATATGGGCGGCGTCTATCGCAACGCCGCCGCGTTCGGAGCGGACGCGGTGATTCTCGACGCCGACTGCTGCGACCCGCTGTATCGCAAGGCGATCCGCGTGTCGGTCGGCGCGGTGCTGTCGATTCCGACGGCGCGGCTGGAGAGAGACGACGATATCGCCGCTCTTCTCGCGGACACGGGCTTCGAGGGCCTGGCGCTCAGCCCCTCGGCGAGCGAGACTCTGGCGCGATTGAAGCCCAAGCGGCGTACGGCGGTGCTGCTCGGCGCGGAGGGGCCCGGTCTCGCGCCGGAGCTGATGGCCCGCGTGAGGACCGTCGGCATTCCGATGGCGAACGGCTTCGATTCGCTGAACGTCGCCACCACCAGCGGGATCGTGCTGCATCATCTGCGCTTCGCCGAGGGATAGGAAACCGGTTTCCAAATCGCGCGAAGCCGCTTTAGGGTTCGCGCGTGAACAACAACCCCGTCAGAAGGCTCTGATCCCATGCTGAACCGTCGCGGCGCCCTTGCGGTTTTCGTCACCGGCGTCCTGGGATCGCTGGCGGCGCGCAAGGCGGAGGCGGCGGCCGTGAAAAAGTCTGGCGCCCCTCTGGCGGATCCCACCGAGGTCATCACCCTCTGGCCGAACGGCGCGCCGGGCGGGGAGGGCGTCACGGCCGAGGAGGCGATCGTCGATCGCACCCCGACTGGCGGTCAGCGCGACCGGGCCCAGGTTCACACCCGCAAGCCGACCCTGGTCGTCTTCCGCCCGAAGACGCCGAACGGCGCGGCGGTCATGCTGATCCCCGGCGGCGCCTACGAACGCGTGGTGCTGGACAAGGAAGGCTACGAGACGGCGCGTTGGCTGAGCGCGCGGGGCTATGCCTGTTTCGTCTTGTTCTACCGCATGCCGGGGGACGGCTGGGCCGCCGGCGGCGACGCGCCCTTGCAGGACGCCCAGCGGGGCGTTCGCCTGATCCGCTCCAAGGCCGTCGCCATGGGCTTCTCGCCCGACCGGGTCGCGATCATGGGCTTCTCGGCCGGCGGACATCTGGCGGCCAATCTGACGACCCGCTTCGATGCGCCGGCCTACGCCCCGATCGACGCCGTCGACCAGCTTCCGACCAAGCCGAACCTGTCGGCGCTGATCTATCCAGTGATCAGCCTTGATCCCGCCATCGCCCACGGCGGTTCGCGCAAGCAACTGCTGACCCAGGACGCCTCGCCCGAGCGCGCCTTGGCGCTGTCGCCCGAGAAACAGGTGCGCGAGGGGTTGTCGCCGGTGTTCCTGCTGCACGCGGTCGACGACAAGACCGTGCCGGTCGAAAACACGATCGTCATGTTCACCGCCCTGAAGGCCAAGGCCGTCCCGACCGAGATACACGTCTTCGAGGAGGGCGGCCACGGCTTTGGCCTGCGCTTCACCGCCGACAAGCCCGTGTCGGCCTGGCCTGGCCTGTTCGCGGCCTTCGCCGCGCGCCACGGCGTCTGACGCGGCTCAGCAGGCGGTCTTTTCGCGAAGCTGCCAGGCCGCGATCTCGGCGTCGCGGAACTTCACCCACTCCGCGCGCAGCACCGCCGGGCGCTTGCCATGACGTTCCTCCAGGAACTCGGCGCCGACCACTCGGTCGGTGCGGAAGGTGCGAAAGGCCTCGCGCAGTTCGCACCAGGCGATGATCATTCGGATGGTCTCGCGATAGCCGACCGTCACCGGCCAGATCACCCGCGCGCTGACCGCGCCGGCGCCGTCGCTGTAGTCCAGGCGGATCTTGCGGCCGGCATGAATCCACGCGCGGACCTGAGCCACGTCGATGCGATCGGTCTCGGGCTTCCAGGCAGGCGGCGCGCCGATCGCCGGCTCCAGCACATAGGGGCGCAGGCGGTCGGGCACGGCCGCGGCGATCTTGCTGATCAGGTCGTTGGCCGCCTTGGCCAGCACGGGGTCGCCGCGCCCGGCCACCCACTGCGCGCCCAGCACCGCCGCCTCGATCTCGTCGGGCGTCAGCATCAGGGGCGGCATGTCGAAGCCGGCCTCCAGCACATAGCCCACGCCGGCCTCGCCACGGATCGGCGCCCGCTGGCCGACCAGGGCGGCGATGTCGCGATAGACGCTGCGCTTGGACGTCTCCAACTCGGCGGCGATCGCGTCGGCGGTCACCGGCGCGCGGCTGCGACGCAGGATCTGGATGATCTGGAAAAGGCGTTCGGCGCGTCTCATGACTTCGAATATCGGTGATCGCTACTGACAGCATGCTGGCAGTAGCCTGGCGGTAGCAAGTCGTCACCACGACATTCGTGATGGAGAGGGACGATGATCACGCTGTTCGCCGCCGGAGCCGGGTTCGGTCTACCCGAGATCAGCCCCTATGTGACCAAGACCGAGGTCCAGCTGATGATGGCGGGTCTGGAGTATCACAAGACCAAGGGCGGTCGCGAAGCCGCGCCCAAGGGGCAGCTTCCGTGGATCGAGGACGCCGCCCAGGCGATCGGCGACTCCACCTTCATCCGCGCTCACATAGAGCGGAAGTACGACATCGATCTGGATGTCGGCCTGACCGGCAAAGAGCGGGCCCAGGCCTGGGCGATCGAGCGGATGATCGAAAACCAGCTGGGCTGGGTGTCCAGCTACTTCCGATTCCTGGACCCGGCCAACTTCGCCAAGGGGCCGGGGCGCTGGTTCGACCAGGCGCCCGAGCCTTTGCGCGACGACCTGCGCAAGGGCCTGCAGGAGGCGGTCGCGACCAATATCCGCGCGGTCGGCGTGGGGCGGCACCTGCGCGAGGAGGTGGTCTGGCTGGGCGGTCTTTCCCTGCGCTCGCTGGACGAACTGCTCGAGGACAAGACCTATCTGATGCGCGACAGGCACCCGGTCGGCGTCGACGCCACCGCCTTCGCCATGCTGGCGGCGATCATGACGCCGTTCTTCGAGTCGCCGCTGCGACGCGAGGCCGAAAGCTATCCGCGGCTGGTCGCCTATGTCGGGCGGATGATGGCCCAGTTCTACCCGGCCCATCCCTGGGGGCTGCGACAGGCGGCTTGATGGCGCATTCCCCGCCTTCCAGCCGCCATCCATTGTTGCGCCAGATCACGATCTGACGTTGTTCACGGTTTGGGGATCGCTTTGGCGCGATAATTGGCCGCACGACGCCAGGTCTTGCCGTTCGCGGGAGGGCTGTGCTGACTTGCGAGCTTGGAACTAGGGGGAATTGATGTCTGAGAATTTGGCGCCCGTGAGCGTTGAGACGGTGCTGAAGGCGATCTCGGCGGAGATGACGATCGCGGCGGTGGCGTGCGGACATCTGGATGTGGCGCTGGGCAAGATTCTCGAGGTCGTGCCAGCCGAACATCGCCTGACGGTGATGCACGAACTGCACACGGTCGACCTGCTGGCCCAGCACATCACCGCGATCACCGACTTCACCGGCCGGGTGTCGCATGAGACCAGCCACGCGGGGCGTCTGGACGTGAACGACGCCCTCTCGGCGATCACCCTGGGCGACGTCGCCAGCCGGCTGCGCGTCTCGATCGAGGCCGAGACTGTCTAGAGCCCCAGGCTTAGTGCGCCGGGCGGATGGCGTCGGCTGAAACCGTGTTGGCGGGCCGGCGGCCGGCTTCGACGTCGGCCAGGTTGCCCAGGGTCGTCTCCGCGATCGCCGTCAGCGCCTCCTCGGTGAGGAAGGCCTGATGGCCGGTGACCAGGACATTGGGGAAGGTCAGCAAGCGCTGGAACAGGTCGTCCTGGATGATCTCGTTGGAGAGATCCTCGAAGAAGAGGTCGGCCTCCTGTTCGTAGACGTCCAGGGCCACGCCTCCGACCTGGCGTGACTTGAGGCCGGCGATCAGGGCGGTGGTGTCGATCAGCGCGCCCCGGCTGGTGTTGACGATCAGCACCCCGGGCTTGGCCGCCGCGATGGCCGCGTCATCGATCAGGTGACGGGTCTCCGGCGTCAGCGGACAGTGCAGCGAGATCACCTCGGCCTCGCGCAGCAGCGTCCTGACCGGCACGTAGCGGACGCCGGCGGCGACCAGGGCCGGGTCCTGGACGACATCGCTGGCCAGCACCTCGCACCCGAAGCCCAGTCGCAGCATGCGCGCGACCAGGGCGCCGATGCGGCCTGTTCCGACGACGCCGGCCGTCCGGCCCGCCAGGTTGCGGCCGATCAGACCGTCGAGGGCGAAGTTGTTCTCGCGCACCCGCGCCCAAGCGCGGGGGATGTTGCGGTCCAGCGCCAGCAGAAGACCCAGGGTGAATTCGGCGACGGCCTCCGGCGAATAGGCGGGCACGCGCACCACCTTGACGCCGAGACGTTCGGCCGCCGCCAGGTCCACATTGTTGAAACCCGCGCAGCGCAGGGCGATGGTGTGCGCGCCACCCGTGGCCAAAGCCTCCAGGGTCGCGGCGTCCAGGCGGTCGTTGACGAACACGCAGACCGCCGGATAGCCCGCCGCCAGCGGCGCGGAAGAGGCGTCGAGCCGCGCCTCGAAATAATCGATCCGGTGGCCGAACGCCGCGTTGGCGGCGTCGAAGAACCGCCGATCGTAGGTCTTGGCCGAGAACATCGCGACCCGCATCGTCCGCTCCTTGTCTGCGATGGCAGGGTTAGCAGATCGCCGCCCCCTCGCGCAGTGAGGGCGCGTACGGACCCGGCGATCGCGGGAAACGGCGTCGAATGGCTCTTTTCATTTATTCACTACTAAATTAATGAAATTCGCAGTCATCGCCGCCCGCGCCCTCGAGAAGGCGTGTCGGGGAGAGCCGCCAGGGAGGCCATCGCCATGCAGAACGATCGTGTCGCGCTCAGCGCCATTCTGACCCACCATGCTCGGCGATCTCCTTCACGCGCGGCGCTGATCGTCGACGAGACCCCGGTCACCTACGACGCGTTGGACGCCCGAACGAACCGTCGCGCGCGGATGCTCGCGGCGCACGGCGTCGGCCAGGGCGATTTCGTCACCATCGCGCTGCCCAATGGGCTGGAATTCTACGAGACCGTCTTTGCGACCTGGAAGCTGGGAGCGATCCCCAACATCGTCGCCGCCAAGCTGGCGCGTCCGGAGATGGAGGCGATACTCGATATCGTTCGCCCCAGGCTGTTCGTCGGCGCCCCTCCTGGATCCGGTGTCCCGGTTCTGGCGGCGGATCGCGCCGCGCCGGAAGCCTATTCGGCCGAAGCGCTGCCCGAGGCCGTCTCGCCGCATTGGAAGGCGATGACCAGCGGCGGTTCCACGGGACGGCCCAAGGTGATCGTCGACGCCATGCCGGCCCTGTGGAATCCGGCGGAAGGGTTCCTGGGCCAACTGCCCGGCGACGTGATCCTCAATCCCGGACCGCTCTACCACAACGCCCCATTCCACTGCGTTCACATGGGGCTGTTCGTCGGCGCCACCGTCGTGGAGATGGGCAAGTTCGATCCGTTGCGCGCGCTGCGACTGATCGAGGCGCACGGCGTCACCTGGGTGACCCTGGTGCCGACCATGATGAACCGCATCTGGCGCCTGGGCCCGGACGTGCTGTCGGCCTTTTCCCTGCCCAGCCTGCGAATGATGGTGCACATGGCCGCGCCCTGCGCGCCTTGGCTGAAGGAGGCCTGGATCGACTGGCTGGGAAGCGAGCGGGTCTGGGAATACTACGGGACCACGGAGGGGACGGGATCGACCATGATCTCGGGAACGGACTGGCTGACCCATCGCGGATCGGTGGGACGCGTCCGCGATGGCTACGCCCTGAAAATTCTCGACGCCGAGGGTCGTGAGCTGCCCGCCGGCGAGGTGGGCGAGGTCTTCTTCCGGCCGCAAGGCGGGGTGGGGTCGACCTATCACTATCTGGGCAGCGAGGCGCGCCGGCGCGGGGAATGGGAGGCGCCAGGCGACCTGGGATCCGTCGACGCGGACGGCTATCTCTATCTGTCCGATCGCCGCAACGACCTGATCATTTCGGGCGGCGCCAACATCTATCCGGCCGAGGTCGAGGCCGTGCTTGACGCCCACCCGGCGGTGCGAAGCAGCGCGGTGATCGGGCTGCCGGACGAGGATTGGGGAGGGCGCGTCCACGCCATCGTCCAGCCGGTCGAGGACAGCGGCCTGGAGGCCGACGAACTGCTCGACTTCGCCGCCGACCGCCTGACCCGCTACAAGCTGCCCAGGAGCATCGAGTTCACGACCGAGCCGCTGCGGGACGAGGCTGGCAAGGTGCGCCGGGCGGCCCTGCGCGAGGCGCGGCTACGGACCGCGGAGAAGGTTTCCTCCTAG
The DNA here is from genome assembly GCF_035254145.1 of Caulobacter sp. Lineage (GTDB taxonomy): Bacteria > Pseudomonadota > Alphaproteobacteria > Caulobacterales > Caulobacteraceae > Caulobacter. The sequence continues at coordinate 4,122 of NZ_DATFAV010000104.1, read as the reverse complement.
AGTCTCAGGACTTACGACGCCTGTAGAGGGCGTCGAAGCCGCCGGCCATGAAGGTTACGAACCTTTCGCGGACAGCCTGGAAATCGTCGGATGCGCACAGGCCGCCCGACAGACGGTCGATGCGTCCGGTCCGCGACAGGATCAGCGAATAGGCGCCCGAGGTGAACTGGAAGCTCCAGAACAGATCCTCGGGCGCGGCGTCGGGCAGCGCCTTCTTCAGAAGGCCGACGAGCCGGAGCACAAGCGGATCGAAATAGGTGTCCATCTTCTCCGCGCCATAGCCGGGCGCGTTGTTCACCTGGGCGAAGATACGGCCGAAATTGCGCCAGCCTTCGTCGCCGTTGATGTAGACGTCGAACGCCTGATCGTAATAGCAGCGCAGCGCGCCCTCGACCGTCGGATGGTCGCCGACCTCGGCCTCGTAGGCGTCCAGGCCGGCCGTCCGCGTCGTCACGGCGTACTCGACACGCCGCTCGAAGACGGCGTCGAACAGCGCCTTCTTGCCGTCGAAGTAGTAGTGGATCAGCGCGGGGTGGATGCCCATCCGGTCGGCGACGTCCTTGATCGTCACCCCGAAATAGCCGAGCTGCGCGAAGAGGTCCTCGGCCGTGTCCAGGATCGTCTTGACGGTCGCGGCCCGCTGCTCGGCGCGTGTGCGGCGTCCTTCGGCTTTCGGCGCTGCTGCCATGGCTCCCGGCTTTCTGATCGGACCCGTCCGGTGAAGACGCTCTCCAACCGATTCAAGGCGGACGATGGGGCGGCGTCCCCATGGGGTCAAGCAACGCCTGCACAAATTTCATTTAGTGCTAAATAAATGAAATTGACGAACCCTGGCCCCTCGGCTACGCCTTGGCCAAGCTAAAAATAAAGGGGAGGGTTCAATGCAAACCTGGAAAACCGCGCGGCGTGTCGCCCTGTCGGGCGCGTCGCTTGTCGCCATGCTTCTGGCGACCGGGCACGCCACGGCGCAGACCGCGCCGGCGAGCGAGCCGGAAAACACGCTCGAAGCCATCGTCGTGACCGGATCCAGCATTCGGGGCGTGCCGCCAGTCGGTTCCAACCTGATCAGCGTCTCGCGCGACGACATCAAGGTGATCGGCGCGACAACCACGCCGGACCTGCTGGCCAGCGTGCCGCAACTGAACAGCTTCAACACCGCGCCGCGGGCCAACAATGCCGGGGCGGGCTCGTTCGCCCCGGGCATGCGCAGCCTGCCGGCGACCGCGACCCTTCCGCTGCTGAACGGCCATCGCGTCGTCGCGGGTGGGGCCAACGAGACCAACCCGGACTTCCCGTTCCTGCCGGATCTGGCGATCGAGCGCGTCGAGATCGTCGCGGACGGCGCCTCGTCGATCTACGGTTCGGACGCCATCGCCGGCGTCGTCAACTTCATCACCCGCAAGCGCTATTCCGGCGTCCAGCTGTCGACGCGCTATGGCGCGGCCGACGACTATCACACGTTCAGCGTCAGCGGCCTGGCCGGCCGCGAGTGGACAGGCGGATCGATCCTCGGCGCCTACCAGTATTCGGAAAACGGCAATGTCACGGGCGCCGATCGCGACTATCGCATCGTGGATTTCCGCCCCTACGGCGGCGTCGACGCGCGGGGAACCAGCTGTCCGCAGCCGAACGTGGTCATCGGCGCCACGGTCTATGGCGCGCCTGGCCTGGCGCCGAACTCGACCAACTATTGCGACGTCGGCGGTCCGGTCGACCTGGTTCCGGCCTCGCGCCTGCATAGCGGCTTCCTGACCGCGCGGCAGGAGGTCGGCGATCGCGTCACGCTGTGGGGCGACCTGCTGTATTCGGACCGCAAGGACACGGTCCAGGCGGCGATCCCGGCCCAGACGGTGGTGCTGACCGCCGCCAATCCGTTCTTCAAGGCGCCGCCGGGAACCGCCGCGACGGCCGAGACCATCTTCTTCCGCCCCGACAATCTGGTCGGCGCCGACCACTTCCGGCAGACCTACCACGTGAAAGCCGGCAACTCGTCCGCAGGCGCCGACGTGCGGTTGCCGCGAGACTTCAACCTGAGCGCCTATGGCAGCTACGATTGGGCGTCCCATGTCGCCTTCCAGCCGATGATCAATCCGGTGGCCCTGGCCGCGGCGGCGGCCGGGACCACCGCCGCGACGGCGCTGGATCCGTTCGGCAATGGCACGAGCGCGGCGGTCGTGGCGGGCGTCACCAACTACTCGACCAGCGTCACGATCCAGCAGCGCACCAAGCTGGGCGCGGTCAAGGTCGACGGGGCGCTGCTCGACCTGCCTGGCGGCGAGCTCAAGATCGCGGCCGGCGCCGAGTATCGGCGCGAGACCTTCCGGCAACGCGGCTTCGTCGGCGCGACCCCCGTGCCGGAAAACCTGGGCCGCAACATCAAGTCGCTCTATGGCGAACTGTTCGTGCCGATCGTGGGCGACGGCAACCAGGCGCCTTTCCTGCACCGGCTGTCGCTGTCGCTGTCGGGCCGTTACGACCACTACAGCGACTTCGGCTCGACCAAAAATCCGAAGGTCGGCGTGAACTGGGATCCGATCGAGGGCCTGACGCTGCGAGGGACCTACGGCCGCTCGTTCCGGGCGCCGGGCCTGCGGGACGTCGGCGCCACCGTCGGCGCCTATTATCTCGACGCCGCGACCGCCGCGGTGGCGGCGCGCGACCCGTCGCGCGGTTCGGCGCAGGTCAACACCGTCTACCTGCTCGGCGGCAACAAGAGCCTGCAGCCGGAAAAGGCCAGGACCTGGTCGTTCGGCGGCGACTTCACGCCCCGCTTCCTGCCGGGCGCGCGGGCCAGCGTGACCTTCTACGACATCAACTTCACCGACGTGATCGGCACGCCGCCGACCAGCCTGGTCTTCACCGACCCCACCTTCGCCTCGGTCGTCTATCGCAATCCGTCGGCGACGCAGCTCTCGGGCCTTCTGGGCCTGGCGGTGCCGGTCAACCTGCCGACCCCGCTGCCGGCGATCGGCAACGCGCTGGATCTGCGCCGCGGCAATTTCGGCGTGCGCAAGACCAACGGCTTGGACTTCGACGTCAGCTATCGGCGCGCGACCGGCTTCGGCAGCGTGTTCGGCGGCGTCGCGGGGAACTACATCTTCAAGTTCGACACCCAGCTCTCGCCGACGGCGCCAGTGTCGGACGCCCTTCGGCTGGGCGTGCCCAAGGCGACCGTCCGGACGACGGCGGGCCTGAGCGCCGGCTCGGTCAGCCTCGTGGGCTTCGTCAACTACCGGGACGGAGTGACCAACACCTACGCCACGCCGACCGGAACCAGCACGTACGACGCCGACGCCTACACGACCGTCGACCTGCGCGTTTCGTGGACCCTGCCGGGTGCCGGGCTGACGAAGGGCTCGGAGCTGTCGCTGCAGGTCAACGACCTGTTCGACAAGACCCCGCCGTTCTTCCCGGCCACCGACGGCGTTGGTGGGACCTACAATCCGATCGGACGGTTCGTGGCCGTGAACCTGAGAAAGACCTTCTGATCAACGCGCGCGTGGCGGCCGCAGCCTCGGCCGCCCGATCCGCCGCGGGGAGGCCTTGCCGCATCCCCGCGGCGCAGCCGCCGCGGCTCGACACCGACTTTCCGCCGCTCCGGAGTGACCTTTTTCATGATCCAAGACGATATCCGCCGAGCCCGGGGTTTCGACCCGACCAAGCTCGCCGAGATCGGGCCCATGCTGCAGGCGTTCGTCGATCGCGGCGAGTTGGCGGGCGTCGTGACCCTGACCTCGCGCGGCGGCGAGATCGTCCAATCCGAGGCGCTGGGCTGGCGTGATATCGAGGCCAGGTCGCCGATGCGGCCCGACACCCTGTTCCGCATCGCGTCCATGACCAAGCCGATCACGTCCGTGGCGGCCTTGATGCTAATCGAGGAGGGCAGCCTCGCCCTCACGGACCCGATCGCGCGCTGGATTCCTGAACTCGCCGACCCCTTGGTGTTACGCGACGCCGCCGGCCCACTGCGCGACACGGTCCCGGCCCGTCGTCCGATCACCGTCGAGGACCTGCTGACCCACCGCGCCGGCATAGCCTACGGCTTCTTCTCGGAAGGGCCGCTGAAGCACGCCTATGAGCGCGCTCTGGGCGATCCGGCGATGACCCGCATGAGCCCCGATG
>NZ_DATFAV010000103.1:0-6693 GCF_035254145.1 Caulobacter sp. | reverse complement strand
TTTCCGCTGTCGCCAGTCTTCCGCCGTCTGGCCCCACATCTGCGTCGGGCCCGCCACGTCCATGGGCGGGGGCAGGACGACCATCTCCAGCAGACGCGAGCCCAGCCTGCCGGCCACGGCTTGGGAACCCAGGTTCTCCGGGTGGATCATGTGGGCGACCGACGTCCAGCCCAAGGTCTCGAACACATGCTCCAGGCAGGCCCCGGCCGCCTCGGTGGCGTAGCCCTGGCCCCAGGCCGAGCGGTGCAGCATCCAGCCGACTTCCGGGGCCGGCCAGCCCTCCGGAAGCCACGGACCGACGCGCCCGATCCAGCGGCCGGTGGCCTTCTCGATCGCCGAGAACTGGCCAAAACCCCTTAGCGGCCACATGCCCACGACCTGGGCCAGGGCCCGCCAGGCCACGCTGCGCGGCATGGCGCCGCCCAGATGGCGCATGCACTCGGCGTCGCCGTGGAATTCCGCCCAGCCGGCGTCGAAGTCGGCTTGCACCGGCGCCCGCAGAATGAGCCGTTCGGTCTCAATGATGGCCGTCATCATTCTCCCCCAGGCTCGGCCCTTGCCTAGCCCACCTGTTCCGGACGTAAGCTCCGCCATGCGCTCCACGAGAGTTTGCAATGGGCGGTTTCGATTATCTACGGCTGATCGCGGCGATCCTGGTGGTCGCCCATCACGCGCGCGTCCTGAACGGATGGCCGCCGCTGGTCCTCGGCCAGGGTCTTGATCTGGGCGCCTTGGGCGTGGGCGTCTTTTTCGTGATCAGCGGATACCTGGTGTCCGCCAGCCTGGAGCGCTCGCCCCGGATCGGCGTCTTCCTGGCCAAGCGCGCGCTGCGGGTCTTTCCCGGCCTTTTGGCGGCCTTGCTGGTCACCGCCTTCGTCCTGGGACCGCTGGTCACGTCGCTGGATCCGCTCGACTACCTGTCGGATGCGGACGTCTACGGCTACGTGCTGAGGACCATGACGCTGTACGCGGTGGCCTACGACCTGCCCGGCGTCTTCTTGAACGCGCCTGTAGCCGGGGTGGTCAATGGCTCGCTGTGGACCCTGCGGCTGGAGTTCACCGCCTATCTCGCCCTCGCGGTCCTGGGCGCGGCGCGGCGGGCCACGCCCGGGGTCCTGGCGAGTCTGGCCCTGGTCGCGGCGGCGGGGTCGATCGCCCTCCACGCCGCCGGTCTGGACGCTCGCGGCGCGCTCTTCCGGATCGCCTATCTGGCCGGCGTCAACGGCTTCCTGTTCCTGGCCGGCGCGGCCTTGCAGGCGTGCCGGATACGCCCGCCCCTTTGGACGACCCTGACGGCGATGATCTTCCTGGTCACCCCGGCCTGGTTCCTTGGCCTGCCGCTGATCGTGCTGCGCCTGGGCTTGCTGGACGCGCCCCGGCCGCCGGTCGACCTGTCGTATGGCCTCTACATCTACAGCTTTCCGCTGCAGCAGTGGTTGGCCCAGGAGCATCAGCTGACCCTGGCGACCTCGCTGGCCGTGACCCTGCCCTTCGCCCTGGCGTCGTGGATGCTGGTCGAGAAGCCGGCGCTGCGGCTGAAGACGAGGCTCGCGCCGCGCGCCTCCCCGCCCGTCCCGCTCAGTCCCGCAGCGGCCTTAAGCGATTGACGTGGCCCATCTTGCGGCCCGGGCGAGCCTGGCCCTTGCCGTAGAGATGGATGCGGGTCTCCGGCTCGGCGGCCAGCTTCTTCCAGGCGTCGACGTCGGCGCCCAGCAGGTTGGTCATCTCGACATGGGCCAGGGGCTGGGTCGGCCCCAGCGGCCAGCCGGCGACGGCGCGGATGTGCTGCTCGAACTGGTCGACCTCGCAGCCGTCCTGGGTCCAGTGGCCGGTGTTGTGGACGCGCGGCGCGAATTCGTTGACCAGCAGCTTGCCGCCCGAGAGCTCGAACAGCTCGACGCCGATCACGCCGACGTAGTCGAGGGCGGTCAGGATCTTGGCGGCGATCGACTCGGCCTGGTCGCGGGTGGCGGGACTGATCTTGGCCGGCGCGACGGTGCGGCGCAGGACGCCGCCCTCGTGATGGTTCTCGCAGACCGGATAGCAGGCGATCTCGCCGTCGCGGCCGCGGGCGGCGATCACCGAGAGCTCGCGGCCGAAGTCGGCCGGCGCTTCGAGGATGGCGGCCTGGCGACCGATGCGGTCATAGGCGGCCTCGGCCTCGCCGGCGCGCTGGATCCAGACCTGGCCCTTGCCGTCATAGCCCTCGCGGCGGGTCTTCAGCAGCGACGGCGCGCCGATCAGGGCGATCGCCTCGGCCAGACTCTCGCTGTCGTTGACCGCCGCGAAGGCCACGGTCGGCACGCCGATCTCGGCCAGGAAGCTCTTCTCGGCCACGCGATCCTGGGCGGCGGCCAGGGCCTTGGCGCCGGGCGAGACCATCGCGCCCAGGGCGGTCAGCTCGGCCACGGTGTCGGCCGGGACGTTCTCGAACTCGTAGGTGACGACGTCGCAGGCCTCGGCCAGGCGCTTCAGCGCCCAGCGGTCGTCATAGGGCGCGACGATCTGGCGGGCCGAGACGCGGCCGGCCGGCGAGGCCTCTTCCGGATCCAGGATCACCACGTCGAAGCCCAGGCGCGCGGCGGCCAGGGACAGCATCCGGCCCAATTGCCCGCCGCCGAGGACGCCGATGGTCGAGCCGGGAACCAGGGGAAACGAAACCATCTGTCCTTAGTCCTCGACGCTTTCGACGACGCTGTCGGTCTGGGCCGCGCGGAAGGCCGACAGCCGCTGGGCCAGGGCCGCGTCCGACAGGGCCAGGATCTGGGCGGCCAGCAGGCCGGCGTTCTTGGCGCCCGCCTCGCCGATCGCCAGGGTCGCCACCGGCACGCCGCCGGGCATCTGCACGATCGACAGCAGGGAATCGAGCCCGGAGAGCGCCTTGGACTGCACGGGCACGCCCAGCACCGGCAGATTGGTCATCGAGGCGGCCATGCCCGGCAGGTGCGCCGCGCCGCCGGCCCCGGCGATGATGATCTTGTAGCCGGCCTTTTCCGCGCCGGTGGCGAAGTCGAACAGGCGCTGGGGCGTGCGGTGGGCCGAAACGATCTTGGCCTCCCACGCCACGCCCAGGTCGTCCAGGGCGTCGGCCGCGCCCTTCATGGTCGGCCAGTCCGAACGGCTGCCCATGATGATGGCGACAGGCGGCGTGGATCCGGACATCGGCGTCATCCCCTTGCTGGAAGCCGCCCCGTATGCGCGTCCGCCGCCTTCGCGCAAGCCTAAAACGACAGCGGACGCCTCAAAGACAGGCGCGCGCCCCCATGCGCCCGCGACCAATCGGCGCCCCGATTGCGCCGGACGCGGTTCGCGTTAACCATGATGAAGCTGTGCCATTCCGATTCCCAGTAAGGTCATGAAGATTACCGGCGCCCGGACCGAACCCTTCGCCGCCATCCGCAAGCGCGCCCTGGCGCGGGCGGGGGCCCAGGTCGCGGTCCGCGAGGTCTCCGCGCCCGACAGCGCCGCCTTCCTGGGCTTGGCCGAGGCCGACATGACGCCAAAGGTCGTCGAGGCCCTGCAGACCCTGATGACCGAAATCCAGGACCTTCGGAACGAGGTCTCGGTGCTCAAGCTGCGGCTGAACGAGGCCCAGGGCCTGGCCGACATGGACGTGCTGACCCCAGTGCTGAACCGGCGGGCGTTCCTGCGCGAGATGAAGCGGGTCGCCGCCTTCGCCCAGCGCTACGGCTCGCCGGCCAGCGTGGCCTTCTTCGACCTGGACGGCTTCAAGAGCGTCAACGACCGCTTCGGCCACGCGGCCGGGGACCAGGCCCTGAAGGCGGTGGCCAAGCGCCTGCTGGCCAATGTCCGCGAGAGCGACATCGTCGGCCGGATGGGCGGCGACGAATTCGCCGTGCTGCTGGCCCAGGCCGACAACGAGACCGCCCAGGCCAAGGCCCGGAGCCTGGCGGAAGCCATTCGCGCCACGCCGGTCGAATTCGGCGAATGGTCCGCGCCCCTGCACATCTCGTTCGGGGTGCGCGAGATCGCGCCCGGCGCCGACCCCGAGGTCGCCCTGGCCGAGGCGGACGCGGCCATGCTCCTGAGCAAGCGCAGGGCCGTCGCCTAGGGCGGCTCGAAGTTCGCCATTCAAGGCGGCGTTCGATCAATAACTCGCCTTCCTGGGCCTTGTGCCCAGGACCCATGCCGGCGGCAGTTTGGATTTAGAAGCGAGCCGGGGCTGAACAGCCCAGAGCGCTGGTCAAACTCGGCGACCTCGGAACGATGGGTCCTGGGCACAAGGCCCAGGAAGGCGGGAATTTTACACCGCCTTGAATGTCGTCCTAGAGCCGCCTCAAAACGCTCCTCTCGTTTTCAGAGAGGGTAAACGCCCCTAAACCATGAAGTTTAGTGGTTAAGCGACATCTCGCGTTCATGGTGTGCGACATGACAACGCACCCCGCCCGCAACAACGTCGTCGCCAACCCCGAAGGTCTTTCGGCCCAAGTGGTGCTGGAAGCGTTCGGCCAATGGGTCAACGATCGGATCGGCGAAGCCATGCGGATCGAGATGGACCTGGCCTTCCGGGACCGTCCGTTCGACATCGAGATCGGCCGTTCGCCGGCCTTGGTGGGCTGGGAGCACAGGTTCATTCCGCCGGGCGCGCCCGCTCCCAAGGGCAAGATGTGGACCGTCTATCGCCTGCACGACCAGGAAGGCCGCCCGGCCCACCTGCCGCGTTCGGGCGACCTGGTCGAAGATCTGACGCCGCTGCTGGGCGAACTGGGCTATCTGGGCGTCTTCGACGGCCAGGTGGCGATGTTCCCGGGCGTCGGCAAGCGGTAGGCGGCCGTACCGCGCCAAATGAAGCTCCCTCGGGCTTGGGAGTCTTTGATCCCGCATAAGAACCCAACCTTCCCAGCATTTGCCGGGAAGATCGGGCGTCAGGATGAAGCCTGAAACCTAGCCCCCTACCGCCCCGGCTTCAGCGACCGGATATAGGCCGTGACGTCGGCGATGTCGGTCTTGCTCATCTGCTTGGCGGGCATCGAATAGTGGCCGACCTGCGAGATGGTCTCCAATTCCCAATCCAGGCGGTTCTCTGCGTAGCGGCGCGAGATGTCCTCGAACGTCGGCGCGCCGGGCTTGGGGCTGGTGGCGTCGCCCCGCACCGTATGGCAGCCGGAGCATTCCCGGCGCGCGAAGACGCCGCCCCGCGCCGGGGATCCGGCCACGGTGTCGGCCTCGACCGCCCGGTGCTCGGACGGCGAGGACTGCGCCGATGCGGCTCCGCTCGCGGCGGCGACGCCCAGCACCAGAAAACCCGTCAACGCCAAACGCCGCATCGCCAAGCCTCCATCCATGACACGGACGATGAACGACCGCGCTTCGCAAGCCAAGTCAGAACGTTTGCGTAAGGCGCGTCAACCTGTGGACGAGCTTCAGCCGCACTTGACCTGTTGCACCACGCCGGTGTCGGCGTTGAACAGGATGTTCAGGCGATCGGGCCGATAATCCATCGTCACCGGACAGGTCGTGCAAGCCACGCGCCAGCGCGACGGGTCGACCGGCGCCGGCAGGCTGGTGCGCGGCTTGCCGACATATTGCTGGGCGTCCTTGAGGCCGCACTGGTCCTTCTCGGGCTCGGCCGTGGGCGGCGTGGCCGGCAGGGCGATGGCCGGCGGCGCGGTGGGCGTGCTGGGCGGAGGCGGCGGCGCGGGTTCGGGCGCGCTGGAGCATGAGGCCAGGACCAGCGCCAGGCCAAGTCCGAACACGATGCGCTTCATGCCTGCTTCTCCCAACCGCGTTCGGCCCCCTGGCGCCAATAGGACACCGGATGGCCCGCCTTCTTGAACACCGCCCAACGTCCCCGCGCCTGCGCCAGGGCCTGATCGTCCCTGCCGTCGAACAGCAGGATGCAGCGAGAAACCCCTGAAAGATCTCCAGGATCCGCCCCGTCGATCAGGAACACCGCGTCGCCGTGGTTGGGATTGCCGTCCTCGCCGGTCAGCAGCACCGGCTGGCGCTCGGCCATCGGCTCGCTGGCCAGGCCGTGCGGCAGGAAGCTGTCCTCGCGATAGGTCCAGAGGTGCTGGTCCAGCGCTTCCAGGCGGCGAGGATCGCCGCCGCGCACCAGCGCCGTCCAGCCCCGCCCGAGCGTCTTTTCCAGAAGCTCGGGCAGCACCGCCTCGAGCGGGCTGCGCTCCAGGTGATAGAACCAGACCTCGCAGGGGTTATCTGTCATCGAAATTCCGTGTCATCCCGGGCGAGCGTAGCGAAGACCCGGGACCGCCGGAAGCGCGGCGTTCGCGGCGGTCCCGGCTCGGCGCGCTTCGCGCTGGGCCGGGATGACAGCTCTCATGGTCAGCCTTCGTAGGCGTCGGCGACCAGGCGGTTCAGCAGGCGCACGCCGAAACCGGCCGCGCCGTCCGGCACGGTCGGGTCGGTGGACGGCTTCTTCCAGGCCACCGAGGCGATGTCGAGGTGGGCCCACGGCACGCCGTTGACGAACTTCTGCAGGAACAGGCCCGCCGTGATCGAGCCCGCCGGACGGCCGCCGATGTTCTTCATGTCGGCGATCGGACTTTCGATCTGCTTTTCGTAGGCGGCCGGCAGCGGCAGGCGCCACAGGGTCTCGCGCTCGGCCTTGCCCGCCGCGAGAAGTTTTTCCGACAAGCCGTCGTTATTGCTGAACAAACCGGCGTAGTCATGACCCAGGGAAATGATGATCGCGCCGGTCAGGGTGGCCAG
>NZ_DATFAV010000102.1:0-7120 GCF_035254145.1 Caulobacter sp. | reverse complement strand
CCAGGACAAGTTCCCCCTCCGGCGCTTCGCGCCACCTCCCCCGCTAGGGGGAGGATTACGCGGCCCAAGCCGTCAGCGCTTCTTCGTCGCCTCCCCCGCCTTCCCATCAAACCCAAACGCGTGGCGCATGACCTGGAAGATGTAGCTCTCCTCGACCACGCCGCGCAGCAGGAAGGCCTGCGGGCCGTCGGCGAACACGCCCACGTCCTCACCGGCGTGGGCGGCGCTGGGCAGATTCACGGTCGCTTCCTGATGGTAGTCGACGTCGTCCAGGTCTTCCTTGGCCGGATCGGCGCGCGTGTCGGCGCCCAGCGGACCGCCCGGGCCGGTGGCGAACATCAGCGTGGTGTAGGCCTTGCCGTCGCCGGCGATGGCCGGCTCGCCCTCGTTACCAGCCAGCCCCAGGATCGGTGTGTTGCGGGCCGCGTAGCCCGAGATCACCAGTCCGTGGCTGTGGTCGGCGGTGACGACGACCAGGGTGTCCTTCAGGTCGACCTTGGCCAGCACGGCCTCGATCGCCTTCGAGAATTCGACGGTCTCGCTGAGCGTCCGCTTGGCGTTGCCCAGGTGGCTGCCCATGTCGATCTTGCCACCCTCGACCAGCAGGAAATAGCCGTTCGGGTTCTTCGACAGCACGTCGACCGCCGACAGCGCCATCTGCGCCAGGGTCGGAACGCCCTGCCCCAGCACCGGACGCTCCACCTCGTACGGGAGGTGCTCGGGCGCGAACAGGCCCAGCACATGCCGAGTGTCGGCCGGCAGGGCCTTCAGTTGATCCACGGTGGTGACGTAGGACGAGCCGGCGCCCTCGGCCTTCAACCACTCGGCCGTCAGGTCACGGCCATCGGCGCGCCTGCCGTCCTTGTCCTCGGGAAGAAAGCGCGAGCGGCCTCCGCCCATGACCACGTCCAGGCGCAAGGCGTCCGGCGCCTCGATCAGTTGGCGAGCGATGTCCTTGCAGCCGCCCTGGATCGCCTCGATGGGCATGTCGCCGTCACCTTCCCAGTCGCGATAGGCGGTGTGGGCGTAGGCGCCGGCCGGGGTGGCGTGGGTGACGCGCGTGGTGGTGACGACGCCGGCGGCGCGGCCATTGGCCTTGGCCAGTTCGGCGAGCGTTTCGACGCGCGCGCCCTTCTCCGTCTCGCACTTCTCACCGATCGCCGCGCCGGTCAGGCCGATGATCTTGTTGCGGGTCTTCACGCCGGTCATGATCGCCGTGATGCCGGCGGCGCTGTCGGTGACCTGGGTGTCGTGGCTGTAGGTCTTGGAGAGCGCCGAATAGGCCAGCTTCTCGAAGGCCAGCGAATTCGATTCGCCGTCCACGCCCTTCAACTGCCCGTCGTAAATTCGGCCGGCCGTGACCGTCGAAATGCCCATGCCGTCGCCCAGAAACAGGATGACGTTCTTGGCCTTGCCCGTGTTCGGAACGACGGCGATCTGCCGGGCCAGAGCCGCTTCACCGGCCTTGTAGTAGGGATCGCTGGCGCTGACGGAGACCGGCGTCTGGGCCAGGGCGATGACAGGGACGGCGACGGACGCGACGAGGGCGAGAACGAACGGGCGGATCAAGGCCAAGCTCCATGAGGAATCGGCCCCGTTTGCGCCCGGCATGTGACAGTTTTTGCGTTCCCGCGGTCCCCGTCCCCGGAAATCAGGGACGGCGCACGCGCCAGGCGAAGATCGTGGCGGTGGCCAGCAAGATCGCCGCCCCCGCTTGGTGCAGCACGCCCAGGGCGATCGGCACGCTCGTCATCAGCGTCCAGATCCCAAGCCCGGCCTGCAGGGTGACGACCAGCGCCACCGCCGCCGCCATGGCCTTGCTGCCCGCCGCCAGGGGACGATCGCGCCGGGCGACCACCGCCAGAACGACGCCGCCGACGAACAGGGCGTAGGCCATCAGGCGGTGATGCAGCTGAACCGCGCCCTGGCTATGGGCCAGCGTGCCCCACAGGCCATGGCCGGCATATTGAGCCGGCAGCAGCCCGCCGTTCATCAGAGGCCAGTCGTTGTAGACGAGGCCGGCGTCATTGCCCGCCACCAGCGCCCCCAAGAGGCTCTGGAAGAACACCGCGCCCAGGAAGGCCAGGGCCCAGCCACGCCAGGACGAGCGCTCCTCGACGCGGGGCGAGCCGCTCCAGGCGTCCAGGCCCGTCCAGATCAGGACGACGAACAGCGCCAAGGCCAGACCCAGGTGCGTCATCAGCCGCTCCGGCGCGACCGAGACCCGTTCGGAGAGGCCGCTCGACACCATCCACCAGCCCACCAGTCCCTGCAGGGCGCCCAGGCCCAACATGAGGGCGCAGCGCCAGATCAGGCGGCGCGGGATGTCGCGACGGATCAGGAAGACGACGAACGGAATGGCGAAGACCACGCCCACGGCCCTGCCCAGCAGCCGATGCGCCCATTCCCACCAGAAGATGCCCTTGTACCCCTCCAGGGTCATGTCGGGGTTCACCAGCTGGAACTGGGGGATCTTCTTGTAGAGCTCGAAGCTCTCGCGCCAGGCCTGCTCCGACATCGGCGGCAGCGCGCCCATGATCGGCTTCCACTGGGTGATGGAAAGGCCTGAATCCGTCAGACGGGTCGCCCCGCCGACCACGACCATGGCGAAGACCATGGCGGCGACGATGAAGAGCCAGATCGCGACGGCGCGCGAACGGTCGGAACGCAGGAAAGACGTCATAGGGTCGGAAAAGCGTCACTTCTGGGCCGAAATGCGGCGCCACCTCCCTACGCTCGCCGCTTGCCCGCATCAATGTTTCTGTGAGCCCGGCATGACGCCGACGCTGGTTCGTGTCAGAACCCGCCCGGACGGAGGGAATGATGAGCGGGATGGGCGTGTTCGCGGCGGCTTTGGTCGGCATCCTGGCCGGCTGGATCGCCGACATCGTGCTGGGTCGTCACCACTCGCTGTTCATCAAGCTCTTGATCGGCGTCATCGGCTCGTTCATCGGAGCGTTCGTCGCCTCGCGCATCGGCCTTCCGGTCGGCGGCGTCGTCGGCGAGCTGACGGTCGCCAGCGTCGGGGCCGTCGTGTTCCTGGCCGTGCTCGGCCTTTTCCGGAGAACCGCGTGAGCGCTCCTCTCATTCCGGCCCGTCTTCGCAAGCTGATCGGCTCGATCGGCGTGATGGCCGTCCTGTTCGCGTGGATCTGGGCCTTCACCAGCCTCTACGACCACCTGCCGCGGAACCGCTTCGTGCACCTGGTCTACTTCGTGGCGCTGGGCATGGGCTGGATCCTGCCGGTCATCCCGCTGATCTCGTGGATGGGCAAGGCCGACAAGCCGCTGGACGTCGGCCAGAGGTAGGCTGGGGCAGATAGGCTGGAAATGAAAAAGGCCGCCCCGGAGGGCGGCCTTTCGTCTTCCGCCCATTCCCGAAGGAAAGGCTTCCCGAAGGAAATGGTCGGAGCGACAGGATTCGAACCTGCGACCCCTTGACCCCCAGTCAAGTGCGCTACCAGGCTGCGCCACGCTCCGACGCGGAAGAGGCGCCCTTATAGGCGCCGCCCCGGGGTTGGGCAACAGCGATTTCGGACGAAATTATCGGAGCCAAAATGGCGGGTCGCCGGCCCCTCAGCGGACCAGAAGTCCGTCCAGCCGGGATTTGATGGCGCTAAGGTCGCGCAGCGCGAACGCCAGGCGGTCTCGGGCCTGATCGTCGAGGCGTCGCGCCTGAACGGCGGGAGCGTCGTAGTCGATGCCGGAGTCCAGACGGGCCGATCCGTTCGAACCCAGGCCGGCCGCGATCACCTGGGCCAGACCGTGGTCGCGATGCAGCTTCTGCACGCCCTTGATGGTCAGCCCCTCGCTATGGAGCAAGGCTCGCACGCCGTTCAGCACGGCGACGTCCTGGGGGCGGTAGAACCGTCGCCCGCCGGCGCGCTTCATCGGACGAATGAAGGAGAACTTGGTTTCCCAGAAACGCAGGACGTGCTGCGGCACGCCCAGCTCGTCGGCGGCTTCGGAAATCGTGCGGAAGGCGTTCGGCCCCTTCGCCACCGCAGGAAATCCCTAGTCGCCCAAGGCGCGGTCGATTCGCGCCTTCATGACCTGGGAAGCCCGGAAGCCGATCACCCGGCGGGGCTCGATCTCGGCGGGCTCGCCAGTCTTGGGATTGCGGCCCATGCGGGCCCGCTTGGAACGGACCTGAAAGACACCGAAGCCGGAAAGCTTGACCGTCTCGCCCTCCTCGAGCGCCTCGGCGACCAAGTCCAGGGTGCGTTCGACCAGGCCAGCACAGTCCTGACGGGTCAGTCCGACCTCTTCGTGGACCGCCTCGCACAGGTCGGCCCGGGTCAAAGTAGAGCCCTTCATGCAACCCCCTTCACGCGTATCTCTGGCGGCCCAAGGACCACCTCCGATGGAGCACTCGCGGTGAATAGACGCCTCGTGCGACCGTCCTCAACCGGTCGCGCCTCGATCCACCAATGACCTCATGCCGCGATTATCGCATGAAGTCAAAGGCTCAAGGCCGACAGTTCAGGCCCGGCGACAAGCGCGCACAATGTTGCGCATCAAAGGCGCAGGACGCACGCGCCCCAGGTCAGGCCGCCGCCCATGGCTTCCAGCAGCAACAGGTCGCCCGGCTTGATCCGCCCGTCCTTGACGCCCTGGGCGAAGGCCAGCGGAATCGAGGCGGCCGAGGTGTTGGCGTGGACGGCGACGGTGGAGATCACCTTGGCCTCGTCGATGCCGCAGCGATGGGCCACGCCCTGCAGGATGCGCTGGTTGGCCTGGTGCGGGATGAACCAGTCGACGTCGGCCACGGCGACGCCGGCGTCGGCGGCGGCGGCGTGGATGGCCTCGGAGATGTTGACCACCGCGTGCTTGAAGACCTGGTTGCCCAGCATCCGCAGCTTGCCGACCGTGCCTGTCGTGGACGGCCCGCCGTCGACATAGAGCAGGTCCTGCTTCGTACCGTCGGCGCGCAGGGCGAAGCCGAGCATGCCGCGATCGGCCGTCGTCCCCTTGCCCTCGCCCGGCTCCACCACCACCGCGCCCGCGCCGTCGCCGAACAGCACGCAGGTGCCGCGGTCGCTCCAGTCCATCAAGCGGGTCATGGTCTCCGCGCCGATGACCAGGGCGCACTTGGCGTGGCCGCGCGCCACGAAACCGTCGGCGACGCTCAGGGCGTAGACGAAGCCCGAGCAGACGGCCTGAACGTCAAAGGCGATGCCCACCGGCGCGCCAATCTTGCGCTGAACGATGGTGGCGACGGCCGGAAAGGTCAGGTCGGGCGTCGTGGTGGCGACGATGATCAGGTCGACGTCGGCGGGAGTCTTGCCCGCGGCGGCCAGGGCGTCCCTGGCGGCCTCGACGGCGAGATCCGAAACGGGCTGGTCCTCGGCGGCCTGGTGGCGCTGGCGGATGCCCGTACGCTCCACGATCCACTCGTCGCTGGTGTCGACGAACTTGGCCAGGTCGTCATTGGTCACGACCTTCGGCGGCAGATAGGCGCCGACGCCGGTCACTACGCTGCGAACTACGCTCACTCGGCCGCTCCCTGGGGGTCTACGCCGGAACCAGACCCCTGCCCCGGGGCTTCGTTCATGGCCGCGGCAGCGGTCAGGCGCTTCAGATTTCTGTCGATCTCGGCGCGGAAGTCACTGCGCGCGAGGTTGGTCGCGACCCGGAGGGCCGAGGCGAAGCCGCCAGCGTCCGCGCCACCGTGGCTCTTGACCACGATTCCGTTGAGGCCCAGCAGCGGCCCGCCGTTCACCCGGCCCGGATCCAGGCGCTGCCGCATCTTCTTCAGCGCGCCGGAGGCGATGGCCGCGCCCATCAGGGCCAGCGGCGTGGAGGTCAGGGTCGTCTTGATCTCGTTGGAGAAGAACCGCGCCAGGCCTTCGGCGGTCTTCAAGGCGACGTTACCCGTGAAGCCGTCGGTGACGACGACGTCCACCGTGCCGTAGGCGATGTCGTTGCCCTCGACGAAGCCGTGATAGTCGAAATCGAGATTGGCTTCGCGCAGGATGGCGTGCGCCTCGCGCACTTCCTCGTGGCCCTTCTGCTCCTCCGAGCCGACGTTCAGCAGGCCCACGGTCGGTCGCTTGGAGCCATGCACCGCGTGGTGGAAGGCCGCGCCCATGATCGCGAACTCGACCAGCTGGGCCGCGTCGCTCTCCACGTTGGCGCCGACGTCCAGCACCGCCGTCACGCCCTTCATGGTCGGCCAGTTGGCGACAATGGCCGGACGCTCCAGCCCCGCGCCCATCCGCAGGATCAGCTTGGAGATGGCCATGAGAGCGCCGGTGTTGCCGGCCGAGACGCAGGCGTGGGCCTCGTTCTCGCGCAGCGCCTCGATGGCGTTCCACATGGACGAGCCCTTGCCTCGGCGCATGGCCTGGGCGGGCTTCTCGTCCATCGCGATGGCCCGGTCGCAGTGGCGCGCTTCGCTGACGGCCCTGGCGGCCGGATGCCTGGCCAGCTCCGCCTCGATCTTCGCGCCGTCACCATGCAGCAGGAACCGCACTCCGGGCAGGGCCTGGGCCGCCTGGGCGACGCCAGGCACGACGACGGAGGGACCGTGGTCGCCGCCCATGGCGTCGACGGAGATGACTACGGATTGAGACACGTGGCGCTGAAAGCTCCGGCAGGCGGCCCGGCCGCCCCTCAAGGCGGCGGACGATACATCCGCGTGAATATCACGCAAGCGGTCGAGTCGGAGCCTCTAGCCGTCTTCGTCCTTCAAATTCAGGCCCTTCAACGCCGCGAAGGGGGAAAGTTCGACCGGCTCGGGCGGCTGGACGAACACCGCGCCCGGCTTGCGGGGGAACGGGTCCAGCTCCAGCGCCAGGTGCTCGACGACATAGCCGGAGACGTCGATCTTCTCGCCTTCCAGCACGTCTGGCGGATCGTCGCCGTCGGGATCGATGCCAAGGTCGCCGAACTCTTCCTGCGGCGCGTTCTCGCTGTTGGCCGGCAGCACCCGCAGGTCGAAGCGGGCGTCGATCGGCGTTTCGAAGTCCTCGGCCGTCGCGCCGCAGGTCTGGACCACGCGGGCGCGCAGCACGCCGGAAACCTCGGCCCCGTCCAGCCAGGAGGTGAGGAACACCTCGGCCGACAGCGCCTCGAGGCTGACGAGACCCAGTTGCTTGGCGATGGCCTTGCGCTGCTCG
>NZ_DATFAV010000101.1:0-3513 GCF_035254145.1 Caulobacter sp. | reverse complement strand
AGCTGGACCCAGCTGGCCTCGACGGCGGCGGGCCTGTGCTCCTACCAGCTGTCCGAGCACGGACCACTGCTGCGGGCCTCGTCGATGGGCGCCCTGCCCGATGCGCTGCGCCACGACATGGCCGACGGCTACGCCCGCGGCTGGCAGCGCTTCGCCTCGATCATCTCCGACGGGATCGCCGACGGCTCGATCCGCCCGATCGACCCCAGCATCGCCGCCCACATGATCAATTCGATGCTGAACGCCGCCGCCTCGCTGCCCGCCTGGGTCCCCGGCCTGGAACGGGACGAAGCCGCCGACCTGTTCGCCAAGCCGCTACTGACGGGCGTGCTGGGGTAATCATCCTTCTCCCCTTGCGGGAGAAGGTGGCCCGAAGGGCCGGATGAGGGGTCGAAAGCCCTGTCCGAACCGCTCGCGCGCCCCTCACCCGACCGCCTGCGGCGGCCACCCTCTCCCGCAAGGGGAGAGGGGCGCGGCGCTCTGTTAACCATGTGCTACCCTCAAGCGACTGATTCGCTTCGAGTCTCCCGTCATGACGACGATCAATCCCTACTCGTCGGTCTACGCCCCCGGCCTCACCGCGGGGCAGACGGCGACGCAGCGCGCCAACCAGGCCGCCGGTTATGGCCAGACGCGCGACCAGAGCCCGACGATCAACACCCCGGCGGTCAGCGTCACCCTCTCTCCCGCCGCCCAGGCGGCGCTGAAAGCCCAGACCGACTCCCGCGCCACCGAAGCCGTGGTCGCCGAGGCCAAGGGCCAGATCGCCGCGCGGCTGAAGGCGGCCGGGACCTCCAACGCCCTCAAGGACGGAAACCCCGCCATCGACCTGACCGACATGGACCGGCGCACGCTCTACGCGGTGGCCAGCAACCAGGGCGGCGGCTTTCCGATCGAGCAGCAGGTCGTGGCGTCCCTGGCGCTGAAGGGCCAGCATGACGCGGCCCTGGCCGGTCCCGCGGCCCAGGCGCGGCTGACCGGCGACTACGCCGCCCTCTACCAGGTCGCCCTCGACCAGATGGACGCCGCCGGTCCCGAGGAGAAGGCCTCCGCCGCCTGGAGCCGTGACCGCTCCGCCCTCGTCGAAGCGCGTGGCCAGGCGCTGGCCCGCCCGGGCCTCGCGCCGGTCGGCGTCGAGAACGACAGCGTTTCGGCCTACATGGCCCAGACCGGCAGCGTGGTGGCGGGCGCCAAGACCCGCGACTTCGGCAAGGTCGCCACCGACGTCCGCGCCGCCCTCGACAAGCAGTACGCCCTGGCCGTCCATCCCGAGGCGGCCAAGGATCCCGACAGCGGCGATATCGACTTCCGCCGCTTCGACGACCGCTCGCTGGCGGCCGTCGCCCTGAACCAGGACGGCCAGTTCTCGACCCACGAGGTTCGCCAGGCCCAGACCGAGATCCGCTCGCGCGACAGCGCCGCCATCAAGGCCAGCTACCAGTCGACCACCGAGGACGAGGGCGGGTTCGGCAAGGCGATGATCACCCGCTACGCCGGCATGACCGCCGAGGAGCGCCAGGCCTCGGGCTGGACCCCCGCCGCCTACGCCAAGATCGTCGAACTTCAGGCCTCGCGCGACAAGCTGGCCCAGATGTTCAACGCCGACGGCGCGGTCGCCAGCCCGCCGAGCTTGCTGGATTATCTGTAGGAACGCCTCCCGCTCCCATGGGGAGAGGGGTAGGGGTGAGGGGGTGAGGACCACACTCCGGCTTGGCGAGAGCATAACCCCTCACCCTCCCCCCGCTTCGCGGCGGGCCCCGCCCTCTCCCCACGGGAGAGGGGTTTTACCTCACCCCAGCGTCAGGAACCCGTGCGCCTGGGGCAGGGTCTCGCCGGCCGCGATGCGGGCCAGCGGATTGGGGCGCGGTTCGCCGACCTTGACCAGGGTGTTGCGGTCGACGTGGCGGAAGGGCTCGTCGCGGCCGCGGACCTGCAGCATGGTCGTCGAGACGTAGGACCAGCCGCCGTCGGCCTCGAAGCGCACGTCCAGCTCGTAGCTGTCGGTGCGGAACGCCCATTCCAGGAAGTCGGTCGAGCAGATCCCGTAGCCCGCCCCGCCCCGCTCGGCCCGCACGATCAGGCCCGAGCCGTCCGGCTTGGCCTCGCCGCTGGCCAGGGCCACCTGGGCGCGCGGGATCGCCAGGGTCTGCATGACCAGCCCCGTGGCCGGCTCCCACAGCCAGTAGCCGATCTGGTCGTGGAAGGTGGAATCCTCGTCCGAGGCGACGATGTGGACGTGGTAGCGCAGGCCGTACAGCAGCTGCGGTCCATTGGCCTGCGGGTCGATCGGATGCATCTCGATGCGCTCGAGGAACTCCCGGCGCTCGGGCCCCTCGGCCTTCGGGTTCACGTCGACGCCCTTGCGGCCCTCCCACACGCCGGCCAGGCGGCTCAGGGGGCCGAGGTTGGCCAGGGTGTCGGGATCGACGTCCGCCGGTTCGGTGAAGATGTCATCGGGAAAGTCGGCCATCGGTCCATGCTCCGGCGAAGCTCGGACTTGCGTCTATCGACGTGGGCGTTGGCGTCAAGCGGGGGCTTGGAGGTCTGGAGCCAAAGCCTTCAAAACTATCCGCCTCCCCAGGCCCTGTGCCTGGGGCCCAGGGTTCAGCGGGCTTTGAGTTGGACGGCGCCCGTCAACGCCGGCGGCGTTCGCGGACCGACACCCCGCCAAGCCGAGGCATGGGTCGAAGGCTGGATTTTTGAAGCGGACGGTATCCCCAAAAAAAGGACGGCGCGTTCCGGAGAACGCGCCGCCAAGTCCCATGACGCGCCGAGGAACTAGAACTTCTTGCGCAGGCCCAGCTTGTAGGTGCGGCCCAGGGGATCGCCGGTGAACGGGTCGTAGCCCAGGTCGAGCCGGGCGTAGGACGGGTCCTTGTCGAACAGGTTGGTGATCGCCAGGGTCGCCGTCGTGTCCCAGGGCAGGAAGACGCGGTAGGCCAGGTCCGTCAGCACCTGCTTCTTGATCTGCTTGCCCGCGCTGACCGTCACCCCCGCGCCCGTGGTGTCCTTGTAGGCGTTGGCGGCGAACGGCGCGGTGCGCTGGTCGGTGTAGCCGCCGATGTAATGGACCGACAGGCGCAGGTTATGCGGCCCGGCGTTCCACTCGGCGTAGACGTCGCCCTTCCACTTGGGGATCGGCACGACCGTGGTCTGGTAGTTGAGCAGGCCGACCGCGTCGAAGGCCTTCTCGACGGTGATCCCCTCGACCTGGCTGGCGCCCACCTCGTACTTGCGGATGTAGGTCGCCGTGCCGCCCAGCGAGACGTCGCCGCCCAGCACGTCCTTGAACCGGTAGTCGGCCGAGAAGTCGAAGCCCGAGTTCTTCACCGGCGCGCCGTTGACGTAGAAGGTCTTCAGGCGGGCGATGCTGGTGGTCGGGGTCGAGCACGAGCCGTTGAAGGTGAAGCGCGCCACCAGGGCCGCATAGGCGGGATTGGCGCAGTTGTTGGCGCCGGCCGGCCCGTTCGGATAGAGGGCGCCGACGATGCCGGCCACCGGCTCGGCCACGAT
>NZ_DATFAV010000100.1:0-19991 GCF_035254145.1 Caulobacter sp. | reverse complement strand
CGCGTTCGGGCGGGTTAGCCGCCCACACCTAACCCTAACGCGCTCTAGGGCTTCACTCGCGTTTTTTGAGTGTCGGAAGAGGCCTCGCGGCTCAAGTCGCGGGGCCTTTTTCGCGCCTGTCAGACCAGGTCGTCGGCTTCCTCGTCCTCGCGCTTGCGGCGGCGTTCGATCAGCCACACGCACCAGATCGAGATTTCGTAGAGCAGGCACAGCGGCACAGCCAGGGTGATCTGGCTGATCGGGTCCGGCGGCGTGACGATGGCGGCCACCACGAAGACGGCGACGATCGCATAGCGGCGGCCCGCCCGCAGCATCTTGGAGTCGACGAGCCCCGCCAGGCCGCCCAGCGACAGCACCACCGGCAGCTGGAAGCTGAGGCCGAAGGCCAGCAGCAGGGTCGTGACGAGGGTCAGATACTCCGACACCCGAGTCTGCAGCACGACCTTCACGCCCTCGCCGACGATCTGCTGGGACAGCGAGAACCACAGCACGAACGGCAGCATTACGTAGTAGACCAGCGACGCGCCCATCAGAAACAGCACTGGCGAGGCGATCAGGAACGGCAGGAACGCGTTGCGCTCCTTCTTGTAAAGGCCCGGCGCGACGAAACGGTACAGCTGCCAGGCGATGATCGGGAAGGCCAGGATGATGGCCCCGAACGCCGCCAGCTTGATGTTGGTGAAGAACTGCTCCAGCGGCGCGGTGGCCTGCAGGGTGATGTCGGCCAGCGACGCGGCCGGAACCTTCTTGATGCCCACCAGGGCCAGCAGCAGGTCGAACGAGCCGTGGTGACCGCCGGCGTCCTGCACCGCCTTGAGGCCCTCGGCCACGGTGAACGGGCGGACCAGGAACAGGAAGATCGGCTTCACGAAGGCGAAGCAGACGCCGAACGCCACCGCGATCGCGGCGACGCAGATGATCAGGCGGGTGCGCAGCTCGATCAGGTGGTCCAGCAGCGGCGCGCGCGAGGCTTCGATCTCGTCCTCGTATCCCAGGGCTTTGTCGTTCACGAGACGGCGTCCGAAGCTTTGGCGCCGGCCTTGGCCGCGCGCTTACGCGGCGTGACGCCCGCCTTGGCCGTAGCCACCTTTGTCTTAGCGGCTTTTGTCGTCGGGACGGACTTGCGAGCGGGCTTGGCCGGTTCGGCCTGGGCCGCTTTCTTGCGCGTCCCGCGCTTGGGCTTTTCGACGATCTCGACGGCTGGAGGCGGCAGGATCGAATTGTCGGTGGCGGGGGCCGAACCATGGACGTCGCCGCCCGCATAGGGATGCATCTGGGTCGCGCCGCTGGTGAGCGAAGCGTCGATGTCGGCGAACACCTGATCGACGCCGGCGGCGTCGGTGGCGGCTTGGACCGGGTTGGAGAACTGCCCGGCGCGCATGGCCTGCACCTCACGGCGCAGTTCGTCGAGCTCGGACTGTCGCGCCATTTCGTCGAAGCTGGCGCGGAATTCCGACGCCATGCCTCGCATCTTGCCAACGAACTGGCCGAGCTTTCGCAGCAGCGCTGGCAGGTCCTTGGGACCGACCACGATCAGTGCGACGGCGGCGATGACAAGAAGTTCTGTGCCGCCGATATCAGGAAGCATGGACGCGCCCTAGAGCGGCGGAGCCGAAGGCCCCCCGCGAGGTTGGATCACGCGCGGAGTCTTCCCCCCGCGCGCCTTCAATCTTACGACTTGCGAAGCTCTTCGGCCTCGGCCTCGGTGCGCGGCAGCGCGCCCTTGGCCTTGTTGTCGGCGACTTCGCTGCTGGTGTCGTCCTTCAGGCCGTCCTTGAACGCCCGGATGCCTTTGGCCGCGTCGCCCATGATGCCCGACAGCTTGCCGCGACCGCCGAACAGAAGCAGCACCACGACGGCGACGATGATCCAGTGGATAGGACCGAGACTTCCCATAACCGAGACTCCTTGCGACAGCGCCAGATAGCCGCTGCGACGCGTCGTTACAACATGCCCGAGAATATAGGCGCTTGCGGGGCCGCCGACCATCGTTCGCGCGCGAGGCGCCGACAAGGCCAGGGATGGACCAGGCGCGGCAAGTTCTGCTCGGTCAACTTGACCTGGCGATCAAGCCCTTGCGCCACAAGCCTTTGAAAAGTCGAGCTTCGGGAAGCTGGCGCAATTCTTGCCAAGATGTCGCACCCCTTCAGTCCGGGAGCGCGTCACATGTCGATTTCCTCGATCGGTTCTTCCTCGGTCTACGCCGGCGCCTATGGCGGCGTCAGCGCCTCAAGCGCTCCGCCGGTCGGCGAGACCTCGGCCAAGGACGAGTTCCTGAAGTTCCAGGCCATGACGCCGGCCCAGAAGATGCGGGCCATGATGCTGGCAAAGCTGGGCGTCACCGAGGAGCAGCTCAAGGCCATGTCGCCGGAAGATCGCAAGAAGATCGAGGACAAGCTCAAGGACATGGTCAAGCAGCAGGTCCAGAACGATCCCGAGACGAAGGGTCAGAAGGGCCTGGTGGCGGATATCCTGGCGTAGGTCGGTGAAGTTCACCCAACCTCGCCCCTCAAACACCGCTCGCGGATGAGGGCAGACCGCGCTGTTTGCTGAAAATCAGCCTAACCGTCCGCCTTCTCCGGCTCGCCCAGGAAGTCCTGGGCGAATTCGGGCGTCTCGCCTTCGTCGAGGTCCAGCGGATCCTCGTCCTCACCGGCGCGCAGGCCCAGCGGATCCGGCACGTTGAAGCCCGGCGGCAAGTTCATTTCCAACAGACCCGCCGCCTTCATCTCGGCGATGCCCGGCAAATCGCCCAGATTCGCCAGGCCGTAGTGCTCCAGGAAAGCGTCGGTGGTCCCAAACGTCACGGGACGGCCGGGCGTGCGCCGCCGACCGCGCATGCGGATCAATCCCAGTTCCAGTAAGACATCCAGCGTGCCTCGACTGGCCTGGACACCCCGCACGGCTTCGATTTCGGCCCGGGTGACGGGCTGATGATAGGCGACAATGGCCAGGGTCTCCTGGGCGGCCTTGGACAGGCGGCGCGGCTCCTCGCGCTCCTCGGTCATCAGGAACGCCAGGTCCTGGGCGGTCTGGAAGCGCCAGCGCCCGGCCACGCAGACCAGTTCGATCCCCCTGCCCGCGTACCGGTTCTGCAGCGCCGCGATGGCGGCCGCGATATCCGCCCCTTCCGGTAGGCGCTTGGCCAGGTCGACGTCGCTGAGCGGCTCGGCCGCCGCGAACAGCAGCGCCTCGATGCAGCGCTCGACGAACAGGGGTTCCAGTTCGGTGGTCATTCGACGACTTCCAGCGGTTCAGCCCGCGTCCTGAGATAGATGTCCTCGAACGCCGCCATTTGGCGCGCCTCCAGCACACCCTCCTTCACCAGCTCCAGCGAAGCCGACAGGGTCGAGGCCAGGTAGGAAGCGGGCGTGGGGCCGTCATCCTCCTCCAGCACGCGGTCAATGGGCGCGATGGACGACAGGACCGTCCAGTCCTCCATCTTCGGCAGCAGGCTGCGCAGCCGGTCGCGGGCGTCCTCCAGCGGATAGGCGGTCGGCGGGCGCGGCGCGTAGTGGCGGCTGTGCTCACGCTTCCTCTGCTCGATATAGGCGCTCATCAGGCCGTAGAGGTCCCCCTCCAGCCGGGTCGAGGAAACGATCTTCACCGCCTCGGGGTCGCCGCGCATGAAGACGTCGCGGCCCAGGATCGGACGGTCCTTCAAGGCCTCCACGGCCTTGCGCATGACGTCGAGCTTGGCCAGGCGGAAAGCCAGCTGGGCGGCCATCTCCTCGGCCGGCGGCTCCTCGGCCTTGGCCTGTTCGGGCTTGGGCAGCAGCAGACGGGATTTCAGATAGGCCAGCCAGGCGGCCATCACCAGATAGTCCGCCGCCAGGGCGAAGCGCACGCGACGCGCCTGCTGCACGAAGGCCAGGTACTGCTCGGCCAGGCGCGTGATCGACAGCTGCAGCAAGTCGACCTTTTGACTGCGCGCGAGCGCCAAAAGGACGTGCAGCGGGCCTTCGTAACCGTCGATGTCGATGACGAGCGCGGCGCCGTCCTCGGCCGCCTCGTTGGCGGCCTCGAAGTCGAATGTGGGCTGGAAGCCCGTGCTCAAGCGTACCTTCCGTCGAAGGCCGCATCGAAGCGGGCGCGGGCTTCGGCGACGTCGAAAGGTTCGGGGACCTTGACCAGGCGACTCATGACCGCCTGGGCGCGGCGACGCGCCTCCTTCGACATCCGGCCGACGCCGGACATCACGGCCTTCATCTCGGCCATGTCGCCATTGCAGTGCAGGACGACGTCGCAACCGGCCGACAGGCTGTCCTTGGCGCGTTGCTTGAAATCGCCCGACAGCGCCTTCATCGACAAATCATCGCTCATCAACAGGCCGTCGAAGCCGATCGACTCGCGAATGATCTTCTTGATGGCCTTCTTGGAGGTCGTGGCCGGGTTCTTGCGGTCGATGGCCGTGTAGACGACGTGGGCCGTCATCGCCATCGGCATGTCGGACAGCACCCGGAACGGCGCGAAGTCGCGCGCGTCCAGCTCGGCCAGCTTGGCCTTGACCACCGGCAGCTCCAGGTGGCTGTCGGCCATGGCGCGACCATGGCCAGGGATGTGCTTGATGATCGGCAGGACGCCGCCGGCCAGCAGGCCCTCGGCGGCCGCGCGGCCCAGGGTGGCCACCTGTTCGGGCGTGTCGCCATAGGCGCGGTCGCCGATGATCTCGTGGCCTTGCGGGTCGGGCACGTCCAGCACCGGCACGCAGTCGACGTTGACGCCCAGCGAATGGAGATCGTGGGCGATCAGCCGCGCGCCCAGGCGGGTGATCTCGCGGGCGACCAGCGGGTCGTTGGCGACCAGCTCGCCATAGGCTCGGCCGGGCGGATAGATCCGCCAGTGCGGCGGCTGCAGGCGGGCGACGCGACCGCCCTCCTGGTCGATCAGGATCGGCGCGTCGGGCCGCCCGACCGTCTCGCGCAGGGCGGCGGTCAGGGCGCGAACCTGGTTGGGGTCGGCGATGTTGCGCTTGAACAGGATGAAGCCCCAAGGCTTCACGTCCCTGAAAAAGGCGACCTCCTCGGCCGTCAGCGTGGTCCCGGCGCAGCCGAGGATGGCGGCGGAAGAGGCGCCCATCAGCAGGCTCATTTGACGAAGCAGGACTTGCCCGAGGCGGAGATCGCCTCGCAGAAGGCCTTGGCGGCCTCGCGGCTCGGGAAGCCGGTGACCGAGGTGCGGTAGAGGGTCACGCCGTTCTTGTCGACGGCCTCGACCTTCTTGCCCTTGCCAGCGGCCAGGCCGGGGGCCAGGCGCACGGCGTCGGTCCAGGCCTTGTCGGCCAGGGCGGGCGAAGACAGGGCGCCGATCTGCACCGAGGCGGGGCCAGTGGCCGTCGCCACGGGCTTGGGCGCGGCGGCGGTCGGAGCCGGCGCGGCGGCGACGGGCTTGGCGGGCGTCACGGCGGCCGTCTGGACCGGTTTCGGCGCGGGTTTGGGCGCGACGGCGGCGGTGGCCAGGGACTCGATCGTCGGCGCGGCCGGAGCGGCGGCGGCCGGCGCGGGCTTGGCCGGCGGCAGGGCCGCGGTCTGGACGGGCGCGGTGTTCAGCGGAACGGCCGGACGCGCCTGCGGCGCCTCGGGCGGCGCGGCGAAGGTGGCCGACGGCTGGGCGTCGTCGCTGTGGTAGATCTGGAGGCCCGCGGCCGGATCCTGGGGCTGGCTGCCGGCCGGCGGCGGCGTCTTCATCTCGCCCACCTCGGCGCCGACGGCGCGCGGCGGCTCGTTGGGGCCGCGGATGCCGCCGCGATAGATCATGATCACCGCCACCACGAGCGTCACCAGCACCACGGCGCTGATGATCAGGGTCATGGGCAGCGGCCGCGCCCCGCGCACGGGCTGACGCGCGTCGAACGACAGGGGGGCGTCGGTGGGCGGCGTATAGGCCCCGCGGTGCGGATCGGACATCTTAGGCTAAGCTCCAAAAACTCGGGGCGCGGATCGAACGCTCGAATCGGACGCGCGCGACCCTAGGTTACCCAACACCGCACCGTCTCAGAAGCGCCCGCCCCGCACAGGTAGCGGATCAAGCGCTGCTCGCCTCCCCGCCTGGGGCTTGACCTGGAGAGGCCTAGTTCCAGACGTCGAGGTGGAACAACTTGCGGTGCTCTTCTATCGCGAAACGGTCGGTCATGCCCGCGATGTAGTCGCACACCACGCGCGCCCTGCCCGCTTCGTCGCGGTTCTGCGACTTGGCGAACCAGTAGGTCGGCAGGACCTCTGGCTCCTTGAGGAATAGCGCGAACATTTCGCCGAGAATACGGCGCGCCTGGCTGCGCGTGCGATTGACCCGCCAGTGACGGTACATGCGCTCGTAGAGGAACGACCGAAGGCGGGCCAGGTCCTCGGCCATGTCGGGCGAGAAGGCCACCAGGGCGTGGTCCAGCCTCCGCACGTCGTCGGCCGACTGGACGCCGCTGGCCGCGGCGCGCTGCAGAGTCTCGCCCATCACGTCGTCGACCATGGCGCCGATCATCCGGCGCACGGCCTCCAGATGGGTCAGGCGCGCGTCGAGATCCGGACGCTCGCTCTTCACCGCGAACAGGATCGGGCCGATCAGCGGCACGTCCATCAGTTCGTCCAGCGTGAACAGGCCGGCGGTCACGCCATCGTCGACGTCGTGGTTGTTGTAGGCGATGTCGTCGGCCAACGCCGCGACCTGCGCCTCCGCCGAGGCCCAACTGTCCAGGCCCAGCTCGTACTCGTTGTCGTACTTGGAGATCGCCTTCCAGGACGGCTTGCCCAGCTTGTTGGTCACCGGGCCGTTGTGCTTGATGATCCCTTCCAGGGTCTCCCAGGTCAGGTTCAGGCCCAGGAAGTCCGGATAGCGATGCTCCAGCTCGGTCACGACCCGGAACGTCTGGACGTTGTGGTCGAAGCCGCCGTAGTCGCGCATCTGGATCTCGAGCTCGTCCTCGCCAGCGTGGCCGAAGGGCGGATGGCCCAGGTCGTGGCCCAGGGCGATGGTCTCGGCGAGATCGCTGTCCAGGCCAAGCGCCGTGGCCAGCGAGCGCGCCACCTGCGCCACCTCCAGCGAATGGGTCAGGCGGGTGCGGAAATTGTCGCCCTCGTGCGCCACGAAGACCTGGGTCTTCTCCTTCAGGCGGCGGAAGGCCGAGGTATGGATGATGCGGTCGCGATCACGGGCGAACGGGGTGCGGGTGCGGCTCTCTTCTTCCTTGAAGCGGCGCCCCTTCGACTTGAACGGATCTTCGGCATAGGGCGCGCGGGGGACGAAGTACGGGGCCTGGGACATAGAACGCCTTTATCGCGTTGGACCGTTTGGCCCTTCCGTTAGGGCCGCGACATCCTCATATAGGCCGAGAATGACTTTTCCACAGCCATGACCCAAACAGACTTAACGCTTTCCGAAAACGCCGCTCGACGGATCAAGGCCATCGCCGCCAGCGAGGGCCGCCCCCTCATGCTCCGTGTGGCCGTCGACGGCGGCGGTTGCTCGGGCTTCCAATACCGGTTCGACTTGGTCGACACGGTCGAGGCCGACGACCTGAAGGTCGAGCGCGACGACGCCGTGGCTCTGGTGGACGTGGTCTCCCTGGCCCTGCTCAAGGGCTCCGAGATCGACTTCGTCGACGAACTGGCCGGCGCGGAGTTTCGGGTGCGCAATCCCAACGCCAAATCCAGCTGCGGCTGCGGGGTCAGCTTCTCAATCTAGAGTTTCGTCGATAGAAGACGACGAGACGCCGCGTCGTCGCTGGCTTCGGGGAACCTCGTCATGCTCGCCATCGCCTTCGCCGCCGCCCTGGCCGCGACCCCCGCCGCTCCGCCGGTCGAGACCTTCGTCGAAATCCCCGGACCGCTGAAAGGCACGCAGTTAGCGCCCGCCGCCGGCGCCAAGGCGCCGGTAGCGGTCATCCTGCCAGGCTCGGGACCTACCGATCGCGACGGGAACAGCCCCCTGGGCGTCAAGGGCGCGATCTATCGCCAGCTGGCCGAGGGTCTGGCCGCCAGGGGCGTGACCACGGTGCGGATCGATAAGCGGGGCCAGTTCGCCAGCGGCGCGGCCGCCACCGACGGCAACAGGGTGTTCATCGCCGACCTGGCCGCCGACGCCAACGCCTGGGCCGCCGATCTCAAGAAGCGCACGGGCGCGCCCTGCGTCTGGCTGATCGGCCATAGCGAAGGCGCCCTGGTCGCCGAGGTCGCCGGCCAGACCGGTCAGGATCTCTGCGGTCTGGTGCTGGTCTCGGCGGCTGGCGAGAAGTTCGGCGACATTCTGCGCCGCCAGCTCAAGGCCGGCCTGCCGCCCGGAGCGCTCCTCGACCAGACCCTGGACAACGTCGCCGCGCTCGAAGCCGGCCGCGACGTCGACGCCTCGGCCATGCCGCCCGGCCTGCAGATGCTGTTCGCGCCGCAGGTGCAGCCATTCCTGAAAGCCACCTTCGCCTACGACCCGACGCAGTTGCTGAAGGCCTACAAGGGCCCGGTGCTGATCGTGCAGGGCAAGACCGACATCCAGGTCCCGACGGACAGCGCCGAACGCTTGAAGGCCACCCAGCCCGACGCGACCCTCGTGGAACTGGAGGGCGTCAATCACGTGCTCAAGTCGGCTCCAGCGGACCGCGCCGCCAATGTCGCCACCTATTCGGACCCGTCCCTGCCCCTGGCGCCCGCGGTCCCCGAGGCGATCGCCGCATTCATCAAGACCCACTGATCGCCGCGGCTTGAGCCCATCCGCCGGGGACCCTAGCTTCCAGGCTCAAGTCTGGAGTCCTCGATGCGCATCGCCACCTGGAACGTCAATTCGATCAACGCCCGCCTGGACGGCGTGCTGGCGTGGTTCGAAGCCGAGAATCCCGACGTCGCCGTGCTGCAGGAGATCAAGTGCCTCGACGAGAAGTTCCCGACCGAGGCCTTCGAGCGGCTCGGCTACAACGTCGTCGTCCACGGCCAGAAGACCTATAACGGCGTGGCCTTGCTCTCGAAGTTTCCGGTCGAGGACGTCCGCAAGGGCCTTCCCGTCCTGTCCGAAGACGAGGTCGACGAGCAGTCCCGCTACATCGAGGCGGTGATCAGCGCGCCGGTCCCGTTCCGCGTGGTCGGCATCTACCTGCCCAACGGCAATCCGATCGGCACCGAGAAATTCGACTACAAGCTGGCCTGGATGCGCCGGCTGCACGCCCACGCCAAGGCGCTGCTGGCGTTCGAGGAGCCCATGGTCATCCTCGGCGACTACAACGTCATCCCCGAGACCCAGGACGTGGCCAACCCCGAAGCCTGGCTCGGCGACGCCCTTTTCCAACCCGAGAGCCGGGCCGCGTTCCGGGCCCTGAAGAACCTTGGCCTCGCCGACGCCTACATGCAGGCCGACGGCGCGCCGGGCGGCTACACGTTCTGGGACTACCAGGCCGGCGCGTGGCAGCGGAACCTGGGCATCCGGATCGACCATCTTCTGTTGTCGCCCCAGGCGGCGGACAAGCTGGACGGTGTGGTCATCCACCGCGATGAGCGCGACAAGGAAAAGCCTTCCGACCACGTTCCGGTCGTCGGCCACTTCCGTCTTTGACGGTCGGTCAAGGCCCTCTGGGCGAGAATCGGGACTCTCGCTAGCCTGCCTTCCATGAGCGAACTCGCGCGTTTTTTGCTGTTCGTGGCCATCGCCGGTACGGCGGTGACGTTCATGGGCAGCCTGGCCATCTGGTACGGCGATGAGGACCGGCGCATCCGCCGGGCCTTGCGCCATGTGTTGAAGAGCGAGCCGGAAGGCGTCGTCGTCGCGCGCGGACGGGGGCGCGGCGCGGGATTCTCGTTCTCCACCAACCTTTTGGCCGTCGCGTGGGACCGGGGGGCCTGGTGTCTGGTCTATCGCCTGGACGAGCTGATGGGCGCTGAACTGCTGGTCGACAACCAGGTGATGGGCCGGGTGTTCCGGGGCGAGGGCCGACGGGCCATCGATCATGTCGCGCCCCAGGCCGACACGGTCACCTTGCGGCTGATCTTCGACGACCCGCGCCATCCCGACTTCGCGCTCGAGCTCTGGGCGCCGGGCGACGAACAGCGGCGCGAGAGCCGCTCGCCGGCCGAACTGGTGCAGGAGGCCAACCGTTGGCTGGCGCGGTGCGAGGCGATCGTCCGACGCCCCCTGCCCCCGCGTCCCGAACGCGCCGCGCCCTCCGTCGCGGCGGCCCAGACGCCGGCCCAGACGCCGCCGCCAAGCAGGACCTTCGTCGCGCCGATCTTCGAAGACGAGCTGGAGGAAGATATCGCTCCTCCTCCCCCGGCGCGCCGCGTTGACGACGCGCCAAGACCCGTCCCCGCCACGGCTCCCCACCAGGCCGAGCCCGACATGTTCGACGATCCGCCGTGGGAGGACGAGCCGTCCGCGCCGCCGCCGACGCCGGCGCCGGCGCCGAGCTACAAGCCCGTCTCGAAAGCCCGTCGCGAGCCGCCCAGCGACCAGGACGAACTGCCCTTCGACCTCGACGACTAGAGCATTCTTCGGCCCGATAGCCGTTTCATCCGGGAATGCTCTAGCGACGCGTCTCCAAGGCGATCCAAACCGCGGTGGCCATCAGGGCGACCGCGAAAAGCCGCCGGGCGCGAACGCTGCCGCCGACACGCACGACGCGGCGCGCCAACCCGTCCGACGACAGGACGATGGCGCCGTGTATGGCGACGCTGACCAGGATGTGCGCCCCGCCCAGGATAAGCGCCTGGGCCAAGGGCGAGGCGTGGCCGGGCTGGATGAAGCCGGGCAACAGGGTCACGTAGAACAGCGCGGCTTTCGGATTGAGCAGGTTGGCCAGCAAGCCCTTGCGGAACAGCGCCCAGTCGGTGGTCGCCACCGGCGCGGCCTCGCCGTTTTCGCCGCCGCGCCAGGCCTCGACGGCCAGCCAAGCGATATAGGCCACGCCGGCCCAGCGCAGCAGCGCGTACAGGTGACGATTGACCCGCAGGATCTCGGTCACCCCGGCGACCGAGGCCAGCATGTAGGCCAGGAGCCCGCAGGTGATCCCCGCCACTGTCACCAGGCCGGCGCGCCGGCCCTCCACCGCCGACAAGCCCGCCAGGTAGCCCATGTTCGGACCAGGGGTCAGCTCGATCAGGACGATCGCCACCAGGAAGGGAACGAGCGTCGCGGGATCGACGGGCCAGGCCTCGTGCGGCAAAATTCCCTCCAGTCCGGATCGGCCAAGCCAGCCGTCGCGAGCCTAGCCCTCGACCGCCTGCTCCACCGCCAGCGCCAGGTCCAGGGCCCGGGCGGCCTCGGCGCCGGTCACCACCGGCCGGGGCGCTTCGCCACGCACGGCCGCCAGGAAGCCGGCGACCGACAGGCCCAGCGGATCCTTGCCGGCCGGGGTCTCGGTGAAGTTCTCGATCAGCGGAAACGGCGTGGTGTTGCGGAAGGTTCGAGCCAGGAAATCGATCTCGACCTCGCCCGAAGGGTAGACGACCTTCATCGTCCGCTCGCGGGCCTCGGCGACGCGGGAGCTGTCGAACACGGCCGTGAAGCCGTTGTCGAAGGTGGCCTCGGCCTTGACCCAGTCCAAGTGAGGATTGGCGAGGGAGGTCGAGCGGGTGATGGCCCCCTCGCCTTCCACCGCCACCGGCTCGCCATCGCAGAGCGCCAGGGCCAGGTCGATGTCGTGAATCATCAGGTCCAGCACCACGGAGACGTCGAGGTTGCGATCCGAGGGCGTGCCCCGCCGCACGGCCTCCAGGCGCAGCGGCTGCTCGGGAATGTCCAGTAGGCCCATGGCCTGGAACACCACCCGCTCCTGATGGCCGCAGGCCAGCGGCACGCCGGCCCTGGCGGCGGCGGAGACCATCTTGTCGGCGTCGTCCGGCGTCACGGCCAGGGGCTTTTCGGAATAGACCGGCTTGCCCGCTTTCAGCGCCGCCAGGGCCGCGCCGGCGTGATGAACGGCGGGCGTCGCGACGGTGACCACGTCGACCGCGGCCAGGAAGGCGTCCATGTCGTCGAAGGCCTGGGCGCCGAGCGGCTCGGCCAGGGCCTTGGCCCGCGCGAGATCGATGTCGAACACGCCGACCAGCGTCACATCCGCCAATTCGGCGTATTTCTTGGCATGATAGCCGCCGAACACCCCGGCGCCGACGACGCCCGCTTTCAAGGTCTTGGTCATGGGCGCTGTCTACTCCGCTTCGTGACGGCATAGAAGCACTGGAGCCTTCCGTAAGGACGCGCTAAACATCCGTTTAAATTAACAACGCTCGCCAGAGAGCAGCCGGAGGAAACCCATGACCACCTCGCGTGAAATCCGTCTGAAGAGCCGTCCCGTGGGGCTTCCCAAGGCCTCGGACTTCGAACTGGCCAGCGTCGACCTGCCCGCCCCCGGCCCGGGGGAGGTCCAGGTGAAGAACCTGTGGATGTCGGTCGACCCCTACATGCGCGGCCGCATGTACGACCGCCCCAGCTACGTTCCGCCGTTCCAGATCGGCCAGGCGCTGCAGGGCGGCGCGATCGGTGAAATCATCGCCTCGAACGACCCCGACTTTAAGCCCGGCGATATCGTCAGCTCGATGTTCGGTTGGCGCGAGGCCTTCAACGCCCATCCCAAATCGCTGGCCGCCGCCGGCATGGGCGCGATCACCAAGCTCGACACTCACGGCATCCCGCCACAAGCGTTCCTGGGCGTGGCCGGCATGCCGGGCTTGACGGCCTATGTCGGCCTTCTGCGCATCGCGGCGCTGAAGGAAGGCGATGTCGTCTTCGTCTCGGCCGCCGCGGGGGCCGTGGGTTCGGTCGTCTGCCAGATCGCCAAGCTCAAGGGCCACACCGTGATCGGCTCGGTCGGCGGTCCGGAGAAGGTGGCGTTCCTGAAGTCGATCGGCGTCGACCACGTCATCGACTACAAGGCCACGCCCGACGTGGTCGCCGAGCTGGCCAAGGTCGCGCCCAAGGGCATCGACGTCTATTTCGAGAACGTCGGCGGCGTGCACCTCGAGGCGGCCATCAACTCGGCCCGCCCATTCGCCCGTTTCGCCCTGTGCGGGATGATCTCGCAGTACAACGAGACCAGCAAACCCGAGGGCCCGTCCAACATCATCCTGGCCGTGGGCAAGAGCCTGCGCCTGGAGGGCTTCATCGTCTCCAACCACTACGACCTGTTCCCGCAGTTCGCCAAGGACATGGCCGAGTGGATCAAGGCCGGGAAGATCACCTGGAAGGAGACCGTCGAGGAAGGCGTCGAGCGCGCCCCGGACGCGTTCCTGAAGCTGTTCTCGGGCGAGAACCTGGGCAAGATGCTGGTGAAGCTGGCCTAGACGCCCTGCTCCGCCAAATCCACCGTCATCCCGCGACGTGTTCGCGGGATGGCGGCTTTGAGATCAGGGCCGCGCTTCCAGCCTGGACACTTCCAGGCCGCTTGGCGTCTTCTTGAACTGGAACTTCACGCGCGCGCCGGGCGTGATCGGCGCTTCCGCCAGCACATCGGCGTAGACCTTGAATCGGTCGCGGCCGGGCTTGAGACCCGCCGCGCTCGCGCCGTCGTGATCGAGCGTGAGAATCTGGCCGTCCAACCCGGAAATCACCCCTTGAGCCTCGTAGGCTGGCAGCGCTTCCGTCGACGCGACAGCTTCAACGACGCCGGGAGTTGACCGCGGCGTCTGCGACGCTTCACCGCATGCGACCAGCCCCAGGATACCGGCGAAAACCAGGAAATTCCGATAATTCATCATCTTACCGAAATTCCCCCAAAAGGCGAGCGCCGCTCGCGCGGCACGCTGTCGACGTATTTTCTCGCAACTGCGAAACGCGCGTGATTTCTGGTAGCGAACTTGTGATCGAAGTTTTACTCTAGATCTCACCGGCGGCTCTCCACGCCGGTTCGACTGTCACGGTTCCGTCATCAAGCGCCACCCCGGTTCCCTAGCGGACCCACGGAGGCGCGGAAAGAGGAACCGGCGGCGAAATGCGCGGAGAGAGCCCGGTCCGCCGGAAAAAGTCCGAGATCTGACGATATGAGCGATCGCTCCGCCCTCTTCGACGTGCGCACCTCCACGAGCGTGTCTCTCGATCAGGTCGTTCAGCGGCGGGACACCGTCGAGGTCCCGGCCGAGGCGCCGCTGGCCATGCCCGTGCAGCCTCTGGGCTTCTGGCAAGGCGGTCCGCGCCGCGCCGCGGCGCTGGCCTCCAACATGACCCTGCGTCGCTGGATCATCGCTCTGGCGACGGTCGTGATGGGGGTCGCCGGCTGGAAGGCCACCTTCGACACGGTCGCCCTGGGCGGCGTGACCCGGCTGGAAGCCATCGTTCTGGTCCTGCTGGCCCCGCTCTTCCTGGCGCTGTCGCTGTGGTTCTGCACCGCCGTCGCCGGTTTCGTGATCCTGCTGGGCAAGCCCAAGGATCCGCTGGGCATCGACGGCGAAGCGCCCATGCCCAAGCTGCACACCCGCACCGCCGTCCTGATGCCGGTGCACAACGAGGACGCCGCCGCCGTCTTCGCCCGCCTGCGCGCCATGGACGCCTCGCTGGCCGACACCGGCATGAGCCGCCAGTTCGACATCTTCGTGCTCAGCGACACGCGCGACGCCCAGGTGGCCCTGGCCGAGCAGGCCTGTTTCGCCCGCTTCCGCCGCGAGGCCCACAGCAACGTCTATTACCGGGTCCGCAAGGAAAACACGGGCCGCAAGGCCGGCAATATCGCCGATTGGGTCAGCCGCTGGGGCGGCGCCTACGAGCACATGCTGGTGCTGGACGCCGACAGCCTGATGACCGGCGAGGCCATGGTCCGCCTGGCCGACGCCATGGAGCGTCACCCGGGCGCGGGCCTGATCCAGACCATGCCGATGATCATCAACGGCCAGACGATCTTCGCCCGCACCCTGCAGTTCGCCACGCGCCTCTACGGCCGCGTCGCCTGGACGGGCCTGGCCTGGTGGTCGGGCACGGAGAGCTCCTTCTGGGGCCACAACGCCATCGTCCGCACCCGGGCCTTCGCCGAGACCTGCGGCCTGCCGCAACTGGCCGGTCCCAAGCCCTTTGGCGGCGAGGTCATGAGCCACGACGCCCTGGAAAGCGCCCTGCTGCGCCGCGGCGGCTGGAGCGTCCACCTGGCGCCCTATCTGGAAGGCTCCTACGAGGAGAGCCCCTCCAACCTGCTGGACTTCGCCACCCGCGACCGTCGCTGGTGCCGGGGCAACGTCCAGCACGTGCCGCTGACCGCCCTGCCCGGCCTGCACTGGATGAGCCGCCTGCACCTCGTCATCGGCGTGCTGAGCTACGCCCTGTCACCGCTATGGTTCATCGCCTTGACGGCCGGGATCACCTCGCGCGCCCTGATGCCCGAGTTGAAGAAGGCGGCCTTCACCATGGCCGACCTGCAGGCCGCCGCCCACGCCCTGATCGACTGGCGCGAGATCCAGGCCACCGCCTGGGCCATGATCATCACCTTCGTGCTGCTGTTCGGCCCGAAGATCCTCGGCGCGATCCTCGTCTTCAACCGCAAGGCCGACGTGAAGGGCTTCGGCGGCAAGCGCCGCATCGTCGCCGGCCTGGCCGTCGAGATGCTGCTTTCGGCCCTCGTGGCGCCGATGCTGATGTTCACCCAGACCCGCGCCATCGTCGAGATCCTGGCCGGCAAGGTCGGCGGCTGGGCCACTCAGCGCCGTGACGCCGACAAGGTCAGCTTCAAGGAGGCCTCGGCCGCCATGGGCTGGATCAGCGCCGCTGGCCTGGTCCTGGGCGGGATCTTCTGGTTCACGCCGGACCTGTTCACCTCGACCGCCCCGATCCTGTTGGGCCTGGTCCTGGCCGTACCGCTGACCATGCTGGGCGCCCACAAGGCCGCCGGCCTGAAGCTGAAGACCAACGGCCTGTTCATGACCCCGGAAGAGCGCCGTCCGCCGGCCATCGTCCGCGCCGCCCTTGGCCCGTCCTGCGAGCCGCCGATCCGCTGGTTCGCCCGCAACGGCCGCCCGATCGGCCCGACGACCAAGATCCGCGACGCGGCCTGATAACCGCCTCTCCCCTGCTTTCCCGGCTGGCCCCAGGGCCGCCGGGGGAGTAGAAGCGCGCTTCGTTCAACCCTAGCGGAGCGTCGCCGTGTCGCGCCTGTTCAGCGCCTATGTCATCGTGGACTGGAGCGCCGCGGCCAAGCCGAGCACGGGCGCGGATTCCATCTGGATCGGCGTGCTCAAGCGCGACGTGCGCTTCCGGCTGACCTTCGAGAGCTATAATCCCGCGACCCGCGCCGAGGCCGAGATCCGGCTGGCGGCGATCCTCGAGGACCTCAAGAAGCGCGGCGAGCGCGCGCTGGTCGGCTTTGATTTCCCGCTGGGCTTCCCGCGCGGCCTGGCCAAGGCCCTGGCCCTGCCGGGCGAAACGCCCTGGCGCGCGGTCTGGGACCAGCTGGCCAAGATGGTCAAGGACAAGGCCGACAACACCAACAACCGCTTCGGTGTCGGCTCGGAGATCAACCGCCGCCTGACCGGCGGCCCCTTCCCGTTCTGGGGCTGCCCGCCCAAGGACGCCCTGACGACCCTGCAACCCAAGCGCACCCGCGAGCACGGGCCAGACGACCTGCCCGAGTTCCGCTACGCCGACGAGGCTGCGAAAGGCGCGCACTCGATCTGGAAGCTCTACTACAACGGCTCGGTCGGCGGTCAGGCGATCGTCGGCGTCCCGGCCGTGCGGCGCCTGAAGGACGCGCGCGGCGAGGCCGTCCACGTCTGGCCGTTCGAGACCGGCTTCAAGGCCTTGACCGAGGCTGACCTCGAAGGCGTCGCGGTCGTGGCGGCCGAGGTCTATCCCTCGATGATCAAAGGCGTCCCCGCCGCCGGCGAGGTCAAGGACCTGACCCAGGTGCGCGGCCTGGCCGAGCACTTCGCCAAGCTCGACGAGACCGGCAAGCTGGCCGCCGCCTTCGCCGCCCCCAAGGGCCTTTCCGAAGAGGCGCTGGCCGCGGCGGAGACGGAAGAAGGCTGGATCCTGGGGGTCTGATCCCTTCTCCCTCCGCGGGAAAAGGCAGTTCGCGAAGACGAGACGGATGAGGGGCCAAAGCCCTATCCGACGCGCCTTGCGCAACCCCTCATCCGGCGGCCGCGCCGCCACCTTCTCCCGCAAGGGGAGAAGGCGAGACGCGGCGATCCTTCAAGTCCAGGATCCTGAACCGCGCCAATAGGAAGCCGGCCGACAGGAAGCTGGTGACGATGATCGCGATCACCACGCCGTTCAGGCCCATCCCCTTCGGAATGGCCAGCCACCAGGCCAGCGGGCCCATGACCAGGGCGTAGCTGATCAGGTGGGTGATGGTGGGAACCCACACCTCGCCCCGCGCCCTCAGCGCCTGGGCGGTCACCACCTGCACCGCGTCCGGGGCCAGGAAGAAGCAGGTCAGGACCAGCGCCGGCGCGATCAGGGTCAGCGCCGCGGGGTCGGTCGTATAGGCCATGGCGACCCAGCCCTTCAGCGGGAACAGCAGTAGGGCCGCGAGCACGCCGACCGCCCCGGTGACCGCGAAGGCGATCCAGCCGGCCCGGGTCATGCCCGCCGGGTCGCGCGCGCCGTAGGCCCGCCCGACCTGCACCGCCGTGGCCGTCGAAATGCCCAGCGGGATCATGAAGATGATCGCCGCGACGTTCAGCACCGCCGCATAGGCGGCCACGGTCAGGTCGCCGATCCAGCCGCAGATCAGGTTCATGCCGGCGAAGGCCGAGACCTCGAAGAAGTTCGACGCGCCCGCGCCATAGCCGATCCGGCGCTGTTCGATCTCGGCGGCGCGGTTGGGCTTGGGCTTGTCGAAGACGCCCAGCACGCGAGCGTCCTTCATGCGCAGCACATAGACGCCCAAGACGATCGTCAGGAAGGTTCGCGCCACGAAGGTCGACCAGGCCGCGCCCGTCGCGCCCATCGCCGGCAGGCCGAAGAGTCCGGGCACCAGCAGCAGGTTGACCGCCAGGTTGACGCCGTTGGCCAGCCACATGGCGATGGCCGCGAATCCCGGTCGCGCCAGGCCTTCCAGCCAGAAGCTCAGCACGACCGACAGGGCGTAGACCGGCAACGACAGTGAAAAGACGATCAGAGGATGGGTCGCGCCGTCGGCGAGCCCGTCCTTGAGACCCAGGCTATGCAGGAACAGCGGCCCCAGCGCGGCCAGCACCGCCGCGCCGCCGAACCCGATCCAGGCGCCATAGACCAGGCCTCTGCGCAGCACCGCGCCGGTGTCATGCGGCTTGCCCGCCCCGATGGCCCGCGCGGTCATCACCTGCACCCCGACCAGCAGGCCGATCGACATGGTGATCAGCACCGACGACGGCGCCCAGGCCATGGCGTGGAAGCCCAGCTGCCGGGCGGAGAAGTGGCCCACCACGATGGCGTCGGTCAGGCCCATGACCATGATGCCCAGGCGCGACAGGATCACCGGCCCCGCCAGGCGGAGCAGTTCGATCAGATCGGTCAAGATGAGGCCGCGCGGCTGCTCCGGAGGGAGCGTCGTTCCGGCCGCGTCGCGTGGCATGGTCGTCACCCCAGAACACCAAAAAGAAGGGGGGTCAAAGAAGGCGCGCAAGGTGGCTCATGCCCGTTTTGCGGGCAACCGCTTTCGGTCACGGTTGGAACATCGCTCGCCGCCAGTGGTTTTCCGGGCTCACCCCAGGAGGCTCCCATGGCCGAGATCCAAACGCCCGAATTCGAGACAGCCGGCGATCGCGCCGCCGAGGCTGAACGCGCCATCCAGGCGCCGCTGGACGCCAAGGAGGAGCGCTCGTTCAAGCCCAAGGAAGAGCGGGCCGAAGCGATGCAGGCCGGCGCGCGCCGCTATCCCGCGCCGCCCTTCCCCGAACAGCACCAAGCCAAGCCCGGAGAAGAACACCGGCTGGCCCCCGCGCCCATGTATGACGCGCCGTTCTACAAGGGCTCGGGCAAGCTGGAGGGCATGGCCGCCCTAATCACCGGCGCCGACAGCGGCATCGGCCGCGCCGTGGCGGTGCTGTTCGCCCGCGAAGGCGCGGACGTCGCCATCGCCTATCTGAACGAAGATCGCGACGCCGAGGAGACCCGCCTGGCGGTCGAGCTGGAAGGCCGCCGCGCGATCCTGCTGCCCGGCGACGTCGCCGATCCCGCCTACGCCCAGGCCGCCGTCGAGAAGACCGTGCAAGCGTTCGGTCGGCTGGACGTCCTGGTCAACAACGCCGCGTTCCAGGAACACGTCACGACCTTCGAGGACCTGACCGAGGAGCACTTCGACCGCACGCTGAAGACCAACCTCTACGGCTATTTCCACATGGCCAAGGCGGCGGTGAAGCACCTGCCCAGGGGCGGCTCGATCATCAATACCGGCTCGGTCACCGGCCTGCTCGGCAACAAGGACCTGCTGGACTATTCGATGACCAAGGGCGGCATCCACGCCTTCACCCGGTCGCTGGCGACCCATCTGGTCGAGAAGGGGATCCGGGTGAACGCGGTGGCGCCAGGTCCCGTCTGGACGCCGCTGAACCCGGCCGACAAGCTCGCGCCCCAAGTCGCGGAGTTCGGCGGCAAGACGCCAATGAAGCGCCCGGCCCAGCCCGAGGAGATCGCGCCCGCCTACGTATTCCTCGCCTCACCCCAGACCTCCAGCTACATCACCGGCGAGATCCTGCCGATCATCGGCGGCTACAGCGGCGGCTGACCCCGGCGCGCTCGATCACGGTGGTATGACAAATCGACCGGCGTGCTATGGCTTGGCTTCCCAAGGAGTCGCCCATGGCCCGCCGCGTCGCCCTCGTCTCTCTGCTGGTCGCCGACTACGACGAGGCGATCGCCTTCTATGTCGGCAAGCTGGGGTTCACCCTGGTCGAGGACACCGACATGGGCGGCGGCAAGCGCTGGGTGATCGTTTCGCCTGGCTCCGACGGGACCGACTTCCTGTTGGCCAGGGCCTCGGGCGAGCAGGCTGACGCCATCGGTCGCCAGGGCGGCGGTCGCGTCTGGCTGTTCCTGCACACCGACGACTTCGCCGGCGACCACGCGCGCATGAGCGCGGCCGGCGTCAGGTTCCTGGAAGCGCCCCGACACGAGGCCTATGGCGTGGT
>NZ_DATFAV010000099.1:0-4507 GCF_035254145.1 Caulobacter sp. | reverse complement strand
CATGGCCTTCGCCGACGGCGAGACCAAGAAGCGCTTCGTCGGCCCGGCCGTGAAGGGCGAGGAGATCTGGTGCCAGCTGTTCTCCGAACCCGCCGGCGGCTCCGACGTGGCGGCCCTGCGCACCCGCGCGGTCAAGGACGGCGACGAGTGGGTGATCAACGGTCAGAAGGTCTGGACCACCGGCGCCCACTACTGCGACTACGGCATCCTGCTGACGCGGACGGACCCGGATGTGCCCAAGCACAAGGGCCTGACCATGTTCTGGATCGACATGAAGGACGCCGCCGTCGAATGCCGGCCGATCCACCAGATGTCGGGCGGGCGCGAGTTCAACGAGGTCTATTTCACCGACCTGCGCGTCAAGGACAGCCAGCGCCTGGGCGAGGTCGGCGACGGCTGGAAGGTCGCCCTGGTCACCCTGATGAACGAGCGCCTGGCGGTCGGCGGATCGGCCGGTCCGAACTATCGCGAGATCATGAAGCTGGCCCGCGAGCTCTCCGGCGCCACCGGCCCGGCGCTGAAGGACCAGGCGTTCCGA
This sequence comes from Caulobacter sp., assembly GCF_035254145.1. Taxonomy (GTDB): domain Bacteria; phylum Pseudomonadota; class Alphaproteobacteria; order Caulobacterales; family Caulobacteraceae; genus Caulobacter. Next base: position 3,969 of record NZ_DATFAV010000099.1, on the reverse strand, counting down.
GAGAAGCTGGCCGACTGGTACGTCCAGTCCGAGGGGCTGAAGTTCACCCGCTTCCGCACCATGACCGCCCTGTCGCGCGGCCAGACGCCGGGTCCCGAGAGCTCGATCGGCAAGATCATCTCGGCCAACCAACTGCAGGAGCTGGCCAATACCGCCGTCGAGATGGAGGATCAGTACGGCATACTGGTCGATCCCGACCAGGCTCCGGCCGAGGCGGCGTTCCAGCAGAGCCTGATGTGGGCTCCGGGCCTGCGCATCGCCGGCGGCACCGACGAGATCCTCAAGAACATCATCGCCGAACGGGTCCTGGGCCTGCCAGGCGACGTCCGTGTCGACAAGGACGTGCCGTTCAAGGACATGCCGACGGGGCGGTGAGGCTACGGACCTCCTGGGCGAGCGTTCAGGAGGTCCGTTTCTGGCGGGCCGCGGCGATTAAGTCCTGGAAGCGCGCCACCCTCGGATCATGAAGGCCTGGAAGAACGGGATCGGCTTTCCGAAGCCGGCGGACCGCCACAAGGCCTCCGTCTCCGCCGGTGACAGAACGCCCAACGCGTGACGCAACGTGCTGTCCAGCTTGTTCAGCGATTCCGGCGTAGCGCCCATCAGGACTTGGATCCGCTTCCAGTCTTCCAGCATATCGGGAAACTCCGGAGCATCCAGGTCGCCGCTGATTTCGGCGCTGACGAAGCGGCCGCCCGGCTTCAGGCGATCGTGAATTTCCGAATAGAAGGCGAGACGGTCTTCGCGCTTGATGAAGTGCGCGACCAGCAAGCTGACGGCGGCGTCAAACCCTTCGCTCGGCGCATCTTGGACATAGCCGTGGAGAAGCTGGCAGCGCTCCAGCACGTCGGCCTGTTCGAGCCGGCTGCGTCCCACGGCCAGCATATCCTCGGAAGGATCGACGCCCACGAACGACCAGCCTGGATAAGCCTTTGCCAGGGACAGGATCTCGGCGCCCGTCCCCACGCCGACGCAAAGGATGCGCGCACTGGCGGGCAGGTCCGCAAGAACCAGCCGCAGCAGGAAATGCAGGCAGTCGGAAATGGGGGCTAGAGCGCTGTTCCGGCGATCATAGGCGTCGGCCATCTCGCGGTTGAAGACGTTGGGCGTGGTGGCGGGGCGCGATTGTTGCATTGTTATATTATAACGTTTTGCTTCGGGCGCGCTAGGCTCCAACCTCCTACGGCGCGACCGTCTTCACGAACGTCGGCGGCTTGCGGTGGTGCGTCGCCTGCTCATAGGCGTAGCCCAGGTTCAGCAGCAGCTTCTCGCTCCAGGCAGGGCCGATGAAGGACAGGCCCACCGGAAGGCCGGTGACGGCGCCCATTGGCACGGTCAGGTGCGGATAGCCGGCCACGGCGGGCAGGGTGGTGGCCGAGCCGCCATAGTTGTCGCCGTTCAGCGGATCGATGGTCCAGGCCGGACCCGTGGTCGGGGCGACGATGGCGACCGCGCCTGTGTCCTTCAGGATCTTGTCGATCCCTTCGGGGCCGGCCAGGCGCTTGGAGTCGGCCAGGGCCTTCAGATAGTCCGGATCGTCGAGGCCCTTGGTCTTCTCGGCCTTTTCGAAGGTCTCCTGGCCGAACCACTCGAACTCCTTCGGGGTCGCCTTGTTGAAGGCGATCAGGTCGGCCAGCGTGCGGCTCTTGACCTTCTTCGGGTCGGTCGAGGCCAGGTAGCTGGCCATGTCGGCCTTCAGCTCGGCGTAGAGCACCACACCCTCGGCCTTGCCGATCGGGCCTTCGTCGAAGTCCTTGACCTCGACCAGGGTCGCGCCCTGGGCTTGCAGGTCCTTCAGCGCTTGCTCGAACACCGCGTCGGTCTTGGGCGAATAGCCGGTGTAGAAGCGCGCCACGGCCAGTTTCACACCCTTCAGGGCGTCTTTGGAGAGGCCCTTGGCGTAGTCGGTCTTGTGGGCGTCGGCGTCCTTGGTGGCCGGATCGGCGGGATCGGAGCCGGCGATGATGGTCAGCACCTTGGCGGCGTCCTCGACCGTGGTGGTCATCGGGCCGGCGGTGTCCTGGCTGTGGCTGATCGGCACGATGTGGGTGCGCGAGACGAGGCCGACGGTAGGCTTGAGGCCCACAAGGCCGTTGATCGCCGCCGGGCAGGTGATCGAGCCATCGGTCTCGGTGCCGATGGCCAGGGGCGCCAGGCCCGCCGCCACCGCCGCGCCCGAGCCGCTGGACGAGCCGCAGGCGCTGCGATCCAGGACATAGGGGTTGCGCACCGTGCCGCCCACCGCGCTCCAGCCGCTGATCGACTTGGACGAGCGGATGTTGGCCCACTCCGACAGGTTGGCCTTGCCCAGCATGACCAGGCCGGCGTCGCGCAGGCGCTTGGCGAGGGGGGCGTCGCGGCCGGTGACGTTGTCCTTCAGCGCCAGGGAGCCGGCGGTGGTGGGCAGGGGATCGGCGCTTTCGATATTGTCCTTCAGCAGGATCGGGACGCCGTGCAGCGCCGAGCGGACCTTGCCGGCCTTGCGCTCTGCGTCGAGGGCCCTGGCCTCGGCCACGGCGTTTGGGTTGGTGGCGATCACCGCGTGCAGCGTCGGGTTCTTGGCCTGGATCGCCGCCAGAGCGGTCTTGGTCACGTCCTCGGCCGATTGGGCGTGAGCGCTTCCGGCGAGCAGGGCCAGGGCGGCGGCGCTGGCCAGGCAGGCGATCTTGGTCATGGACGGTCCCCCAAACGCGGTCGCCACGCCGGCGGCCGGAGGTGGAGCATGGGGTCAAAATCCCATGGTCGCCAAGGGCTGGCCAGCGCGGCCATGCGTCGTCAGACGAAAACCGCCACGTTCTGGCGCGCCAGGATCAGCGGTCGGCCGTTCGCGTCCCACAGATCCATCGTCTGGGTCGAATAGCCATCGCCGATCGTCTCGGCGCGCGAGCGCAGCAGCCGCCAGCCGTCGTCGCCTTCGGGGGGCAGACCCACCACGTCCAGCGACCAGGTCATGGTCGAGATCGGACCAAAGCGCGGGAACAGCGACATGGCCGGCGGCGGCGGGGTGTCGGCCAGGGCGATCAGGGCCGCTAGGGTGCTGGCGGCCGGGTCGCGATGGCGGATCCACAGCAGATATTCCGGCGCCTCGCCCGTCAGCGGCCTAGTTCCGCCGGCCATCCGCACCTCGAACTGGCTGGAAAAATGCGGCGCCCGGTTGGGGTCCGAGGGAAAGAAGGGCTCGCACTGGTCGGGCGCGGCGACGGCGGGGCTGGGGGCGTCTTCATGCGAGACTTCGGAAGCTCTCGCCGCGCCGAAGGTCAGGACGCCGTGGGTGGCCACGCCCTGTTCGCCCAGGAGGTCGACCGCCACGAACAGGGTGGACTTGCCTTGCCGCAGGGTCTTGACCTCGATCGACAGCTCGCCCGCCGCCGGTCCGACGAAGGCGAACTGTCCGGAGCGCAGCGGCGGCGCGTCGGGAAAGGCCCTCTGGGCGGCCTCGACGCACAGCGCCGCCGACAGGCCGCCATAGGTGGTGCGGCCCTGCTTCCAGTCATCGGTGACGTGGGCGGAATAGCCGGCGTCGGTGGCGGCGATGCTGGCGACGAGGTCGGTATAGGCGGTCATGCCGAGAAAGTTCGTTTTCTTTCGCTACGGAAGTCAAGGGGCCTGGAGGTCGCCGCGCCAAGTCGTGGCGAGACACGCCGCCGCCGCTTCACGCGGCTGGCCGCTGAAGGAATGGAAAGGGACGCGGAGCGCCGGACATCCGTCCGGAGTGTGAGTTTGTAAGTACCGTTTCGACGAAGCCCGAACGCTCCGCGCGACCGTTATCCGCCAGCGTCCCGTCAGGTGGCCCTGTTCAGGCCTTACCGGGACCTGGGCGCTCTGGTTTCCCAGAGACCCAGCGGTCGGAGAGGACGAGCCAATCCAGGCTAAGACACATCCCTTTATCCCCAACCACGCCGACGGCGGGCGGGTCTGGCCAGCAACCAGATCCCCGGACCGTTCGAGTATCCCCCTCGAACCTGTCCC
>NZ_DATFAV010000098.1:0-8425 GCF_035254145.1 Caulobacter sp. | reverse complement strand
GCTGTCGGCGAAGAAGGCGAAGACCGCGAAGCGCGCGGCGTGGCCCAGGACGCCGACGATCATCGTCACCTTCCAGCCCAGGCGCGCCAGCACCCGCCCCAGGAAGAACATGGTCAGGATCTCGGCCACCTGGCCAAGGCTCAACACCACCATGCTGAGATTGCCCGCGATCCCGACCCGGTTGGTCAGGAAGGCGTCGGCCATCACAAAGTAGCCGTTGTGGATCACGGAATCGATGAAGGTGACCAGGAACAGCACCAGCACGAACGGCGCGGCCAAAAGCTTGAAGGCGCGTCGCCAGGCCAGGTTGTCGATCCCCGGCGCGTCCTTGCGGGCCGGCGTGTGCGGCAAGGTCAGGGCATAGGCCGCGAAGGCGAAGGAGATGATCGCCGCGACCAGGAAGATCCACCTGACCTGCTCGACCGAGGAATGGGCGCCCAGCAGGAAGACGAAGGGCCAGCTGACCAGCACCCAACCCACCGTCCCGCCCATCCGCACCGCACCGAAGTCGGCGGCGGGATCCTTCAAGTTGGCGAAGGCGATCGAGTTGGTGACCGACAGGGTCGGAACATAGAGCAGGCTGAAGACCAGGTAGCAGCCGAAGAACGGCCAGAAGCTGGTCGAAAACGCCGTCCCCACCAGCGCCAGGCCGCCGATCAGATGGCTGACCGCCAGGAACCGCTCGGCGGAGAAGTTGCGGTCCGCGAACTGGTTGGAAAAGAAGATGCCGACCAGGGCGGCGACGCCCCAGGCGCTGCCGACCAGCGACTGCTGCCAGGGCGCGAAGCCCAGCATGCCCATGTAGGGAAAGATCTTCGGCGCCCAGGCGCCCCAGATCGCCAGCTGCAGCACCATCATCAGGAAGAGCCGGAAGCTCGTCTTCATGGTTCTGGCCTCCCCGACCAGTTTGGGCGGTTGTCGGCCGTTCTGGACCGCATCCGCTCCGATGTAATCGAAATCATCGATAACAGGGGTCCGCCGGACGGGCAACCGGCTAGAGGCCTCCCCATCGTGTGGAGCTGCGCCTTGCCAAGCCCCCGCCCAGTCGCCAGTGTCGCGCCAATGGCGACCATTCAAGATGTTGCGCGCGACGCTGGCGTATCCACCGCGACGGTGTCGCGGGTGTTCAGCGCGCCCGGACTGGTGCTGGAAGCGACCCGCAACAGGGTGATGGAAGCGGTGAACCGCCTCGGCTACGAGCCGAACTTCGCGGCCAAGAGCCTGCGGACCCTGCGCACCGAGAAAATCCTGGTCACCGTGCCCGACATCTCCAACCCGTTCTTCTCACAGGTGATCCGGGGCGTGGAGGAAGCCGCCCTCGCTGCCGGCTATTCGGTGCTGCTGGGCGACACCCGCCACGAGGAGGCGCGCGAGGAGCAGTACGCGGCCATGTTCCGCCGCAAGGAGGCCGACGGCCTGATCTTCCTGGGCCATCGCCTGCCCGACGTCCTGGCCGACATGGTCGCCGCCAAGGGGCCCAAGACGCCGATCGTCAATGGCTGCGAGTTTCGTCCCGGCCTGGCTGTCTCCAGCGCCCACATCGACAACGAGCGCGCCGCCGCCGAGGCGATGGACCATCTCTACGGCCTGGGCCACACCCGGGTCGGCGTCGTGACCGGCCCGCTGGCCAGCCCGATCAGCAGCGACCGTCTGGCCGGCGCGCTGTCGGCCGCCCAGCGCCACGGCCGCGCCAGCGCCCTGCGCATCGCCATCGGCGACTTCTCGATCGAATCCGGCGTGCGCCAGACCGGCGAGCTGCTGGACGAGCCCGGCCGCCCGACCGCGATCTTCTGTTTCAGCGACGAGATGGCCATGGGCGCGCTTGAGGCGATCCGCCAACGTGGCCTGACCTGCCCCGACGATGTCTCGCTGGTTGGCTTCGACGACATCCGCTTCGCCCAGTACCTGCATCCGCAACTGACCACCGTCAGCCAACCCAAGGAGCAGATCGGCCACGAGGTGGTGCGCATGCTGCTCGACATCCTGGCCGGGCGGACCACGGCGCTGCAGAACGTCACCCTGCCCCACCGCCTGATCGTCCGGTCGAGCACCGCGCCGCCCCGGAGCTAGCGCGGGGCCAGCTCGCGGACCCAGATGTTGCGGAAGCTGATCGGCGCACTGGGGTCGCCGTGCGCCTGCAGCTTGATCGGCGAAGACCCGTGAGCCTTGTAGGTCGGCTTGCCAATATAGACCGTCTCGCCCGCCAGCACGGCGTGGTCCTGGACCAGGACGCCGTTGTGCAGCACGGTCACCGTGGCCGGCGCCGCCAGCGTTCCGCCCGCGTCGAACACCGGCGCGCGCCAGACGATGTCGTAGGTCTGCCATTCGCCCGGCTTGCGGCTAGCGTTGGCCAGGGGCGGATGCTGCTTATAGACGCTGGCGGCTTGGCCGTTGACGTAGGTGGCGTTGTCATAGCTGTCGAGGATCTGCACCTCATAGCCCTGGTCGCGCGGCCCGGTGGACGCCAGGAAGACGCCGCTATTGCCCCGGGCTTGCCCGGCCCCCGTGATATCGGCCGGGATACGCCATTCCAAATGCAGCTGGTAGTCGCGAAAGGCTCGCTTCGTCTCGATATTGCCGCGCGCCTTGTCCACGGTCAGGACGCCGTCGGCGACGGTCCAGCTAGCGGGCGACCTGTCCTGGGCCGAGACCCATTGGCCAAGATCGCGGCCGTCGAACAGGACGATCGCGTCCGACGGAGGCCCACCCGAGGTCGTCGCGGGCGCGACCACGGGCGGCGTCGGCTTCCAGACCTCGGTGTCCTCGGGCTTAGTCTGGGCCTGAGCCGAGGTCGCGGCCAGCAGGCCGCCAGTGGCCAACAAGGCCAGGACGCTCTTCGTCGTCATGTCTATCCGCGCTCCCTGTCGCTCGACGACCAGTACTCGCCTCGCCGCCCAAGGTCACGTCTCGACCGGCGCGTTGAACGCAGGCCCCTCGTCAGGCGAGCGCGTCCTCGATAGCGGCGGGAGTCGCCGCGCGCTTGGCGCGCGCCGAGGGACGATGGCGCAGGAAGTAGAGACCGGCCAGGACCGCGCACGCCGAGCCGACGATGCTGGTCGCGTAGATGCTAGCGATGAAGAAGCCCAGCCAGTCCAGCGCGACCATGGCGAAGTTGCGCCAGACCAGCAGGGCGACGCTGCCCAGGTAGCCCGAGGCGTCGGCGACGTAGATCAGGAAGCCCGCCGTGCCCATCCGGCCACTAAAAGCGATCATCCGGTCGAAAAGCATGGCGTTGAACGGCGTATAGGCCATGTACAGGCCCGCGCCCGTCAGGATCATCCAGGTCAGCGGACCTAGAAGATGCGCCTGGAACGCCAGGGTCGACAGGCCCAGCATGGCGAACCCGGCCAGGATCACACCGTGCATGACGAGAAGAGCCCGCAGGTTGTCGCGCACCAGCATTACCGCGCCGATCGCCGCCAGGGAGACCACGGCCACCGGCAGCTCGCTGGCCGTGAAGACGCTGGAAGCCTCGCCATAACCCAGGGCCGTCCACAGTTCGGCGGCGAAGTTGTCGCGGAAATCGCGCAACGCCGTCAGCAGGACATAGGACAGCACCAGCAGCACGATCCCCGGCGCGTAAGCGGCCAGAAAGGCGCGGCGCTGGACGCTGTCCATCGGCTGTCGACGCACCCGGGCGGCCTCGTCGGCGGCGCTGGGCGGCGGCAGCTGCATCAACGCCCAGACCGAAACGGCCAGCAGGGGCATGAAGAGCGCGCCCGTGACGGCCGGCATCCAGAACGGCGAGACGTGGAGGTCGACCATCAGCCATTTGCCGACCGACTTCACCACGCCCGACGAAAGGATGAAGCTGGCGCAGAGGATGGCGCCCAGAACCTCGGAGGTGCGCCGCCCCTCCATGTAGCCGAACACCAGGCCCCAGATCATGCCCAGCGGCAGGCCGTTCAGGAGCAGGGCCGCAACGTTCCAGGGCGCGGGAACGACCGCGAAGGCCAGCAAGGCGATCCAGGAGACGCCGATCAGGCCCAGGATCGCCGCGCCGCGATGGCGAGGAGCGATTTCCGAGATCACCTTGACCCCGATCAGCTTGGAGGCGGCGTAGCCCGCGACCTGGGCCAGAACCAGGGCGATCTTGTAGTCGACCGCGAAATCCCAGCCCTCGACCGTCCCGAAGGTCGCCGCCGCGAAGGGCTTGCGAAACGCGTACATCGAGAAATAGGCGCAGAAACCGGCCAGGCCCGCGAACAGAGTGAAGACCAGCGGATTGGCCCGCTCCAGCCAGCGCCGAGGACCTGATGTCATGGAAACGCCCCTTGATGGAGCGGATTGGTCTATACCAAGTCCACGACAGCTGGATGACGGCGACCCGCCCCCAGAAACCTTGGTCTCGCCTAGCGGACGCGGATGTCGACGCTGACCTTCAGGGCGTCGTGCCGCCAGTATTCGCGGTCGAACTCGACCACCCGCCCCTGCGCGTTGTAGCAGGTGCGTTCCAGGTTCAGCCCAGGCAGGCCGGACTTCACCCGGAGAGCCTCGGCCTCTTCGCGGATCAGGGCGCAGGGACGCATGTCGACCTTGTTGCGCGCGACGTCGATGCCATAGACCGTCTTTAGGACGCTGGTCAGCGAGCCGTCGAGATCGTGCTCGATCAGGCCCGGCGCCAGGGAGGCGTCGACCACGATGCTCTCGATCAGCACGGCGCGGCCGTCGATCGAGCGCCTCCGGCGGATCCAGTACATCGGCGCGCCGACGGGACGCGAGAAGATCTGGGCTAGCATGCCGTCGCAGGCGATCTCGACCTTGCTCAGGGTCTCGGTCAGCGGCCGCCGTCCCTGCGCCTCGACATAGGACATGAAGCCTTCCCAGCGGGTCGGATCGTAAACCACCGGCGGCGGCGACACATACCAGCCGCTGCGATCCTTGCGGTAGATGACACCCTCGCCCTCCAGCTGGAACAGCGCCTCGCGGATGGTGCCGCGCGACACCCCGCCGCCGGCCTGCAACTGGCGCTCGGACGGCAGGCGCTCGCCCGGCTTCAGCTCACCGGCCGCGATGCGCGCGGCGATGTCGTCACGCATGCCAAGATATTGGAGATGATCGGGCTGTTGCATCTGACGACCTGGCCGACGGTCGAATCCCGCCGCGACGCGAGGATGGGAGGCCGCCCCTCCGGGGTCAAGGAACTGGAGCGGCCCCAGGGCAGTCGCCCCGACCGCGTCGAGATGTCATGAAACTTTCGCCATCGCGTCATTTCATCTGGTCTATACCAAAATCCCATTTTGGAGATGGATCATGCCGACCGACCGCCGCGCGTTCCTGCGCTCCGCCGCTGCTGGCGCCGCCGCCGGCCTGCTGCCGGCCACGGTCGCCAAGGCCATGGCCATCCCCGCGCGCCACCGCACCGGCACGATCATGGACGTCGAGCACGTCGTGATCTTCATGCAGGAAAACCGGGCGTTCGATCACTACTTCGGAACGCTGAACGGCGTACGCGGCCTGGGCGATCCGCGCCCGCAACGCCTGCCCGGCGGCGGCTCGGTGTGGCGCCAGCCCAGCCAGGAGCATCCTGACGGCTTCGTCGCGCCCTTCCACGGCGACGCCTCGGCCACCAACGCCTACACCGTCGATGGTTCGGACCAGGGACACCAAGCGGCGATCACCATCGTCAACGGCGGTCGCTACGATCGATGGGGCCACAGCGGCGAGCTGCACAAGCGGATGGTCTACTACAGGGCCTCGGACCTGCCGTTCTACCACGCCCTGGCCAGCGCCTTCACGGTCTGCGACGCGTATCACTGCTCGACCCTGACCCAGACCTACCCCAACCGCCTGCACCTCTGGACGGGCTGCAACGGCGGCGGAAAAGTCGGCGGCGATCCGGAGATGAACAACTACGGCGAGGACGAGACTCCCAGCGCCGACATGGCCGAGGATAAGGTCATGGCCAAGGGGCCGTACGACTGGACGACCTACGCCGAACGCCTGCAGGACGCCGGAGTCAGCTGGAAGGTCTACCAAGAGTACGACAATTTCGGCGACAACATCCTGTCGGTGTTCAAGAATTTCCGCCCCTGCGCCAAGGACTCGCCGCTCTATGACCGCGCGCGCTCCTGGGTGTCGGAGCATAAGACCGGCCCGGACCGCACCCGCTCGGACGGCGTGCAGTTGGTCGAGGCGTTCCGCGCCGACGTCGCCGCCGATCGCCTGCCGCAGGTGTCGTGGATCGTCACCGCCGCCGACCTGTCCGAGCATCCCCAGGCCGAGCCCTCGAAGGGCGAACATGTCTGCGCCGAACTGGTCAAGGCGCTAGTCGATCACCCCGAGGTGTTCGCCAAGACCGTCTTCATCGTCAATTACGACGAGGCCGGCGGCTTCTACGACCACATGCAACCACCGATGCCGCCGCTGACGCCCGAGCAGGGCTGGAGTTCGGTGTCCGTCGCCGGCGAGGCCAAGGACTATGGCCAGGCCGAGGTCGACAACCAAGGCGCCCATCCTCTGGGCCTGGGTATCCGCGTGCCGGCCATCATCGTCTCGCCTTGGAGCCGGGGCGGCTTCGTCTGTTCGGAGGTGTTCGACCACACCTCGACCTTGAAATTTCTGGAGCGTCGTTTCGGGGTCCGAGAGGACAATATCAGCGACTGGCGCCGGACGGTTTGCGGCGACCTGACCTCGGCCTTCGACTTCGCGACGCCCAACCAGGACTGGACGGCCCTGACCCTGCCGGCCACCGCCGACTACATGCAGCGCGTGGCTCGCTCCAAGGCCGCGCCGACCCTGCGAATTCCGGAGATCCAGACCCCTTCGACCCAGGACGGTCCCCAGCGCGGCGCGCGCGCCCTGCCCTACCTGCTTTCGGCCGACGCCAGGGTGAAGGACGGAGCCCTCTTCATCGACCTCGTCAACGCCGGCCGGGCGGGCGCCGTGTTCCAGGTGTTCGACAACACCGACCGCGACGGCCCCTGGCGCTTCACCCTGGCGGCCGGACAGAAATACGCCGCCGGGCACTGGAACAGAACGCGGCGCGCCCCGGGCCCCTATGACCTGACCGTTCACGGTCCCAACGGCTTCTACCGCCGCTTCGCCGGCGACACGTCACGGCCGCAGCCCCTGATCACGGTTTCGGCCGATGCGCGCTCGCGCCTAGTCGTCAGCCTGGCGGGCGGCTTGGCCGGGCTCGTCACCACTCAGATGGACGAGGCCTATCCACTGGCCGAGGGCGAGGCTCGCCAGACCGTCGCGCTCAAGCCCAAGAGCGTGGTTCGCTCGGTCTGGGACCTGCGTGGCAGCGACCACTGGTACGATCTGACCCTGACCTTGGCCGACGATCCTTCGTTCACCCAGCGCCTGGCCGGCCATCTGGAAACGGGCCGCGCCAGCCGCACCGACCCCGGCATCGGGCGTATGCGCCTGTAAGCCTAGTTCAACAGCTTCGACGGATCCAAGATGACTTCTCGTCCCGCGGCCGACGCTTTCATGGCCGAACTGACCGATCTTTTCACACGCTTGGGAGGCCTGCACTACGGCGAGGACGTGAGCCAGCTTGCCCATGCGCTTCAGACGGCCCACCACGCCAAGGCGGACGGCGCGTCGCCGGCCCTGGTCGCCGCGGCCCTGCTTCACGACGTCGGCCATCTGATGCAGAAGATCGGCGAGGACGCCGCCGACCAAGGCGTCGACACCCGCCATGAGCACATCGGCGCCGGCTACCTGGCGCGCGCCTTCGGTCCGGACGTCACCGAGCCGATCCGCCTGCACGTGGCGGCCAAGCGCTATCGCGTGGCGGTCGACGCCGTCTATCTGGAGAACCTCAGCAAGGCGTCGCTGCAGAGCCTGGCCCTGCAGGGCGGTCCGATGAGCCCCGAAGAGATCGAGGCCTTCCTGGCCGAGCCAGCGGTCGAGGCGGCCCTGCGACTGCGCACCTACGACGAGGCCGGCAAGGCTCCCGAAGCGGAGGTGGCCAGCTTCGAAAGCTATCACGACCTGCTACGCGATCTGATCGGTCGCGCGGACCAGGCCTAAGGGCTCAGCAGCACAGGCCGGCGCCTCGGTCATTCCCGCCCCAGGACGACGGGGATGCGCGGCCGGGTGCGAACGCAGATCGGCCTTCTGTCATTCCGGGTCGATCGTTTGGCCTGCGGACGGTTTCCAATTCGATCCTGACAGTTTCTGACGCGTCGGGGCGCCATCAATGACGGGCGCACTCGTTTCACGACCTGTCGAAGGAAAGATATATGACCCTCTTCCGATCGAACCCGATGGCGGCGCGTCGGCGCGGGAGCGCAATCCTGCGCTACGCGCTTATCCTGGCGAGCTTGGTGTTTCTACCGGTCCCGGCTTCCGCACAAGCAGCTTCAGATCCGGCGAAAAGGGAAGCACTAGCCATGACCAATCAAGAAGCCTGGAAGATATACGAAAAATATCTGAGCGCGTGGAATACGACCTCTGTCGAAGAGCGCCTGAA
>NZ_DATFAV010000097.1:0-5506 GCF_035254145.1 Caulobacter sp. | reverse complement strand
TCCTGGCCGCCCGTCAGGACGGAGGAGCCTTCGACGGCCTCCGCCAGGCGGTGCAGCAGGGTGGACGGCGGGAAGATGGCCACGCGCGCGGCGGCTGGACGCTGGTCCAGCGCCGCCGCGACGGCGCGGGCCTCGTCCAGGGCCGCCGAGAGGCCGTTCATTTTCCAGTTTCCGGCGATCAGCGGCCGGGGAGTCGTGCTCGAAAGGGTCATGAGCGCCTTCTTGGGGACATCCTCCCTTGGGAAGTCAAGCCCGCGCCGCTTGCTCCCTCGCCCACGGCTCTACTATACCCGCTGCTCTCGACCGCCTTGCTCGCTTGTTCGGCGGTCCGACTGGAAGGTTCTTGCCCTCATGCTCGCCGGTTTCCGCTCCTTCGCCAAATCGCCGTTCGCGATTCTGCTGTTTGGCCTGCTGATCGTCAGCTTCGCCATCTTCGGCATCAGCGACGTCTTCAAGGGGCCTCGCGGCTCGGGCGTGATCAGCGCCGGCTCGCGCACCATGTCGCCACAGGACTTCAAGCTGCGCTTCGACAACTACCGCAAGGAGGTCGAGCGCCGTAATGGCGAGCCGCTGACCCCGGACCAGGCCGTCGAGCGCGGCATCGACCGCCAGATCGTCCAGGAACTGGTGCTGCAGGAATCGATCGCCGCGGCGATCACCAAGATGGGCGTGGTTCCGTCCGACAAGCTGATCGCCAAGATCGTCCACGAACAAATGAGCCAGCTGCCGCCCGGCCAGCGTCCGTTCGATTCGATCACCGGCAAGTTCGATCCGAAGCTCTACGCGGCCCTGCTGGCCCAGAACAATCTGACGCCGCAATCGTACGAGGCCTCGCTGCGCGACGAGATCGCCCAGACGCACTTCTTCTCGGCCGTCGCCGCGGGTCTGAAGGCGCCGCGCGTCTACGCCGCCCTGCAGGCCGCCTATGGGCTGGAAATGCGTGACGTCGCCGCCTTCGCCGTGAACCCGGCGTCGGTCGAAAGGCCCGCCCCGCCGACCGACGCCCAACTGACCGCCTTCATGAAGGAAAACGCCGAGCGCCTGACGCGCCCCGAGACCCGCGTGCTGTCGATCATGCGGGTCAGCGCCACGGCCCTGGAGCCGACGATCACGCCGAACCCCGCCGACGTCCAGAAGGCCTTCAACTTCCGCAAGGACAGCTTGGCCAAGCCGGAAACCCGTTCGCTGATCCAGATCGTCGCTCCCGACGCCAAGACCGCCGCGACGATCTCGCAGCGCCTGGCCAAGGGCGAGGATCCGGCGACCGTCGCCAAGGCCTTCGGCAAGTCGCCGGTCGCCCTGGTCGACAAGCCCAAATCCGCCCTGCCCGACCGCAAGGTCGCCGACACGGCCTTCGGCCTGGCCGCCGGCCAGGTCAGCGGCCCGATCACGGGCGAGCTGGGCGTCTCGGTCATCAAGGTGACCAAGGTCACGCCGGGCGTCGCCGCCACTCTCGACAGCGTGCGACCACAAATCGAAGCCGAGGTCCGCGCCCAGGCCGCCCAGAGCAAGGCCTACGATCAGACCCAGGCTTATCAGGACGCCCATGACGCCGGCGCCGATCTGGTCGCCGCCGCCAGCAAGGCCGGCGCCATGGTCGTCACGACCGCGCCGATCACCGCCCAGGGCGCCGATCAGATGGGTCAGCCGGTCGCCGGCCTGACCCCCGAAATGGTCAAGACCGCCTTCGGCCTGCCCCAAGGCGGCGAAAGCGATCTGATCGAGGCCGGCAAGGGCGAATACTACGCCGTCAAGGTCGAGAAGGTGGTCCCCGCCGCCATGCCGCCCCTGGCCGAGATCAAGCCGCAGCTCACCGCCGTGTGGCTGGGCCAGGAAATGGGCAAGCGCCTGAAGGCCAAGGCCGACGCCCTCGCCGCCCGCGTCAAGAAGGGCGAGTCGCTGGAAGCCGTCGCCGCCTCGGCCCAGTCGAACGTCCAGCGCGTGCCTGGCCTGTCGCGCCAGAACGCTCAGCAACACATGGGCTTGGGCCAGGAATTCCTGGGCGCGGCCTTCTCCGCCAAGCCGAACGAAGTGTTCACAGCTCGCGCTGGCCAGCAGGGCGAGGCCTTCGTCGTGGCCAAGATGGAGGCGATCCGCGCCGCGCCGACCGCCGACGTCGCCCGGATCACCGTCCTGACCCAGACCCAGGCCGCCAGCGGACTGATGCGGGACCTGGGCGAGGCCTCGCGCTACGCCGCCAAGGCCCAGCTGAAGAGCAAGAGCAATCTGACCCTGGCCCGCCAGGCCATCGGCGTCGACACCGACGCCCTGGCCAAGGCCGAAGCCGGCAAGGCCGGAAAGAAAGCCGAGTAATGAGCCTGGAGCCCGCCTTCGACGCGTTTTCGGAAGCCTATGATTCCGGACGTCAGCAAGTCGTCTGGACCCGTCTGATCGACGATCTCGAGACCCCGGTCTCGGCCTATCTGAAGATCGCCCAGACGCGTCCCTACAGCTTCCTGTTCGAAAGCGTCGAGGGCGGCGCCTGGCGCGGCCGCTACTCGATCGTCACGATGAACCCCGACCTCGTCTGGCGTTGCCGCGGCGACCAGGCCGAGATCGCGCAGGGCGACGACATCGCCGCCGGCCGCTACACGCCCCAGCCGGGCGGCGCGCTGGACAGTCTTCGCGACCTGGTGGCCCAGGCCCGGATGGAACTGCCCAAG
The DNA here is from genome assembly GCF_035254145.1 of Caulobacter sp. Lineage (GTDB taxonomy): Bacteria > Pseudomonadota > Alphaproteobacteria > Caulobacterales > Caulobacteraceae > Caulobacter. Next base: position 2,843 of record NZ_DATFAV010000097.1, on the reverse strand, counting down.
GGCCTTCCGCCCATGGCCGCCGGCGTGTTCGGCGCCCTGGGCTATGACCTGGTGCGGCTGGTCGAGCGTCTTCCGGACATCAACGAGGACACTTTGGGCCTGCCGGACGGGATCATGACCCGGCCGCAGATCGTCGCCATCTTCGACGCCATCGCCCAGGAGATCATCCTGACCACGGCCGTGCGGCCCAAGGCCGGCGTCTCCGCTCAGGAGGCCTACGCCGCGGCCAGGGCGCGGATCGAGACGGTGATGGCCGACCTGCATCAACCGCTGGCCCACGACGCGCCGCGCGCGCCTCGCGGTCCGATGGACTTCACGACGCCGGTCAGCCGCGCCGACTACGCCGAGGTCGTCGCCAAGGCCAAGGACTACATCGCCGCCGGCGACATCTTCCAGGTCGTGGCCAGCCACCGCTTCCGCGCGCCCTTCGACCTGCCGCCGTTCGCCCTCTACCGCTCGCTGCGCCGGACCAATCCGTCGCCGTTCCTATTCTTCCTGAACCTGGACGGCTTCCACCTGGTGGGCTCCAGCCCCGAGATCCTGGTCCGCCTGCGCGACGGCAAGATCACCATCCGGCCGATCGCCGGCACCCGTCCCCGGGGCGCCACGCCCGAAGAGGACGCGGCGCTGGAGGCCGAACTGCTGGCCGATCCCAAGGAGCGCGCCGAGCACCTGATGCTGCTGGACCTGGGCCGCAACGACGTCGGCCGCGTGGCGATGCTGAATCAGACGGGGCGCAACACGCCCCCCGAGCAGAGAATGGCCGAGCGTCCCAAGGGCCCCAACGTCCGCGTGACCGAGAGCTTCAAGATCGAGCGCTACAGCCACGTCATGCACATCGTCTCGAACGTCGAGGGCAACGCGCCCGAAAACGTCGATCCGGTGGACGTGCTGATGGCCGCCCTACCCGCCGGCACGCTCTCGGGCGCGCCCAAGGTGCGGGCCATGGAGATCATCGACGAGCTGGAAGTCGAGAAGCGCGGTATCGGCTATGCCGGCGCGGTCGGCTATTTCGGCGCCGACGGCTCGGTCGACACCTGCATCGTGCTGCGCACGGCGCTGGTCAAGGACGGCATGATGTACGTGCAGGCCGGCGGCGGCATCGTCGCCGACAGCGATCCGGACGCCGAATATGACGAGACCCTGCACAAGTCCCGCGCCCTGAAGCGCGCGGCCGAGGAAGCCTGGCGATTCAGCTGAGCCTTAAGGCTGCTTCTTCCGCCTGGGACTAGTCGCCGAGGCGATCGTCCGGAAGGTGCTGAGTGACCGTCGGCGGCGCCAGCACCATGACCGTGGCGAAGCTGATCGCGCAGACCGCGGCGAAGGCCGCGGCGGCCAGCACCGGCGCCATCTTCTGGGCGCGGGTCTTCGGCCGCAGCAAAGCGCGCACATAGGCGACGGCGACAGGGTCCAGAGCGGAATCACGCGGGTCCATGCGTCTATGATGCTCAAGACCGCGACCGCTGTAACCGTTACTGAAAGCCGCAGGCAAAAATGGCGCTACACATCGTCCCCGCCCGCGCTAGAACCGCATCTCGAAAGGCGGCGTCATGATCCTCGTCATCGATAACTACGACAGCTTCACCTACAACCTCGTCCACTATCTGAACGAGTTGGGCGCGGAGACGCAGGTCTACCGCAACGACGCCCTGACGGTGCAGGAGGCGCTTGGCCTCAAGCCCGACGCGGTGCTGCTGTCGCCGGGCCCCAAGGCGCCGGACCAGGCGGGCATCTGCCTGCCGCTGCTGCGTGGCGCGCCGGCCGACCTGCCGATCCTGGGCGTCTGCCTGGGCCACCAGGCCATCGGCCAGGCCTATGGCGGCGAGGTGATCCGCGCCAAGCAGGTGATGCACGGCAAGGTCAGCAAGGTTCGCCACAACGACAAGGGGATCTTCAAGGGCCTGCCCAACCCCTTCACCGCCACGCGCTACCACAGCCTGGCCGTCCGCAAGGAAGACCTGCCGCCCGAGCTGGAGGTCACCGCCTGGACCGACGACGGCGAGATCATGGGCGTGCAGCACAGGACCCGTCCGGTGTACGGCGTCCAGTTCCATCCGGAATCGATCGCCACCGAGGGCGGCCATCAGCTGCTGGCCAACTTCATGGACCTGGCCGGCGTCAAGCGCGACGCGGCGGTCTGGGTCTAGGTCGCCTTTCATGTCCGACGCATTCAAGCCCCTGCTGGCCAAGCTGGCCGACGGCCAGACCCTGGGCGAGGAGGACGCCGAGGTGTTCTTCGCCGCTTGCCTGCGGGGCGAGCCCACCCCGGCTCAGGTCGCCGCCGCCGTCACCGCCATGCGCCTGCGTGGCGAGACGGTGGGCGAGATCACCGCCTGCGCTCGCGCCATGCGCCGCGCCGCCGTGCACCTGGAGCATCCGTATGAGGTCATCGACGTCTGCGGCACCGGCGGCGATGGCCTTCACACCCTGAATATCTCGACCGCCGTAGGCTTCGTCGCGGCCGGCGGGGGGCTGAAGGTCGCCAAGCACGGCAACCGCGCCGTCACCTCCAAATCCGGCACCGCCGACGTCCTGACCGCCCTGGGCGTCAATATCGACGCCACCCGCGCCCAACAGCGCCGGGCCCTGGACGAGGCCGGCATCTGCTTCCTGTTCGCCCAGGCTCACCACGGGGCGATGCGGCACGTCTCGCCGATCCGCCAGGAGCTGGGCTTCCGTACGATCTTCAATCTGCTGGGTCCGCTGACCAATCCGGCCGGCGCCAGGCGGCAGGTGGTGGGCGTCTCGACCCCTCGCTTCGTCGAGCCGATCGCCAAGGCCCTGGGCGCGCTGGGCGCCGAGCGCGCCTGGTCGGTGCACGGCTCGGGCCTGGACGAGCTGAC
>NZ_DATFAV010000096.1:0-11872 GCF_035254145.1 Caulobacter sp. | reverse complement strand
GCCGGGACACGGCGAATGGCCCCTTGTCGTCAGACATTGGGATGCTCCGCTCTGGACAGTTTGGATTGAGGACGGGCGCGCTCGATCAGATCAACCGTGCGCGAGATCTCGAAGAGCGCCTCGGCGAGCCGAGCCTGGACATCGGCGACAGACAAACCGAGGTGACGCGCGATCAGCGCGTAGTCGAGCGCCTTGATGTGGTTGAGCAGGAAAACGTCTCGCGTCTCCTGGCGAAGCCGCAAGACCGCATAGGACATGACCTGCTGGCTGTTGTGAGGATCGAAGGTCCGGCCCCGCCAGAGGCTAGGATGTCGCCAGCGCCACCACTGGCTGACGACAGAGGGCCAAGGCAGGCGAAGGCGGGCCATCACGCTGCGCCTTCTCGACGACCATCCGCCCCGGCAGCCTCGACGACGGCGCCGATGAGCGCGCCGACAGTTTCGCAAGCCTCCGCCCAGCAGACCGATCCGATGGCTTGCGGCGACATCTCTGAGATGGCGTGGACGCTATAGTAAGGGCTGAGAAGCGCGGCTAGTTCGGGCAGCTTGGCGGGAGCGTCGGTAAAGCCGGCGCGTCGTGCAAACCGGAGCACCTTGACGAGGTCGTGCAGGAGGTAGACGCGGTTCCAGTCGTCGCTGATCCCTCGGTCGAGCAGGTACGCTTTCAGCGCCAGTTCGATGGCGATGGCCAGGAAGTAGCGGGCGCCTTCGTGGTGTCGCGTCAGCACCGCCTTGGCGCCTTGGTGGAAGCCAGCGGCGTTACGGAGAAACGTTGCCGCAAGAGTGCGGTCGGTGCCGTCGCGTCGCCGGGGAACGCGGCGGGTCACTTTCCACCGGAGAAGGCGGCGAGGTCGCGGACCGCGCGGGTGATCAAACCGTGTGCCTCGGGATGATCCTCCACGAAGATCAGGCGCGCCGCCACTGACAGGTTGGCGATGACGGCCTCGACGCTTTTGGCTGGCCTCGGCCGCATGGCCTTGAGGAGGGCGTGTCCCTCGACCTCCAGCATATTGAGCCGTGCGTCGATTTCGGCGAGCCTGGTGCCTTCGCGGATTTCGGCCTGCTGGGCGGGCGCGAGTTTGTACCAGCTGCGATGGGTGATCAGCCAGCCTTCCAGCCTGCCCCATTCAAGTTGGAGGCGGCGCTGTTCAGCGTCGATGGCGAGCCAGCTAGCGCACCTCGCGACCTCAGGGTCGGTATCACCGGCGGCGGCGCCAGTGACAAAGGGTGCTGCGGAGCCGCCAGCGAGCACGAAGCGCCGGGATGGTCGGCGCGCGCGCACGTCCGCACTCTCCGCCTGAAGGCGCGAGTCCATGACATCTAGTCCTGAATGTGCATTACTCCTTTAGTATCACCAACGACGCTATTCGGCAAGCGAAAAATATCGTGTGCTTTACTAATAATAAAACGACATGCTGACGGCCGCTCAAATTCGGGCCGCGCGAGCCCTTGTGGATTGGAATGGCCCAAAGCTTGCGGAGGCCGCAGGCCTATCGCTGCCGACAATCCGGCGGATGGAAAGTGCGGTCGGGCCGGGTCGTAGTTCTGTCGATAACGTCGAGGCTGTGCGCCGCGCACTTGAGGCAGCGGGCGTGATCTTCCAGATGGCCGATGAAACTGCAGGCCCTGGTGTTCGGCTTAAGAAGTAGGGCGGTAGCGCCGCAGCGAACCCCGCCCAACCTCATTGGAGTACGCAGCCGGCGTCATGGAGGTACGGTTTCACCTTCGCTAGAGGCGCCTAGGGCCTGTCTTTGTTTCCCAGAGTACGATCTGGCCCCGCGAGGCCTTGCCGCCAGAGGCAAGCAATCCAATTCTGGCCCATCGAATGCCTTCAGATCCCAGTCTGTGGAGCTTGAAACGATGGCCGACCTCGACCGCATCGTTCGCCTCAAGACCGTGCTGGCGCGCACGGGGCTGAGCCGATCGACTCTCTACCGCAAGATCGGTGAGGGCACGTTTCCTCGCCAGGTACCGATTAGCGTCCACGGCGCGGGATGGCATGAATCCTCTATCAATCGCTGGATCAACGACCCTGCCGGTTTTCGCGTGGACGAAAGGGGAAGATAGGCGCCACGGAAATCAGGGCTGCTGCATTATCGCCGCAAGCTCCGATAGCTAATTTGACTTGGTCTTTGGGGACGTGGCCAGATAGTCAGCCCAGGCCTGCATCAGCTTGCGTCGCTTTTCGAAAAAGTCCGTCCGGCGATAGGCGGCTTCGACCCGATCTGGAATCTTGTGCGCCAGCGCCTTGTCGGCGACCTCCTTGGGGAAATCAGTCGTCTCCGACGACCAGTCGGTGAAGGCGCTGCGGAAGCCGTGAACGGTCACGTTCTCGATCTTCATGTCGCGGAGCACCTTGGACATCGTCATGTCGCTGATGGGCTTGACCCCATTTGGAGAGAACAGGAGTTCATCGTCGTCCACCCGATCATCGTGCATTCGCCGTAGGAGGGCGAGGGCGGGCTTCGATAGCGGGACGGCATGGGCCACCTTCATCTTCATGCGCTCGGCCGGAATCGACCAGACGCCCTTGTCGAGGTCGAATTCACTCCAGACCGCAAACCGCGTCTCGTTGGAGCGCACAGCCGTGTAGACGGTCAGTTGCAGAGCATCCCGACCAAGGGTTGGCGGCATCGCCGCAACTGCTTGGAGGAAGGCTGGCACATCCTGATAGGGCATCGCCGCATAGTGCGAGCCAGTGTTATTCTGGCGCGGAAGTCCCTTGCGGACCGATCGCAGGGAAACTTCATTACTAATCCAGCCCTTGATGTGCGCGAAGTCGAGAACCGCATTGATCCGCTGAAGCACCTTATTGGCGGTATCAGGCACCGTCAGCCAAATCGGCTCCAGAACATCTCGAACAACGAGCGCATCGACCGTGTCCACGGGCTTAGACCCGATCATTGGAAAAACATGCCGCTCGAAGCTGGCGATCCAAATACCCTGCCGGCTATCCTTCCAGCCCGCCTTCAAGGTCTCGTAACAGGCGCGGGCAGCGGACTCGAACGACGGAACGGACCGACGAGCGCTTCGACGTTCGGCGGCTGGGTCACCCCCGCTCCTGACTTTCCGACGCATCTCGGCCGCCGCGATCCGCGCGTCGGCGAGGCAAACGTCCCGCACGGAGCCCAAGCCGAAATCGCGACGCACCCCCTGGAACTGGATACGGAAAAGCCACGACCGCGATCCACTGGGCTGAACATCGAGATACAGGCCGCGCCCGTCGCAATGGCGACCGGCTTTCGCGTTCTTCACCTTCAGGGCTGTAAGCGACAAGTTAGAAGTCCCTGTTCTGGAGCCTCCGATTTTCCCCTCGTTTTCCCCACACTTTTGATGCGGATTTCAGGGGACAAAGTGAGATTACCTGAAACGGGAATATCGATCAACTATATGGAGATAAACATGTTTTGGGACGGAATGAGACGTCCTGGTTAGATCCCTAGATCATCCTCGGCTCCACCAAGGACCTCCCAAGACCCCGTATCGCCTCGGCTTCGAGCGTGGATGGAGCGCGTCCGGCTTGGAGGGAATCCTCCACACCGGATGGACAGACTTTAGAATCAAACGGATAGAACCGGAACGGCTCGCGCCGCCGAAGGCCCCGGCTCGCGCAAGCGCGGCCGGGGATGACGTCTCTAAAGCGCCGCTTCGGCGACGGCTTCGGCGGTGATGCCGAACTTCTGGTACAGCACCTCGAACGGGGCCGAGGCGCCGAAGCTCTTCATGCCGACGAACTTGCCGTTCTCGCCGATGAAGCGCTCCCAACCCATGCGGATGCCGGCTTCCACAGCGACGCGGACTGGCGCCGTCCCAATAACGGAAGCCTGGTAGGACGCGTCCTGCTTGTCGAACAGCTCCCAGCAGGGGGTCGAGACGACGCGGGTCGGCTTGCCCTTGGCCTGCAGAATGTCGCGCGCGGCCACGGCGACGCCGACTTCGGTGCCCGAGGCGAAGATGGTGACCTGGGCCTCGCCGCCCTCGGCCGCCAGCAGCTCGTAGGCGCCCTTGGCCGACAGGTCGCCGCCCCGCGCGCGGACGTGCGGGGTCTTCTGGCGCGACAGGGCCATGACCGACGGCGTGCGCTGGTGTCGCAGGGCGATCTTCCAGCACTCGGCGGCCTCGACCGCGTCGGCGGGGCGGAAGACCAGCAGGTTCGGGATCGCGCGCAGGCTGGCGACATGCTCGACCGGCTGGTGGGTCGGGCCGTCTTCGCCCAGGCCGATGGAATCGTGGGTCATCACGTGGATGACGCGGGTCTCCATCAGGGCGCCGAGGCGGATGGCCGCGCGGCTGTAGTCGGCGAAGGCCAGGAAGGTGCCCGAATAGGGGATCACGCCGCCGTGCAGCGACATGCCGTTCATGGCCGCGGCCATGCCGAACTCGCGCACGCCGTAGTGGACGTAGCGCCCCTTGTAGTCGGGGGTGTCGAACGCGCCCATGCCCTTGACCAGGGTGTTGTTCGAGCCGGTCAGGTCCGCCGAACCGCCGATCATCTCCGGGATCGACGGGATCAGGTGGTCCAGGGCCGAGCCGGAGTGGACGCGGGTGGCGTTGACCGGCTTGGTCTCGATGGCCTTGGCGATGTGGGCGTCCAGCGCCTCGAAGGCGTTGGCCGGCAGTTCGCCCTTCATGGCGCGGGTGAAGTCGCTGGCGTGGATCGAGGCGGCGAGCTTGGCCTCCCAGGCCTTGCGGACCTTGGCGCCGCGTCGGCCGACGCTCTTCCAGGCCTTGGCGATGTCGTCCGGCACGGTGAACGGCGCGGCGTCCCAGCCCATCGCCTCGCGGGCGGCTTTGATCTGGTCGTCGAACAGGGTGTAGCCGTGGCTGTGGGGGTCGCCTTCCTTGGGACCCGCGCCCTTCGAGATCAGCGTCTTGCACGCGATCATGGTCGGGCGGTCCTGCTTGGTGGCCCAGCGCAGGGCCGCGGCGATCTTGCCGTGGTCGTGGCCGTCGACGACCTTCACGGCCCAGCCAGCGGCCTTGAAGCGGGCGACCTGGTCGCCGGTTTCCGAAATCGTCGCCTCGCCGTCGATGGTGGTGTTGTTGTCGTCGAACAGCACCGTCAGCTTCTTCAGGCGCAGGCGGCCGGCGATGCTGATGGCCTCGTGGCTGACCCCTTCCATCAGGCAGCCGTCGCCGGCGATCACCCAGGTGCGGTGGTCCACGAGGTCATGGCCGAAGCGGCCGGCCAGATGAGCCTCGGCCATGGCCATGCCGACGGCGGTGGCCAGGCCCTGGCCCAGCGGGCCGGTCGTGGTCTCGACGCCAGGCGTGTGGTGGACTTCCGGATGGCCGGGGGTCAGCGAACCCCACTGACGGAAGTTCTCGATCTGCCGCATCGTCATGGCCTTGAAGCCGGTCAGGTGCAGCAGGGAATAGAGCAGCATCGAACCGTGGCCGGCCGACAGCACGAAGCGGTCGCGATCGGCCCAGTCGGGCTTGGACGCGTCGAACTTCAGGAACTTGCCCCACAGGACGGTCGCTACGTCGGCCATGCCCATCGGCATGCCTTGGTGTCCGGACTTGGCCTTGTGCACGGCGTCCATGGAAAGGACGCGGATCGCGTCGGCCATCTTGATGGGCGAAACGGGCATGGAAGTACCGTCTTGTCTTTGTTTTGCAGGGCTGCGCGAGGGGCGCAGTCGCATGGGAACCCCGGGGGGGTCAACCCGCGACAGGGGCTAAAGACGGGAGCCGGAAGCCCGCCGTGGACGCTATGCAACATCGTCCGCAGGCGTTATAGCTTGAGGACGACTTATGCTCATTTTCAGCATAAGCTCTGGTTCCCTTGGCAAAAGGCGCGTCGCTTGGCCAGTCCGTCGTTCTTCTCGCCCTATCGTCACGGCTTCGTTCGCGTGGCCACCGCCGTTCCGAAGGTGAAGCTGGCCGATCCGGCCGCGAACGCCCGTAGCGTGCTGGCCCTGACGCGCGAGGCGCACGAGGCCGGCGTGGCGGTGATCGTGTTTCCCGAGCTGGGTCTGACGGGCTACACGGTCGACGATCTCCTGCAGCAGGAGGTGCTGCTGGACGCCGTCGAGGCCGCCATCGCGACCTTGGCCGAGGAGAGCCGGGAGCTGGGGCCGCTGATCGTCGTCGGCGCGCCGTTGCGTGACGCTGGACGGCTCTACAACACGGCCGTGGCGATCCAGGGCGGCCAGGTGCTGGGCGTCGTTCCCAAGAGCTTCCTGCCCAACTATCGCGAATTCTACGAGCGCAGGTGGTTCACGCCGGGCGCGGGCGTCACGGGCAAGACCCTGACCCTGGCCGGCCAGGTCGTTCCATTCGGGACCGACGTCCTGTTTCGGGCCAGCGGCCCGACGCCTTTCACGACGGGCGTCGAGATCTGCGAGGACGTCTGGACGCCGACCCCGCCGAGCACCGCCCAGGCGCTGGCCGGGGCTGAGATCCTGCTGAACCTGTCGGCCAGCAACATCACCATCGGCAAGTCCGAGACCCGCCGGCTGCTGTGCGCCAGCCAGTCATCGCGGATGATCGCGGCCTATGTCTATTCGGCCGCCGGCGCGGGCGAGAGCTCGACGGACCTGGCCTGGGACGGCCATGTCGACATCCACGAGATGGGCGCCCTGCTGGCCGAGACGGCGCGGTTCTCGACCGGCCCGGCCTGGACCTTCGCCGACGTCGATGTCGAGAGGATCCGCCAGGAGCGCATGCGTGTCGGCAGCTTCGGCGACGCCATGGCGCTGAACCCGGCCAAGGTCCCGTTCCGCGTGGCTTCGTTCGTCTTTTCGCCGCCGAAAGGCGACCTGGCCTTGGCGCGCGCCGTCGAACGCTTCCCGTTCACGCCGTCGGACCCGGCCAAGCTGCGCGAGAACTGCTACGAGGCCTACAATATACAGGTCCAGGGTCTGGCCCGGCGCCTGGAGGCCTCGGGCCTGAAAAGGCTGGTGATCGGCGTGTCGGGCGGGCTTGATTCCACCCAGGCCCTGCTGGTGGCGGCCAAGGCCGTCGATCAGCTGGCCCTGCCCCGGGCCAACATCCTGGCCTACACCCTGCCTGGCTTCGCCACCTCCGACCGCACCAAGTCCAACGCCTGGGCGCTGATGGAGGCCATGGGCGTCACCGCCGCCGAACTCGACATCCGGCCGGCCGCGACCCAGATGCTGAAGGATCTCGACCACCCGTTCGGGCGCGGCGAGCCGGTCTATGACGTGACCTTCGAGAACGTGCAGGCGGGCCTGCGGACGGACTATCTGTTCCGCCTGGCCAACCGTAACGCCGCCCTGGTGGTGGGCACCGGCGACCTGTCGGAGCTGGCCCTGGGCTGGTGCACCTATGGCGTCGGCGACCACATGAGCCACTACAATCCCAATTGCGGGACGCCCAAGACCCTGATCCAGCACCTGATCCGCTTCGTGGCCCATTCCGGCGACGTCGACGCGGCGACCACGGCGCTGCTGGAGGACATCCTGGCCACCGAGATCTCGCCGGAGCTGGTGCCGGGCGAGGCGGTGCAGGCGACCGAGAGCTTCGTCGGTCCCTACGCCCTGCAGGATTTCAATCTCTATTACCTGACCCGCTACGGCATGGCGCCGTCCAAGATCGCCTTCCTGGCCTGGAGCGCCTGGCACGACGCGGCCAAGGGCGCCTGGCCGGTCGGCCTGCCGGCGGCCTCGCGCCGCGCCTACGACCTGGCCGAGATCAAGAAATGGCTCGAGCTGTTCCTCAAGCGGTTCTTCGCCAACCAGTTCAAGCGTTCGGCCGTGCCGAACGGACCCAAGATCTCGTCCGGCGGCGCCTTGTCTCCGCGCGGCGACTGGCGGATGCCGTCGGACGTCACGGCCGACGCCTGGCTGGCGGAGCTGGACGCGAACATTCCGGCCTGACGGGCGCCCGGCCGGCGGTTACGAAGCCGCGCCGACGGCCCTGTCCAGCTCCAGGATCGCCAGGACGATGTGGTAGAACGAGCTGGCCGGCGCCGGCTCGTCCACGAAGGTCTCGTCGGGCTGGTACTTGTCGCGCCATAGGCCGGTGAGCGGCGTGCGCAGATAGGCCAGAAGCCCCTCGGCGCCGGCGGCCGCCATGTCCCAGTATCTGGCCTCTCCCGTGATTTTGGCGGCCAGGACGGCGGCCTTGATGCGCTCGGTCTGGGGCCACAGGCGCGCGCCGTCATCATGGATCGAGAAGTCGTCGAGCAGGGCGTTGATCGCCACCCCTCGCGCCAGGTCGACCCCGTGGGTTTCGGCGTCATCGATCATCCGCAAGGCGGCCGCGGTGGCGTCGGGACGGCTCGAAAGCTCGCCCCAGCGCAGCAGAAGCCAGCCCCACTCGAACTGATGGCCCGGCTCGCAGATCCGGCCCTCGACGCCGGGAGCGGGATTCCAGTCGAGATCGAAGAACTCGCGCAGCTGGCCGGTTTCGGCCTGGATGAACTTCGACAGCGCCAGCTCGGCGATTTCGTCGGCCAGGGCGCGCCAGGCCGGGTCGCCGTCGACCTCGTTCCAGGCCAGCATGGCCTCGAATAGGTGCATGTGCGGGTTGGACTGCAGCGGCGTGGTCGGCGGGTTGCTCAGCTGAAAGCCGGCGACCGGATGCTTGCGCTCGGCGATCAGCTTTTCACGCACCGCCACGGCGATCGCCTTGGCTTCCTGGGCGCGGGCGGGGAGGGCCTTGGCCACCGCCGCCAGGGCGAACATGGCGAACGCCTGATCGTAGAGTTCGGCGGTCTCGTCGAGGCTTTCGCCGTGAGGTCCGACCAAGGTTCGGAAAAGACCGTCCGGGCGACGATAGGCGGAGAGATAGAACGCAAGGCCATGCTCGACCGCCTCGCGCCAGGGGCCGTCCCAGCCCAGCGCCCCGGCGATCGCGAACGAGAAGATCTGGCGCGGCAGCACACGGCCGCGCCGGGGACCATCGACCGGATGACCTTCCAGGTCGATCTTCTCGTAGAAGCCGCCCTTGCCATGGTCTGCGCCCACGCGCCACCACAACGGATAGGCCGCTTCCGTCGCCCAGGTCTTCAGACGGTCGCGCAGGCGGGTGGCGTCGGCGAAGGCGTTTGTCATCGGAGGCTCCTGACGGTCCGCCTTTCTAGGCGAGGTCGCGTGACGAGGCCAAGACGGTGACTTGGCGTTCGCGCCCGTGTGGGAGTAGTGGTCGGATCATGACCAGCGCTCTCGACCTTCCGCCGCTCAAGGCCGTCTTCCTGGACCGGGACGGCGTGCTGAACATCGACCACGGCTATGTCTACGATCCGGCGCGCCTCGAATGGATCACAGGCGCCCGTGAAGCGGTGGCGGCCATGACCGCGGCGGGCTTGAAGGTGCTGGTGGTCACCAACCAGTCCGGCGTTGGTCGTGGCTATTTCGACGAGATGGCGCTGGATCGCTTTCACGCGGCCATGCAGGACCAGCTTGCCGAGGTCGGGGGGCGCATCGACGCCTTCTACCACTGCCCCTTCCACGAGCTGGCGGTGATCGAGAGCTATCGCGTCGCGGACCATCCCGACCGAAAGCCCAATCCCGGCATGGTTCTGCGAGGCCTGGCCGACTGGAGCCTGGCGCCGGAAGAGGCCGTGATCATCGGCGATCGCCACATCGACATCGAGGCGGGCGCCCGGGCGGGAATGCCGGGCTACCTGTTCAAGGGCGGAGATCTGCGCGCCTTCATCGGCCAGGTGCTGGGCGATCGGGTTCCGATGCTGAGATGAGGATTCTGCAGTTCGGCAGAACCGGTCAGGTCGCGACCGCCGTTCAGGCGGCGGCCGCGCCAGGCGGGCGGGTCGAGTTGATCGCCCTGTCCCGCGCCGACTGCGATCTGAAGGACCCGCGGGCCGTCCGCGCCGCGATCCTGGCCGCGGATTGCGACCTCGTGCTGAACACAGCGGCCTTCACCCAGGTCGATTTGGCGGAAGAGCGTCCCGATGAGGCGTTCGCGGTCAATGCGACCGCGCCGGGCGCGATGGCCGCCGCCTGCGCCGAGCGGGATTTGCCGTTCGTACACCTGTCGACCGACGCCGTGTTCGACGGTCTGACGCGCAGCGCCTATGTCGAAACCGACGTGGCCCAGCCGCTCAATGTCTATGGCCGCTCCAAGCTGGCGGGCGAACAGGCGACGCTGGCGCAGCCCCGCAGCGTAGTGCTGCGGGCCTCCTGGGTCTTTTCCCGTTATGGCCGCAACTATGTGAGCTTCATGTTGCGGCTGGCCCGCGAGCGCGAGACGCTCAAGGTGGTGGCCGATCAGTTCGGCACGCCGACCGACGGCGAGGCCCTGGCGGCGTTCCTGGTCGACACGGCGCCGCGCTGGGCGGCCGCTCCGGCTGGCGATCGGGCCTTCGGGCTGTTCCACTTCGCCAACGCCGGCGAGACGAGCCGCTTCGACTTCGCCAAGGCGGCGATAGACCGCGATCCCCTTAGCCGCGCCAGGGTCGAGCCGACGACCCAGGCCGCTTTCCCGGAACCCGCCCCCCGGCCGCCGCGCTCGCCTCTGGACACGGGGAAGCTTCAGCGGGTGTTCGGTTTCACGCCAGAGCCCTGGCGCGCCGCGGTCGAGCGGACGGCGGATCGGCTGGTGGCGGCCGGACTGTCCGCCTAGCGGCTGGCGCCGCCGCCCCGCCCGCGATAAACCGGTTCCAATCCTCAAGAGAGTACAGCGCGAGCGACCATGCAGATCTTCCTCGACAGCACCGACACCAAGGTCATCGCCGACCTGGCCACGACCGGCCTGATCGACGGCGTGACCACCAACCCGACCCTGATCGCCAAGGCGGGGCGTCCGATGCTGGAAGTGATCGCCGAGATCTGCGACCTCGTGCCGGGGCCGATCAGCGCCGAAGTGGCGGCCACGACGGCCGACGCGATGATCGCCGAGGGCAAGAAGCTGGCGGCCATCGCCCCGAACGTGGTGGTGAAGATCCCGCTGACCCGCGACGGCCTGATCGCCTGCGCGGCCTTCGCCGACGAAGAGATCAAGACCAACGTCACCCTGTGCTTCTCGCCGACCCAGGCGCTGCTGGCGGCAAAGGCCGGGGCGACCTTCGTCTCGCCGTTCATCGGCCGCCTGGATGACTACGGCTTCGACGGCATGGACCTGATCCGCGACATCCGCACGATCTACGACAACTACGGCTATGAGACCGAGATCCTGGCCGCCTCGGTGCGCAACGCCGCCCACGTCAAGGAAGCCGCCATCGTCGGCGCCGACGTCGTCACGATCCCGCCGGCCGTGTTCACGGATCTTTACAAGCACCCCCTGACCGACAAGGGGCTGGAGCAGTTCCTCAAGGACTGGGCCTCGACCGGGCAGTCCATCCTGTAAGGCTTTTCCGCGCCTTTCGCGGCTTCGAGAGGCGGCGTTCCGTCCGTCTCTCGAAGAGTCAAGTGATCACAGTTTATTTCGCAACAGCGAAGCTGGTTCGCAAACGCGTTCTGGCGCGTTAAATGTGGTCCGTCCACAGAGGGCCACGCTCATGGTTCCCCAAAAGGGTCCCGCGACCGCCGAGACTGAAGTCCGCCTTACCGGTCCCGAAGACGTCGATCGTTTCTCGCGCTTTCTTCAGGGCTTTCTCTCGGCCAACGACTTTCCGTTCGTGATCGTGCACGACACCCCGGAATTCCTGGGACAGTTGCGCAAGGTGGTGTTCGAGGACGCCGGCCTCAGCCGCAAGTTCGCCAGCGAATGGGTCAGCCTGCATGGAACCTTGGGAACCGCCTGAGCGTTGCTCGGATCGGATGGCCTAGCGTAATCTCGCCAGCGACGCCGGCAACCAGCAGCTCTTCCCTTCGTTGGGAAAACAGGCCTAGCTAGGGAAAATCGTTTCGCCTGGCCTGCGGAGCTGCGCCATGAACGACCCTAAATCCCAGTATACCGCGTCAAGCCTGCCTCCGGTCGCCGGATCGGCCCTCGACCTGATCGGG
>NZ_DATFAV010000095.1:0-6643 GCF_035254145.1 Caulobacter sp. | reverse complement strand
CGAGGAAGGCGGCGTATTTTCGCTAGGTCTCGATATGGGACGCCTGAAGCCTAAACTCCCAATACCGCCGGACCGCCCATCAGCGGGTCGCTGATCGAGTCCTTGCCGGTCTCGATCCGGCCGGCCAGTCGCCGCAGCCAGATCGGGACGCCGTCGAGGCGGACGGCCAGGTCGTACCAGCCCTGGGTGGTCGGGACGGCGCGCGCCTGGGTGTCGACGCCCGTGAACGCGATCCGCCAGGGCGCCTGGCCCTCGACCTCGACGATCACCGTGCGCGCCTCGGGGCGGGTGTTGGCCACGGTCACCAGCAGGTTCGCGCCTTGCGGGCGGGCGGTGATTTCCACGCCCGTGTCCTCGCCGGCGAGCCGGCGGTGGAAGCCGTTCGGACCCAGGACCCAGAGGTCGCAGGCGCCGACCGGCCAGGCGTCGGCCAGGTGCTGGCCCGGCCCCACGGTGTAGCGGCGCGGAGCCTGATCCAGGCGCAGGCGGTCATAGACGTGCAGCACGGTCGCCGCCGCGCCGGCGTTGGCCAGGGTCAGGGTCATGGCGCCGTCCTGGAACCGTCCGTCGACGGCCGGGGCGTAGGGCAGGGCGCGCGAGGGGCGGACGCCCTTGTCCTGGACGGGCGCGACGATCGCGGTCGGCGTCGGCGGCTTGGTGCGTCCGGGCAGCGCGTTGGCGCGCTTGGCCGTCTCGGCGGTGGCCGGCAGCGGCGCGAACGGTCGGTCGTTCGGCGTCTTGAAGTCGAAGCAGGTGGTGAGATCGCCGCACACCGCGCGCCGCCAGGGCGCGATGTTGGTCTCCGTCACGCCAAACCGCGCCTCCAGGAAGCGGATCACCGAGGTGTGGTCGAACACCTGGCTGTTGACCCAGCCGCCCCGGCTCCAGGGTGAGATGACATACAGCGGCACGCGCGGGCCCAGGCCGTACGGGCGGCCCATCAGGTCGTCGCGTTCGGACTTGGCCTCGGTCGGGTTGCGCACCTGGTGGCGCATGCCGGTCAGGTCGACGGTCGAACCGCCCAGCGGCTTGCCGTCCGCGCCGAGCGAGGGGGGCGAGGGCGGCGGCATGTGGTCGAAGAAGCCGTCGTTCTCGTCGAACATCACCAGTAGGGCCGTGCGCGCCCAGACCTTGGGATCGGCCGTCAGGGCGTCGATCACCCGGGCGGTGTAGTCCGCGCCCTGGGCCGGGCTGGACGGGCCGGGATGCTCGGAGTCCGCCGCCGGGGCGACGATCCACGACACCTGCGGCAGGCGGCCGGCCACGACGTCCTCGCGCAGCTTGTCCAGATGCCAGGTCGACAGGCCCAGCTCCTTCAGGCGCGGGTTCGAGCCCGGAAGGTTCTTGTAGGCGTCGCGGAAGCTCTTGAAACCGGCCAGGGGGTTGTCGGTGAAGTTGTCGGCCATGTCCTGATAGATGCGCCAGGAGACGCCAGCCTGCAGCAGCCGCTCGGGATAGGTGGTCCAGGTGTAGGATTCCTTGGCCCCGCCCTTCTCGGCGAAGTCGTCGTGCGAGTTCGAGATCGACGGACCGCCGGCCTTGCCCAGCGGGTCGTTGGTCCCGGTCCACAGGAACAGGCGGTTGGTGTTGGTCCCTGTCTGGGTCGCGCAGTGATAGGCGTCGCAGAGGGTGAAGGTCTCGGCCAGGGCGAACTGGAACGGGATGTCGGCGCGCCGGAAATAGCCCATTGACCACGGGTGCTTGGCGTCGGGCCAATGGTCCATGCGGCCCTGGTCCCAGGCGTCCTGGGCGTCGGTCCAGCCGTGGGGCGTGCCTTCGACGCGCATGTGGGCGAAGGTCTTGCCGGTGTCCAGCCAGAACGGCGCCAGCAGCTTGTTCTTGTCGTAGCTCTGGACGAACACCGAGGCGTCCTTGCGGCCCGGCGCGTCGCGCACGGGAGCGGGGTAGCGGTCGCCGAAGCCCCGCACGCCGTTCAGCGTCCCGAAATAGTGGTCGAAGCTGCGGTTCTCCTGCATCAGGATCACCACGTGCTCGACGTCCTTGAGCGTCCCGCTGCGGACGTCGGCGTCGATCGCGGCCGCGCGCGCCAGGGCGGGCGGCAGGGTCAGGGCGCCAATGGCGGCGAGCAGGCCGCGACGGTCGATCTGGGGCATGAAGGGACTCCGGTAAGCTGAGCCGGAAGTAGCACGACTTGTTGGTCAGTCGTGTGACAACTGGACTAGACCAGATGGGCGGCGCGACGTCGCGCCCGAAAGATTCCTCTCTCAGAGAGAGGGATCTTGCGCCCTACTCGAACACGATAACCGAGCGCGCCAATTCACCTCGCTTTAGCTCGTCGAAGGCGCTGTTGACGTCTTCCAGCTTGATCCGGCGCGAGATCAATTCGTCCAGCTTCAGCTTGCCCGACATGTAGAAGTCCACCAGGCGCGGCATGTCGACCGGGAAGCGGTTGGAGCCCATGTAGCTGCCCTGGATCCGCCGCTCGCCCAGGAAGTCGGGGCCGTGCAGCTCGATCTTGGTGCCGACCGGGATCATGCCGATGATGTTGGCCGTACCGCCGCGCCTCAGCATCTTGAACGAGGCTTCGGCGGTGGCCTTCAGGCCGATTGCCTCGAAGCTGTGCTGTACGCCGCCGCCGGTCAGCTCGATCACCGCCTTGGCGATGTCGTCGACCTGCGAGCCGTCGATCACGTCCGTGGCGCCGAAGGTCTTGGCCAGCTCCAGCTTGGCGGGCACGCGGTCGATGGCGATGATCCGGCCGGCGCCGGCGATCGCCGCGCCGTTGATGGTGGCCAGGCCCACGCCGCCGCAGCCGATCACCGCCACCGTCTCGCCCGCGCGGACGCTGGAGGTCTGGATCACCGCCCCGACGCCCGTCGTCACCGCGCAGCCGATCAGGGCGGCGCGGTCGAACGGCATGTCCCTGCGCACCGCCACGCAGGCGTGCTCGTGGACCAGCATCATCTCGGCGAAGGACGACAGGTTCAGGAACTGGGCCATCGGGCCGCGCTGGCCGCCGTTCAGGTCTTCCTTGAACAGCCGCGGCTCCTCGCTCTTGCCCCGGCGGGTTTCGGGACTGACGCACAGGTTCATGTGCCCGGTCAGACAGACCTCGCAGTGGCCGCAATAGGGATTGAGGCAGGTGATGACGTGGTCGCCGACCTTGACCGTCCGCACCTCGGAGCCGACCGCCTCGACGATCCCGGCGCTCTCGTGGCCCAGCACGGCGGGCAGGGGATGCGGATACGACCCCTCGATGAAGTGCAGGTCGGAGTGGCAGACGCCGGCGGCCTTGGTGCGGATCAGCACCTCGCGCGGGCCCGGCTTGCCGATGGCCACGGTCTCGATCTCGAGGGGCTTGCCCACCTCGCGCAGAACAGCGGCCTTCATGCTCGTCTCCCTTTGGTTCGGCGGGAGACTAGCGCCCCCGTCGGGGCCAGCGGAAGAGGGAATTCGAACAAATGTTTGGCGTTCGCACCGTCAGTCCTCGCGCAGCTCCAGCGCGGTGTACGGCTGGTGGCGGCGTTCGATGCGGATCAGGTCCAGCACCCCGATCAGCTGCTTGGATCGCCAGCTGCTCATCAGGTAGCCGAGCGGCGCGAGCGTCACGGTGATCGCCAGGGTGAGCGTGAGTTGCTGGTGAGCCTTCACGAAACCCATGAGGCTGTCGCCGGCCAGTTCGGCCACCAGAGCCAGGATCGAGAGCGGAACGGTCAGATAGAGCAGGATCACGGCCCGCAGCAGCTGATCCTGACGGCGCGCGTTCAACGCCGCCAGCGCCGTCAGCCCGTCGAACAGCGCGTCGTCGACGCCGTCCAACAGCGCGAAGGCCTTCAAGGTCGAGGGATTGCGTCGAAAGCCGCTGACGAAGTCCACGCCGATATAGCCCCAGGCGCCGGGGGTGACGAAGCTTTCGGGCAGCATGGACCAGGTGGGAAACAGGCGATGCAGCGCGCGCCACAGACGCCACAGCTCGGCGGCGTCGCCCGCCTCGCGCTCAACCGTCGCGCCGTCCATATGTACAAAGCCCCGTCACGCCCAGGGGCGGCACCATGTTCGATGCGACGAGGGGTGGCAAGCCGGGGCGGCGCGCTTACGCCGCCATCGCTTCCTGACGCTCGGGCAGGATGCGGCTGACGGCCAGCAGCACCGTCATGTCGCCTTCGCCCGAGGTGATCACGGCGGCGACCAGCGGAGAGTCCTCGCCTTCGCCCAGGGCCGGCGGCGGATTGATCGCCTCGGCCTCGACGGTGAAGCTGTCGCAGACGGCGTCGACCAGAAGGCCGGCGACGTCGGTCTGATTCTCGACCACGATGATGACCTGGCGCGGACCGTCCACGGCCACGCCCTTGCCCAGGCGCCACGACAGGTCGATGACCGGCATGACCTGGCCGCGCAGATTGATGACGCCGCGCACATAGGGCGGCGCGTCGGGCAGCGGAGTCGGCGGGGTCACGCCGCGGATCTCGCGGACGGCGCTGACGGGAACGCAATAGGTCTGGGCGCCGACCTCGAACGACAGGACTTGCAGGGCCTGGCCTTGGGCGTACGACACGGTGTTGGTCATGGCGTTCTCCGGGGAGCGCGGATCTTATTCCGGGGCAGGTTCGCGGAAAAAGATGAACAAACCGGTTCCAGCCTCGCGGGGAAATCCGTTCAGGCGCCGTTCAGGCGCGAAGGCCGATCGTCTCTGTGACGCTTCGAGACGGCGTGTCGCGCCGGGAAGCCAAGAGGTCAGGGAGGCCGTCATGGTCCGCAAGCTCGTGAACACCATCGGCCGGATCGCCGCCGGCGCCGCCGCCCTGTCGCTGGCCGCCGCGGCCACCACGGCCTCGGCCGATCCGCGCTATTATCGTCACCACAAGAACAACGACGGCGACGTGGCCGTCGCGGCCATCGCCGCCGGCGTGCTGGGCCTGGCGATCGGCGCGGCCATATCGGACAACGACCGTCGCGACCGCTATGACCGCGATTACGGCCGCTACGACGATCGGTATTACGGCCGCCGCGTCTATGCCCCGCCCCCGCCGCCCCCGCCGCCCCCGCCGCGCTATGGCTACGGCTATGGCTACGCGCCGCGCCCCTACTATGGCGACCGCGAGTGCTGGACGACGCGTGAATACGACCGCTGGAACGGCCGATACTCCGAGCGCACCGTCTGCCGCTAAGGCCGGAGCAAGATCTGATCGCCGGCGCGGACCGGTGACCGGCAGCCCCGGGATCGTCCCCGATCCTGGGGCTTTTTGTCGCGACGGTCCGCGAAGAGACTCGACTTGCCGTTCAAATGGGAACAAAAAAGGAACATTACTCCCCGCCGCAGGAGCTTGCGCCATGTCGATCGCCGTCCGGTCCTCTGACTCTCCCCGGTCTTCTGGCTCCGAAAGCCCGTTCGGCGCCGGCCTGCGCCTGACCGAGGATCGGCTCGACATCGCCGAGGCCGTGCTGGCCGGGGCCTGGCGCACGCTGCGCGCGGCGGGGTTCGGCGAGGCGGAGGTTCAGGCCCTGTTCGACCAGATCGCCGATCGGCCCGAGGACCTGGCGCGGCGTCTGCGCAAGATGGCCAACGCCGCCTGACGGCCTTCAGCCCAGGCGTTGCAGCAGAGCCTGCAGGATGTCCGCGCGCTGGGCCGTCTCGACCGAGATGCGGCTCGCCAGTTCGCGGATGCCGGCCGGATAGGCCTCGCCGCCTTCCGCGATCGTCTCGGCCTGGCAGGCCAGGCAGCGAAGGTCGCGATCCAGTCGCTCGACCTCCTCGCGGGCCAGCATGCGAGCCTCGGCCTGCAGGCGCTTGACCCGTTCACCCGTGGTCTCGGGACCACGCCCGAGGTCGTAGATTTCAGCCACGCCCGAGACGGGCGGCACGATGTGCAGCGGCTTGCCGGCCATGGATTTAGGGCTCCTCGAGACGGGCCGATCCGCGCCGGCCACATCTCTACAAAGCCTGGCCTTGGGCTCGCGTTCCCGGAGGCGGATCCGAAAGCGGGACGACGTGTCCCCATCGCCACAGACCGCCCAAGGGCGCCGAAAAACCGTGCGTTCCGGCTGCTTCGCGGCGCCTATTTGGCGTCGCGCACGTGGGTCGTCGGACGATCGTCGCCAGCGGAAACCTCCTGACGCCAGACCGCCTGCTTGTCTTCATAGATGATGCCTTCGGTCTCGCCCGGCAGCTCCTGCTCGCCCGCCGCCCGCTTGGCCGCCTTCAGCGCCGCCTCGTGGCTCGGGAAGGTCTCGGAGAAGGTGTCACCCACCTTGTAGGCCCAGCCGCCGTCGTGCTCGACGATGATGTAGGTGATGTCGGTCATGGGGACTCTCCAAGGAGGCTAGAGCGAAACGAACGGGCCGTAGCTAAGGCGGTTCCGACGGCGCTGTCTTGTCGAAAAGGCGCGAAGTCGCAATCGCATTGAGGGATTATTTCGTTCATTACAATCTATGGTGTAATACTCCGTCGCGCGATAGAGGGGCGGTCATGTTTGATCCTCATAACGTTATGCGTTATAAAGGTGGCGAGTGATCCGAAGTTTCGCCAGCCGCGAAACCGAACGCATCTGGGACGGCGCGCCTTCAAGGCGCTTGCCCGCTGACATGCAGGCGGCGGCCTTGCGGAAGTTACGTTCGCTGGACTCGGCGGAACATTTGGATGATCTGCGCTCGCCGCCTGGAAACAGGCTAGAGGCGCTGGTGG
>NZ_DATFAV010000094.1:0-7669 GCF_035254145.1 Caulobacter sp. | reverse complement strand
CGGATGGGCCTGGGCACGGACCAGCCCACGCCGCGCAAGCCGGAGGGCTGGGTCCCGCCGCCCAAGCCCGACCCGATGACCGCCGGCCATTCGCGCGGCGGCCGCCGGCGGAAGGGCTAGGTCTGGCGGTTTTCAAGGCGGTGAACACTTCCCCGCCTTCCTGGGCCTTGTGCCCAGGACCCATGCCGGCGGCAGGTTGTGATGTGGAGTCCAAGCGGGGCTGAACGGCCCAGAACGCTGGACAAACCCGGCGGCGTCGGAACGATGGGTCCTGGGCACAAGGCCCAGGAAGGCATGATTGTGTTGGCCCGCTAGGCCGTCCGGCTCCGGCCGCTGATCGTCGCGCCGGCGTCCTTGTCCAGCGCCAGGTAGACCGGCAGGGCCAAGAGGGTCACCAGGCCGATCGCCACGAAGGGCAAGATGAACCGGTCGGGGGTCAGGGCGCCGTCCGCGCCCCGCGCTACATGAAGCATCATCCCGCCGAAGCTGACCCCCAGGGCCAGCCCGACCTGCTGGGTCACCGCCGAAAGGGTCGAGGCGGCGGCCGTCGAGCTCTCCGGCACGTCGGCATAGGCGATGGTGTTGGCGGCGATGAACTGGTTGGACCGGCAGAACCCGCCGAGGGTCAGCGCCGCCATCATCAGCCACATCGGCGTCGCCGGGCCGAAGAAGCCGGGCGCGGCGGTGAACGCCGCCGTCAGGCTGACGAACACGGTCAGCGAGGTCCGGAAACCGAAGCGCTTGAGACCGGCGGCCGCGAACGGCCGGGCCGACAGCACCCCGACGCCCGTCGCCAGGGTGACGAAGCTGGCCTTCAGCGGGCTCCAGCCCAAGGCGACCTGCAACAGCAACGGCATCAGGAAGGGGCTGGCCCCGATCCCCAGCCGCACCAGCGTCCCGCCCAGCAGACTGGCGCGATAGGTCGGGTAGCGCAGCAGCGACAGATCCAGGATCGGCCGGCCCGTGCGCTTGCAAATCCGCAGATAGACGATCCCGCAGGTCGCGGAGAGCGCCAGCAGGGCGACCTGGACCCAGGCCGGGAGCAGGCCGACGCCGGAGGTCTCGGCCACCACCACCAGTCCGCTGATCGCCGCCGCCGAAAGCACGAAGCCCGGGGTGTCGAACCGCCCCATGTCGGGCCTGGGCTGGCCGCGCGGCACGAAGCGCATCACGGCGACGGCGCCCAGAAGGCCGACCGGCAGGTTGATGTAGAAGATCCATGGCCAATCGGCGACGCTGAGCACAAGCCCCGCGATCGGCGGGCCGATGAGGGGGCCAACAAGCGCGGGCATGGTGAACCAGCCCATGGCCGACAGCAGCCGGTCCTTGGGCGTCGCGCCGACCACGATCAGCCGCGCCACCGGGGTCATCATGGCGCCGCCAAGGCCTTGGACGATCCGCGAGGCCACCAGGGCGCCCAGGTCGCGCGACAGGCCGCACAGCGCCGAGCCCAGCAGGAACACGGTCATGGCCGACAGGAAGACCCGCCGCGCCCCGAACCGCTCGGCCGCCCAGCCGCTGGCCGGGGTGAACACCGCCAGCGCCAGGATGTAGGAGGTCAGGGCCAGCTTCAGATGGATCGGATCGACCGCGAAGGCGCGGGCCAGGGTCGGCAGGGCGGTCGAGAGGGCCGTGGAGTCGATGAACTCCATCAGCAAGGCGCTGGCGACGGCGATCGACACCAGGCGTCCCGAAAACTTGGAAACCCGCGGCTCTGGCGAAGGATCGGACACGAGGGCGCTTTACGCCCCTGCGCGATGCGGGTCCAGCGACCTTGACCGGATCAGTGACTGGATCAGTGACTGGATCAGTGACCGGGGCGGGGTTCGAAGGTCCGCTTTTCCTTCAGCTTGATGCAGGCCTCGTCCGGCTTCTGGCCGTGCTGAGGCTTGGGCTCCGCCTTGGGGAAGCAGACATTGGTCATCGGGTTCTGGTTCTGAAAGCCGCTGGTCATGGCTTCTTCCTCCGATAGATTTCCATTTTATCACGCCGCGCGGTCGATTTCGTCGACCAAGCGGACATCCACGGAGACGTGAAGTCGCGACTTGCCCGGGTCGCCGATGATCGCGCCGGACACCGGCAAGGCCTGGGCCGGCGTGCGCGTGGCCGCCACCCGAATGAGGTCGGGCGATTCCGCCAGGCCATTGGTCGGATCGAACTCCAGCCATCCCAGGTCTGGCAGGAACACCTCGCACCAGGCGTGGGTGGCGCCCGCGCCGCGGATCCTGGCGTTGGGGGAGTGGATGTAGCCGGTGGCGAACAGGGCCGCGTAGCCCAGCCTTCGCAGTCCCTCGACCATCAGCCAGGCCAGGTCGCGGCAGGCGCCGCTGCGCTTCCGCAGCGTCTCGACCGGCGTCTGGACGCCTTCTTCGGCCCTGGCGCAATAGTCGAACTGCTGGTGGATCAGCTCGTTGATCCGCAGCAGGAAGGCCAGGGCGGGTTCGTCCCGGTGACTGGCCAGGCCGCGCAACCAGCGCAGCAGGATGGCGTCGGGATCGTCGGTGACCGGGGCGATGAACGGCTCCAGCGTCGCGCGATCTTCGCGGGAATAGACGATGGGCGTCAGGGTGTCCGGGTTCTCGATCCGCTGGGGAACCAGGGGCGCCGGATAGCGGTCTATGACCAGCTCGCTGGCCACACGCATGGCGTCGGCCTCGCCGTTCGGCTCGAAGATGCAGATGCAGTTGCCGTTGGCGTCGTAGCTCCAGCGCGTATCGCCGGGCGGAAAAAGACGCAAGGAAGCCTCGACGATCCGCAGGGCGTGGCTGTCGCGCGGCCGGATCATCAGCCGTTGGGGACCAAAGCCCACCGGCCGCTCATAATAGTACCGCGTCTCGTGGAGTATGCGCAGCCGTCCCATGCCGCAGGCGGAACGCACCGCCTACGCTGGGGTTCCGACAGGTCAGGCGCGGAAGCCGGCCTCGGCGAAGTTCAGCATCCGCTCCAGCAGGGCCATCACGTCCGCCTCGCTGGTCTGGCCTTCGGACAGGACGTTCAGGCGGTCGAACTCGGCGAAGCGGTTGTTGTGCAGCATGCCCAGGGTGAAGTGCAGCCGCCAGTAGACCTCCTCCGGCGACAGGTCCGGGCGGGCGCGCAGCAGGGCGTCGGAGAAGCGGCGCAGGTGCGAGACGTCGGTCTTCAGGACCTGGCGGATCTCGTCGGTGCCCTCGCTGCGGGCGCGGATCAGGAACTGCAGCGAGATGCGGCGCTCATGGTCGGGGGCCAGCCAGCGCAGCGGCGGAGTGAGCAGGGCGGCCAGGATCTCGCGCAGCGGCGGCGCGCCGGCGTGACGGTCGCTGGCCTCGTGCAGCATCTTGGCCCGCTCGCGATTGAGCTCGGCCGTGCGCCGCCGGAAGATCTCGAACAGCAACGCGTCCTTGGACCCGAAGTGATAGTTCACCGAGGCGAGGTTCACGCCGGCCGCCGCGGTGATGTCGCGCACCGAGACGTTCTGGAAGCCGTGCAGGGCGAAAAGCCGTTCGGCGGCCACGAACACCAGGTTCTTGGTGGCGGCTTCGGTCTCGGCGGCCTCGACCCCGGCTTCGTTCAAGGAAGCGGAGGCGGCGGCTTCGGTGGTCGGACTCACTACATATTCCCCTTTACCCGTGGGGAACTCTTACGACCGTTCGAATTTGGCGCAAGCGTCAAGATCGATCCGTGTAATGCAAATGCGCCGGCGCTGCTGGAAGGCTCGCGCGACGGGGCGGGATCAGTTGGCGGCCGCGGCCAGGCGCTCGATCCGCGGGGGCGTCCGGCCGCGACGCATCTGGCGCAGCAGGGGACGGGCGACGGCGGCGGCGAGAATCAGCGGCGCCAGGACCAGGGCGAGCGCCTTCCGGCGGCGCGTGTCGGCCCGCTTGAGGAAATAGCGGACCAGGCCGCGGCCCTTGTGCCATTCGATCACCAGCGGGTTCTCGCGGCTGGTGGAGCCGACATGAACGATGTGGGCGTTGGGCTGGAACAGCACGCTGCCGCCCTGGCGGCGCGCGCGCCAGCACAGGTCGATGTCCTCGACGTGCAGGAAATAGCCCTCGTCGAACCCGCCCAGCGCGGCGAAGTCGGCCGCCGACATGTGGAAGCAGGCGCCCGAGATCGTAGGGGTGTCCACCGGGTAGGGCGGGGTGGGCTCGCCCTCCCGGTGGATCTCGAAGCGGCGCAGCGGGGGCAGAAAGGCGCTGAGCTTCGAGAGGCTGAGCAGGGTCGTGACGGGCGTGATTTCGCCACGCCGCGCGCCCCGCTGTTCTGTGCCGTCGGTGTTGAAAACCCGGGCGCCGATGACGCAGGGCGAGGGACGGTCGCGCCCGGCTTCGATCAGGGCCGCGATGGCGCCGGGCGTCAGGAAGGCGTCGGGATTGAGGAACACCAGCGCCTGGCCCTTGGCGTTGGCCGCGCCCAGGTTGGCCGCGCGGGCGAAGCCGATGTTGCCGAGACCCTGCAGCAGGCGCACGCGGTGTTCGCGCCGCGCGAGTTCCCGCAGCCAGGCCGCGTCGGCCAGGGACGAGCCGTTGTCGACGATGACGAACTCCTCGACGGCGGGCTCGGCCAGGACGTGACGCACGCTTTCGATCAGGGCGGGGCCGGTCATGTAGACGACCATGACCACCGACGCGCGGGGCGGCGTCGCCGGCGTGGCGGCGCGTGAGTGGGCGGGGTCGATCGAAACGTACATGCGCTCACTGCGTTCAAAATAGTTGCGTTAAAACTGTATGTGCATCAGCCTGGGTCCGCAAGAGGCGACACGCGCTCAGCAACAGATTGTTGCGTTTTTACGCAATGTGTAACAACTAAGGCGGCGCTCGCTTCAGGAGCGCGGAAATGGCTTTGCGATGTCACGAACGGCGATGAACCCCGCCAAGGCGGCGCTGACCAAGTCCCTCCGCCGTGAGGCGGGGCGTTGGCTGAAGTCCGCGCGCGAGGCCGCGGGCCTGACTCAGGCCGAACTGGCCGAGAAGACGGGTTTGCGTTACTACACCTTCGTATCCCAGGTTGAGAACGGTCTGGGGCGCGTACCGATCGAGGCCCAGGCCGTATGGGCCGAAAGCCTCGGCCTGGATCCCAGCCAATTCGCCAGAACCCTTCTTCGCTACTATGAACCCGAACTTCATCGACTGCTGTTCGAAGGCGCCGCCGACATGGACATCCCTGTCGCGGACGTCCCGGTCGAGGCTGATCGGGCGCAGGGCTGACGAGCGCCGCGATGGGTGAAATCCTCGCCTTCGCCCCCCGGCCGCCGGCCGGTGACTGGACCGCCAACGAGCGGGGCCTGCTGCTGTTGCTCACCCAGCAGCTGGCCAGCAGCTATGGCGAGGTCGACGGCGTCTTCGGCCAGACCGATTCCGGAGATCCCTGGTACGTCGTGACCGACGCCAACCAGGACGTGCTGGTGCACGTCGCCCGCATCGACGGCCAGTTCGT
Source organism: Caulobacter sp. (assembly GCF_035254145.1). Taxonomy (GTDB): domain Bacteria; phylum Pseudomonadota; class Alphaproteobacteria; order Caulobacterales; family Caulobacteraceae; genus Caulobacter. The sequence goes on along the minus strand of NZ_DATFAV010000094.1, from coordinate 2,254 downwards.
GGTCCACGACGCGGCGATCGACATGTTCCATCAGGTCGGCAGCCTGTGGGGCGCGCTGCGCCAGGTTCTCTCCTCGGGCGCCGCCGAAGAGCCCGGCGGTGTCGTGGTCGCCTTCAACCCGGCCAGCCGCGAGGCCCAGTCCTTCCTGTCGCTGGTCATCGCCGTCGGCCTCTATCTCGAGCTTCGCGACCTGGATCTGGGCGTGGCGGGGCGGCTGGACTTCGACTCCTTGCCACGCGCCGACGACCCAGCGATCGAGGGCGTCGCGGCCAAGCTGATCGCGGCGCTCAATCTCGAGGCGGATCGGGCCCAGGGCCATTCGGCGATCCCGACAGCCTCGACGGCCGAAGCCGCCATCGCCGCGCCTCCGCAGAAGTCCGTCCTGCTCCAGGACGTGGCCGTTGGCGCGCCTTCGCAGGGCCAGGAGGGCTTGGGCCCGGTCCAGGCCTCGCACCCGGAGGCCGCGCCATCCGCGGCGGCTAGGTCGCATGCAGCGCCAGCGCCCCAGAGTCCTGAGCCTCAGAGCCAGGAGCCTCGCGAAGGCCAGTTCGAACTGACGGCCAGCGACATCGGCGCGCCGGGAACGGGCTTCATCGGCTCCAAGGCCATGACGTCCGGCACCGCGGGCGCCGACACCATGGTCGGCACGAGCGACGGCGACACGATCGCGGGCGGCGCCGGCGATGACTATATCGACGGCCGCGGCGCGCGGCAGGGTCAGGTCGACCGTATCGATGGCGGCGCCGGCGACGATCGCATCGTCATGAACGCCCGCGTGGTGGCCTCCGGCAGCGCCGGCGCCGACACCTTCCTGGTCGCGGCCAACGCGCCGACCACAAAGGCCGAAGCTCTGCTGGGCGTGGTGCTCGACTACTCGGCCGCGAAGGGAGACCACTTGGCGGTGCTGGGCGCGGGCGTGATGACGATCGTCAGCACCGCCGCGGTCAGCGACGTCCTGGCGGCCCAAGGCGCGACCCTTGGCGAGGCCACGGCCGCGATGGTGACCGACGTGACCAAGGTCGTGGCCGGGACGCGCGTCGGTTTCGACGTGAACGGCGACGGGCGCGAGGACGTCTTCATCCTGCTGGGCGGCGCGACGACCTCCACCTTCAAGCTCAACACGACGATCGCCAACGACCACACCGACACGACGGTGCCGCTGGTGGGACAGCCGTCCGGCGCCGACATCGCCGGCCATGCGGGCGACCCGCCCGCGACGCGCTAGGGCGCTCGGCGACGATTTCGACCCGGGGGGCGGACGTTGACCTGTGGGACGCGCGGCCATACCCTCATCCAGTTGCTGTAGGGCGCATCGGTTCAAACGCCGGAAGGGCTAAGCCCGCCTACGACACCTCAATCGTAACGCGCCCATGCTGAATCTCGAAAATCTGCGCAAGCAGGCCAAGCTTCACCTTCGCTGGCATCGTGAACGGTATTTCCCCGTCGCAAGCCAGATCCGGTCGCTGCTGCCGCGTTACCGCGGCCTGACGGACCAGGAGATCCTGGCCTCGCCCTTCAAGCTGAGCGACGCCCAGGACCTCGTCGCGAGGAAGGTGGGATTCGAGAACTGGCTGGCGCTAACCAAGGGCCTTTCATCCATGCCAGTTGCAAACCCTTCGTCTTCCTCTGCCGTTATCGCCGCCGAACCGCAGCTTTTCGTCTCCGACATGGCGGTCTCGCTTGCGTTCTATGAGGAGAAGCTCGGCTTTCGCCGCGTGTTCGTCTCCGGCGAGCCCGCCTTCTACGCCCAGGTCGCGCGCGACGGCGCGAAACTGAACCTGCGTCGCGTCGACGGACCCGTATTTTCCGAACATTTCCGCGCCCACGAACCAGACGCTCTGTCGGCGACCCTGACGCTCGACGACGCCAAGCCTCTATTCCTGGAGCTTCAGGCCGCCGGCGTGACCTTCCGCCAGACCTTGCGCAGCGAACCCTGGGGCGCGCGCACCTTCATCGTCGGCGACCCGGATGGAAACCTGATCCTTTTCGCGGGCGCGGGTTGAGCCGTCGTCGGCGTTCGCGGGCCGGGTGGAAGCCTGGGTCTCCAGGCTCCCCAGGGCCCTAGCCGCGCACCAGTTCCCGCATCGCTTTGTCCAGGCCTTCCAGCGTCAGCGGGTACATCCGGTCGGACAGGATCTGCTTCATGACGCCGATCGACTGAGTGTAGTCCCAATGGCGCTCGGGCGTCGGGTTCAGCCAGACGCAACTCTGATAGATGTCGGCGACGCGCTGCATCCAGACCGCGCCAGGCTCC
>NZ_DATFAV010000093.1:0-19667 GCF_035254145.1 Caulobacter sp. | reverse complement strand
GGCGTGCACCTCGAGGCCGAGGACCATTTCCCAGGGGCCGGTGCGGCCTTGGATCTGTTTGGATTCTTGCGTCATGGCCGTCTCTCTACATCAAGCGCCCTAGGCCGGAAAAGCTCTGGGACGCCGCGGCGGGCATCTTCTGCGCCTCAACGCCGGCAAGGCTTTGCGGCTGTTTTGAGTAAACGGCGCCGTTCGCTTTCCGATTTCCTTGAATAAGGCGGGATTGAGTCAAATCCGGCGCCATTGCGAGGCGAGGGAACCGCAGAGTTATCGCGTCGTTCATTTTCCCGAACAGCTCACATACGGAGGTAGAAATGCCCACCGCCTACACCGCCCGTCCTACGCTTAATTTCGACGCCCCGGAACCGACTGTCGCGACCGATCCGAATGCTTCAGCTCTTTTTCCGACCCAGCCGGTCTATGCTCGCACACCGAAGAAGAAGGCGTCGAACAACCTGCCTCTGCTGATCGGCGTCCCCGTCGTGGCCGTCGCGGCCGGCGCCCTGATCTGGGGCATGACCACCCAGCGCGCCGAAGCCCCGACCGACCCGCAGTCGCTGAAGGTCGCCGCCGCCGAAAGCCCGGCGTCGCTGACCGCGCCGCTGCCGCCTGAGACCTCGGCGACCCCGGCCCCGATCCCGCAGCCGACCGAGATCGCCTCGAACGAGGCGCCCGCCCCGGCTCCAGTCGCCCGATCGACCACGCCACGAGCCGCCGCGGCTCCGGCCCGTCGCGCCGCCCCGGTTCGCGAGACAGCGCCGGCCGCCGAGAACGCCTCGGCCAATGTCAGCGCCACCGTGCCGGCCACGCCGCCGACCGTGAGCGCCACACCCGCCCCGGCGGTCGCCGAACCGGCGCCGCTGGTCGTCCCGCCGCCGGCCGCGCCGGCGCCGGCCACCGACCCCAGTGCGCCGATGTAACCAGGGTCCCACACCCCGGAACGAAGAAGGGCGGCTCCACCGGAGCCGCCCTTTTCTAGATCACCACCACTTTTCGGCCTTGGCCTTGAAGCCCGCGGCCTTCTCGACCGCGCCTGCGACCGAGAACACCGTCCCCTCGTCGAGGGGCTTGCCGATGATCTGCAAGCCCAGCGGCAGGCCGTTGGCGTCGAGCCCGGCCGGCAAACTCAGGCCCGGCAGGCCCGCCAGGTTCGTCGTCACCGTGAAGACGTCGTTCAGGTACATGGCGATCGGGTCGCTCGAGTTCTCGCCCAGGCCGAACGCCGCCGACGGCGCGGTCGGGGTCAGGATCGCGTCGACCTTCTCCCACGCCTTGTCGAAGTCCTCGGCGATGCGGCGGCGCACCTTCAGGGCCTTCAGATAGTAGGCGTCGTAGTAGCCGTGCGAGAGCACATAGGTGCCGATCAGGATGCGGCGCTTGACCTCGTCGCCGAAGCCGGCGGCGCGGGTGTTCTCGTAGATCTCGGTCAGGGTCGCGCCGTCTTCCCGCAGGCCGTAGCGCATGCCGTCGTAGCGAGCCAGGTTCGAGGACGCCTCGGCGGGGGCCACGATGTAGTAGGCCGGCAGGGCGTACTTGGTGTGCGGCAGGCTGATGTCGACGATCTCGCAGCCGGCCTCCTTCAGCCAGGCGACCCCGTCCTGCCAGAGCTTCTCGATCTCGGCCGGCATGTTGTCGACCCGGTATTCCTTGGGGATACCGATGCGCAGGCCCTTCACCGACTTGCCGACGAACTGGGTGAAGTCCGGAACCGGCACGTCCAGGCTGGTCGAGTCCTTGGGGTCATGGCCCGCCATCGAGGTCAGCAGCAGGGCCGCGTCCTCGACGGTCTTGGCGATGGGCCCGGCCTGGTCCAGCGAGCTGGCGAAGGCCACGACGCCCCAGCGCGAGCAGCGGCCATAGGTCGGCTTGATGCCGACGGTGCCGGTGAAGGCAGCGGGCTGGCGGATCGAGCCGCCGGTGTCGGTGGCCGTGGCCCCCAGGCACAGGTCGGCGGCGACCGCCGCGGCCGAACCGCCGGACGAGCCGCCCGGGGTCAGGGCCTTGTTGCTGCCCTGGGCGCGCCAGGGGTTGGTCACCGGGCCGAAGTAGCTGGTCTCGTTCGACGAGCCCATGGCGAACTGGTCGAGGTTCAGCTTGCCCAGCATCACCGCGCCGTCGCGCCACAGCTGCTTGGTCACCGTCGACTCGTAGGTCGGGACGAAGTTTTCCAGGATCTTCGAGCAGGCCGTGGTGCGCACGCCTTCGGTGCAAAAGAGGTCCTTGACCCCCAGCGGCGCGCCTTCCAGCGGGCCGGCCTCGCCCAGCGCCCGGCGGGCGTCGGACTTGGCGGCCATGTCGAGCGCCTTTTCCGGCGTCTCCAGGATGTAGGCGTTCAGGCCACGCGCGGCCTCGACGGCCTCGACGTGGGCGCGGGTCAGTTCGACCGAGGTGAACTCGCGCTTGGCCAGGCCGTCGACGGCGGCCTTCAGGGTCAGCTTGGTGAGCGCGCTCATTATTCGACCACCTTCGGCACGACGAAGAAGTTGCCCACCGACTTGGGCGCGTTGCTGGTCACCTTGGCCGGATCGCCGCCCATGGTGACGACGTCCTCGCGCATCGGCAGGCCCGAGCCCACGACGCTGGTCAGGGGCTCGCAGCCCTCGGTGTCGACCTCGGCCAACTGCTCGATCCAGGCCATGATGCCGTTGAGCTCCTGGGCCAGGGCCTCGATGCGCTCCTCGGGTTCGGCGATGCGGGCGAGCCGGGCGACCTTCCGCACCGTGGCGGCGTCAATGGCCATGGGGATCTCCTGAATTTCGAACGCGTCGGTTACTAGGCCAGGGACAAGGTTTCAAGGACAGGTTTCAGGCCGCGCGGCTCCTGATAAAGAGAGCCATGCCCGTTCTCGACATCGAAGACTTCGCCGCCGCCCTGCCCCAGTACGCTCCGATCGTGGGCCTGGACCCCGGCGAGAAGACCATCGGCGTGGCCGTCTCGGACGTCACCCGCACCGTCGCCAGTCCTCTGGCGCTGATCGAGAAGACCAAGTTCACCAAGGACGCCGAGGCCCTGTTCAAGCTGATGGACAGCCGGGGCGCCATCGGCATCGTCGTCGGCCTGCCCATGAACATGGACGGGACCGAAGGCGTTCGCTGCCAGTCCAACCGCGCCCTGGCCCGCAACCTACTGCGCATCAAGCCCGACCTGCCTATCACCTTCTGGGACGAGCGCCTGTCGACGGCGGCGGTGACGCGGGTGCTGATCGACGAGCATGACGTGAACCGGAAAAGGCGAGCCGAGGTCGTGGACAAGATGGCGGCGGGCTGGATTCTGCAGGGCGCTCTGGAGCGGATGCGGGCTTTCTAGCTCCTCCCCCGTGACACGGGGGAGGTGTCGCGGAGCGACGGAGGGGGCGAGCTGGAGATCGGCCGTGTTGGCCCCCTCCGGCCCTCTGGGCCACCTCCCCCGCATCGCGGGGGAGGATCTTGGTCCGCGCGCTCCAGACACACCCCCGCCGCTTCACGCGGTTTCCCGCTGAAGGGATGGAAAGGGCTGCGGAGCGCCGGACGACGTCCGGAGTGTTGAGTTTGTAGGTACCGTTTCGACGAAGCCCGAGCGCTCCGCGCGATCGTTTTCCGCCAGCGTCCCGTCAGGTGGCCCTGTTCAGGCCTTACCGGGACCTGGGACCTCTCGTTTCCGAGAGACCCAGCGGTCGGAGAGGACGAGCCAATCCAGGCTAAGACACATCCCTTTGTCCCCAACCACGCCGACGACGGGCGGGTGAGCCCAGCAAGCCCAGCCCCGGACCGTCCGAGTATCCCCCTCGGACCTTCACCGCTCGATCGCCCCCCGCCGCCGCAATCGGTCGCTGGCCATGCGCCCTTTCCTCGCGACGAGGTGGGTAGAGAATACGGCAGATTTCTAAGCCGGGGATAAGTTCGCCCGAACGCTCGTAACGATCCCTCTCTCTTTGAGAGAGGGAGGGGCCCATGCGCAGCATGGGAGGGTGAGAGGTTTCACCCTCTCCGGACAAGGCACATACGAACAAGCCGCTGAAATGGCCGAGAATTCTCGACCAGCCTCGTAACCACTCACCCTCCCGCGCCTGACGGCGCGGGCCCCTCCCTCTCTCGAAGAGAGAGGGACTCCGCTCCCCGTCCTCCACAGAGCGTTTGCGCCCTTCGCTTCCCTTCCCCGTCAAACCCGCCTATGACGCGGGCTCATGACGGCTTCAGCCCATGACCCCGCCCGCGCGGCCATCGATGCGATCCGCGCGCGCGTCTTCGCCTTCCCCAAACGCCATTTCCTGTCCGCCGGCGACCTGAACGCGCCACAGGCGACCGACCTGCTGGATCTGGCCGAGGCCTTCGTCGCCTTTAACCGACAGACCTCCAAGAGCCTGGACCTGCTGCACGGCCGGACGCTGATGAACCTGTTCTTCGAGAACAGCACGCGAACCCAGAGCTCGTTCGAACTCGCCGGCAAGCGGCTGGGCGCCGACGTCGTCAACATGAACCCCAAGACCTCGTCGGTGGCCAAGGGCGAGACCCTGATCGACACGGCCGTGACGCTGAACGCCATGCGGCCCGACCTGCTGGTGGTTCGCCACGCCTCGTCCGGCGCGGCGTCCCTGCTCAGCCAGAAGGTCAGCGGCCACGTCGTCAACGCCGGCGACGGTCAGCACGAGCATCCGACCCAGGCCCTGCTGGACGCTCTTTCGATCCGCCGCGCCTTCGGCCGCGTCTCGGGCCTGACGGTGGCGATCTGCGGCGACGTGCTGCACAGCCGCGTGGCCCGCTCGAACGTTTCCCTGCTGCATACCCTGGGCGCCAGCGTGCGCCTGGTCGGTCCGCCCACCCTGATGCCGGCCCAGGCCGAGCGCTGGGGCGTCACCGTCCACCACGACATGAAGTCGGGCCTGGCCGGCGCCGACGTCGTGATGATGCTGCGCCTGCAGCTGGAGCGGATGCAGGGCGCCTTCGTGCCCTCGACCCGCGAATACTTCCGCTTCTACGGCCTTGATCGCGAAAAGCTTTCCCGCGCCGCGCCGGGCGCCAAGGTCATGCATCCGGGACCGATGAACCGAGGCGTCGAGATCGACTCGGACGTCGCCGACGATCCGGCCGTCAGCCTGATCCAGGACCAGGTCGAGATGGGCGTCGCCGCCCGCATGGCGGTGCTGACCAGCCTCGCGGCGCGGATCGAGGAGGCGGGACGATGAAGCGCCCCGCGTCCTTCGAGGCTCGCCTCCGGCTCGCACCTCAGGATGAGGTTGTCAGCAGCAGAATTCCTCATCCTGAGGCGCCCGCGCAGCGGGCCTCGAAGGACGCAGAGCGCCTGACCGAGACCCAAGCATGACCTCGACCCAACCCCTCGCCCTCGTCAACGCTCGCCTGGTCGATCCGGAAAGCGGCTATGACGGCCCCGGCGGCGTCATCGTCTCGGAAGGCGTCATCGCCGATGTCGCCAAGGGCCGCGAGTTCGGCAAGCTCTCCAAGGCCGTGCGGGTCGTCGACTGCGGCGGCGCCCTGCTGGCGCCCGGCCTGATCGACCTGCGGGTGCGCACCGGCGAGCCCGGGGCCGAGACCAAGGAGACCCTGGCCTCGGCGGCCAAGGCCGCGGCGGCCGGCGGCGTGACCTCGTTCGTCGTGCAGCCCGATACGTCGCCGGCGATCGACGATCCCAGCGTCGTCGACTTCATCCTGCGCCGGGCGCGCGACATCGACAGCGCCCGCATCCTGGTGGCCGGCGCGGCGACCAAGGGCCTGGCCGGCGACCAGATGGCCGAGATCGGCCTGATGCGCGAGGCCGGCTGCGTCTATGTCACCGATGGCGACCGGCCGATCGTCGACAGCAAGGTCATGCAGCGCGTCCTGACCTATGCGAAGGGCTTCGACGCCCTCCTGGCCCACCGTCCGATGGACCCCTGGCTGGCCAAGGGCGGCGCGGCCACCGGCGGCGAGTTCGCCGGCCGCCTGGGCCTGCCTTCGATCTCGCCGATGGCCGAGCGGATCATGCTGGAGCGCGACGTCGCCCTGCTGGAGGCCACCGGCGGCCGGCTGCTGGTCGACCAGATCACCTCGGCCCAAGCGTTGGAGACGCTTCAGCGCGCCAAGAAAAAAGGTCTGCGGATCAACGCCTCGGTGTCGATCAACCATCTGTCGTTCAACGAGCTGGACATCGGCGACTACCGCACCTTCGCCAAGCTCTCTCCGCCCCTGCGCGGCGAGGACGACCGCCAGGCCCTGATCGAGGCGCTGGCCAGCGGCCTGATCGACATCGTCGTCTCGGCCCACAACCCCGCCCCCGCCGAGGACAAGCGCCTGCCGTTCGACGAGGCCGCGCCCGGCGCCGTGGGGCTGGAGACCCTGCTGCCAGCCCTGCTGTCGCTGTATCACGACGAGCGCATCGCCCTTGTCGACCTGATCCGCGCGGTCACCCTGGCCCCGGCCGAGCTCTTGGGCCTGCGCGGCGGCCGCATCGCGCCGGGCGCGCCGGCGGATCTTGTGCTGTGCGACATCGACGCCCCGATCATCGTCGACGCCGCGCGCCTGCTGTCGAAGTCCAAGAACTCGCCGTTCGATGGCCGCAGGCTGCAGGGCCAGGTGTTGATGACGGTGGTCGACGGCCGGGTGGCGCACCGGGCCGAGGGCTAGCGCCTCCGGGTCATCACGGCGAAGGCCGCGGCGGTGGCCGCTCCCACCGTCGCGCCGGCGACCAGTCCTCCGACCGCGCTCAGCGCCCAGACCGGTCCCGCGATCCCGCCCGATACGGTGAGGTAGGCCGCCCAGCGCCTAGGCCTGGACGCCGCCGGCCGACTTTGCCCGAAGGCCGAACCGCTTTAAACCATGGCTCACACGGCGCGCTTGAGTCCGCGCGAAACTCTCTTTAAGGTAGAAAACGTGGAAAGCCTCGCCCCTGCCGTTTATCTGACCCTCGCGATCACCGTTGTCGGCGGGTACCTGCTGGGCTCGATTCCGTTCGGCCTGATCGCCACGCGCCTGGGCGGCGCCGGCGACATCCGCCAGATCGGTTCGGGCAATATCGGCGCGACCAACGTGCTGCGCTCGGGCCGCAAGGACCTGGCCCTGATCACCCTTCTGGGCGATGCGGGCAAGGGGGTGGCCGCGGTGCTGCTGGCCCGCTACCTGACCCACGGGAATCCCGCCGTGATCGCCTTGGCGGGCGGCGCGGCGTTCCTGGGCCACCTGTTCCCGGTGTGGCTGAAGTTCAAGGGCGGCAAGGGCGTGGCCACCTTCTACGGCGTGCTGCTCAGCGCCTGCTGGCCGGTGGGCGTGCTGGCGGCCATCACCTGGCTGGCCATGGCCGCCCTGTTCCGCGTCAGCTCGCTGGCGGCCCTGACCGCCGCCGTCCTGGCCGGTCCCTTCGCCATCGCCACCGACCAGCCCCGACCGATGCTGGGCCTGGCGATCTTCATGGCCATCCTGATCCTGATCCGCCACCGCGAGAACATCGCGCGCCTGCTGAAGGGCGAGGAGCCGAAGATCGGCAAGAAGAAGCCGGCCGAGACGACCACGTCCGAGGCGCCGTGATCTCCGGCCGGCTCTCGGACATCCAGCGCCTGGCCTGGCTTCGCCTGGCGCGCACCGAGACGGTCGGCCCCGTCGCCTTCGACCACCTGCTGGCCCGCTACGGCACGCCCGAGCGGGCCCTGTCGGCCCTGCCCGACCTTTCCCGCAAGGGCGGCCGCGCCGTACCGCTGGCCCTGCCGCCGCGCGAGGCGATCGAGCGCGAGCTGGAGGCCGGCGCCAAGCTGGGCGCCCGCCTGTTGTGCGGCCGCGAGCCGGACTTTCCGCCCCGCCTGGCCGCCCTGGATCCGCCGCCGCCGGTGCTATGGGCCTTGGGCCGCGCCGAGCTTCTCTCCGAACCCAGCATCGCCATCGTCGGCGCCCGCATCGCCTCGGCCGCCGGCCAGCGCTTCGCCCGCAAGCTCGCCACCGACCTGGGAACCGCCGGCTACGTCGTCGTCTCGGGCATGGCGCGCGGCGTCGACGGCGCGGCGCACGAGGGCTCCATCACCACCGGCGCGGTCGCCGTGCTGGGCGGCGGGGTCGGCGACATCTATCCGCCCGAGCACGACAAGCTGCACGCGCGCCTGGCCGCCGAGGGCTGCGTCGTCTCCGAGAGCGCGCCCGACCGCCGCGCCCAGGCCAAGGACTTCCCGCGCCGTAACCGGATCATCTCGGGCCTGTCGCTGGGCGTGGTGGTGGTCGAGGCCGAGCTGAAGTCCGGCTCGCTGATCACCGCGCGCCTGGCCGCCGAGCAGGGCCGCGACGTCTTCGCCGTGCCCGGCTCGCCGCTCGACCCGCGCTCGAAGGGCACGAACGACCTGATCCGCCAGGGCGCGATCCTCTGCGAAGGCGCCGAGGACGTGCTGCGCTCGCTGGCCGGCCAGAGCCACCTGCGCGAGCGCGAACGCCCCTACGAGGCCGAGCCGCCGGCGGACCTCGACCACGACGCCCTGCGCGAGCGGATCGCCGCTCTCCTGTCGCCCACGCCGGTTTCCCGCGACGACCTCGTCCGCGCCGCCGCCGCCCCGACCTCGGCGGTGATGGCGGCCCTGGTCGAACTCAGCTTGGCCGGACGCGCCGAACTGCTGGACGGCGGCATGGCGGCGGGGCTCTAGCCGCCCCGCCGCGCGCCCTTGGCGAACAGCAGGTCGGACCAGCGCCAGCGGCCGCCGCCCAGGGCGAACCTGGCCGCGCCGGGACCGTCGTTGAGGGCGATGACCACCAGGCCCCGCATTGGCTCGGCCCGGCAGGCGGCGGGGGCGAAGGCGACCTCCATCATGATCATCTCGCGCAGGCCCGAGAGGCCGTCGCCCTCCTCGCCGTCGGTGCGCACCCAGTCGCCGCTCCAGACCAGGGGGGCGCGGCCGGCGCCAACAGTGGCGGCGTGGGCGCGCATCAGCGAGGCTCGGGCGCGGGGGTTCTTGCGCAGCCCCTCCTGCAGCAGGCGGACCATGTCGCAGCCCGCCCCGCCGCCGCCTCCGCCTGAACCCGAGCCGGCCGTGGCCGCCCCCATCAGCTCGGCCTCGCCCAAACCCATGACCCGGCTCGGCGCGGGCTTGGAACTGGCCGCAAGGGGCGTCACATCCTTCGGGATCGGCGCCTTGGTCACGCGCAGGGGCGAGCGCGGCGCGGACCGGGCCTTCTCCTTGGGTTTCTCCGGCGACGGGGGCTTCTTCGGCGCCTTCACCGGCGACTTGGGGGCGTCGTGCGGCGCGGGCGGCGGCGGAGGCGGCGGAGGGGGCGGAGGGGGCGGCGGAGGGTCGATCAGGGACACCATGACCGACGGCGGTTCGGGGGCCGGCGGCGTCACGTGAGTCGCGAACAGCACCACCGCCGCGCCGACATGCGCCGCCAGGCTCACGACCAGGGCCACGCCCTTCCCGCCGCGTCGTCTCCAGTGCGCCATCTGCTCGCCACGCCACGGGCCGATGCGCCGGCCCAGGCCTCTGTGGACCACGGGTACAAGTCAGGAAGTGGGCGAATGGCCGAGCTTGGACCGGCCGAGCAGCGCCCCTAGAGCCTATACTTAGAGCGCGTTCGAGCGGCTTAACCGCTCACACTGAAACCTAACGCGTTCTAGACGCTGAGGTCCACCAACAACCCCGTCCCCGCGGCCGGCGCGGCGCGCACGGCCTGCTTCAGCCGATCGGCGATCTCCGCGCGTTCGGCGTTCGAGGTCACGGGCTTGATCGGCCGGATCGGCGAGACATAAGCCTCGGTGGCGATCCGATTGACGGTCATGTCCATCGGTCAGCAGTCACAAATCTAGGCAATGAGCCTCGCACAACGGTCTTAACAAGCGCCTACCAGGCATGGAAAGCGGGGCCGTTCGGCAGAGCCCGCGTTGACAGACCTCCAGGCGAGCCCCACTTTCCCGGCGCTCGCCTCCAGGGCGATCCGCTTTCCAACCCAGAGTCAGAATGAACGTCGTCGTCGTCGAGAGCCCGGCCAAGGCCAAGACCATCAACAAGTACCTCGGGTCCGACTACACGGTTCTCGCCTCGTACGGTCACATCCGTGACCTGCCGTCCAAGGACGGCTCGGTGGAGCCCGACAACGACTTCGCCATGAGCTGGGAGGTCGACGCCAAGGCTTCCAAGCGGGTCAGCGACATCGTCGACGCCCTGAAGAAGGCCGACCGCCTGATCCTGGCCACCGACCCGGATCGCGAGGGCGAGGCGATCAGCTGGCACGTGCTGGAAGTCCTGAACAAGAAGAAGGCGCTGAAGGACAAGGCCGTCCAGCGCGTCACCTTCAACGCCATCACCAAGACGTCCGTGCTGGAGGCCATGGCCAATCCGCGCGACGTCGACATGGAGCTGGTCGAGGCCTATCTGGCCCGCCGCGCCCTCGACTATCTCGTCGGCTTCACCCTGTCGCCGGTGCTGTGGCGCAAGCTGCCGGGCAGCCGCTCGGCCGGCCGCGTGCAGTCGGTCTGCCTGCGCCTGATCGTCGACCGCGAGATCGAGATCGAGCGCTTCAAGACCCAGGAATACTGGACCGTCGACGCCGACGTCTCGGCCGGCGCCGATCCGTTCCTGGCCCGCCTGGTCAAGCACGAGGGCAAGAAACTCACCAAGTTCGACCTCGGAAACGAGGCCTCGGCCCTGGCCGCCAAGGCCGCCGTGGCCAGCGCCGTGTTCAAGGTCGCCGCCGTCGAGAAGAAGCCCGGCAAGCGCTCGCCCGCCCCGCCCTTCACCACCTCGACCCTGCAGCAGGAAGCCGCCCGCAAGCTGGGCTTCAGCGCCCAGCGGACCATGCAAGCGGCCCAGAAGCTGTACGAGGGCGTCGACATCGGCGGCGAGACCGTCGGTCTGATCACCTACATGCGGACCGACGGCGTGTCGGTCGAGCCCGAGGGCATCGCCGAGGCGCGCAGCGTGATCGGCAAGGTGTACGGCGATAATTACGTCCCCGAGACCCCGCGCTACTACAAGGCCAAGGCCAAGAACGCCCAGGAGGCCCACGAAGCCATCCGCCCGACCAGCCTGAACCGCAATCCCGGCTCGCTGCGCCTGGAGTCGGACCTGGGCCGCCTGTACGAGCTGATCTGGAAGCGGATGATCGCCTCCCAGATGGAAAGCGCCCGCATCGAACGCACCACGGTCGACCTGGAAAGCGCCGACGGCAAGACCGGCATGCGCGCCACCGGCCAGGTCGTGCTCTTCCCCGGCTATCTGGCCGTCTACGAAGAGGGGCGCGACGACGAGGAGGGCGAAGACAGCGCCCGCCTGCCGGTGATCGAGGAAGGCGCCTCGGCCAAGGTCATCGAGGCCCGCGCCGACCAGCACTTCACCGAACCGCCCCCGCGCTATTCGGAAGCCAGCCTGGTCAAGAAGATGGAAGAGCTGGGGATCGGCCGTCCGTCGACCTACGCCTCGGTCCTGACCGTGCTGCGCGACCGCGAATACGTGAAGATGGAGAAGCAGCGCTTCGTCCCCGAGGACAAGGGCCGCCTGGTCACCGCGTTCCTGGAGCAGTTCTTCAAGCGCTATGTCGAGTACGACTTCACCGCCGCGCTCGAGGAGCAGCTGGACCTGGTGTCGGACGGCAAGCTGGACTGGAAACAGTTCCTGCGCGACTTCTGGAAGGACTTCCACGCCGCCGTCGGCGAGATCGCCGAGCTGCGCACCACCAACGTGCTCGACGCGCTGAACGAGGCCCTGGGCCCGCACATCTTCCCCGACAAGGGCGACGGCTCCAACCCGCGCTTGTGCCCGACCTGCGGCACGGGCCAGCTGTCGCTGAAGACCGGCAAGTTCGGGGCCTTCATCGGCTGCTCGAACTATCCCGAGTGCCGCTACACCCGCCAACTGGGCGTCAGCGAGGGCGAAGGCGAGGCCGAGAGCGCCGACAAGGAGCTGGGCGTCAATCCCGCGACCGATCGCGCCGTGTGGCTGAAGAACGGCCGCTTTGGCCCCTACGTCGAGGAACTGGCGGCCGAGGGCGAAAAGCCCAAGCGCTCATCCCTGCCCAAGGGCTGGATCGCCTCGGCCATGGACTTGGAGAAGGCCCTGCGCCTGCTCTCGCTGCCGCGCGAGGTGGGCAAGCACCCGGACGACGGCAAGGTCATCACCGCCGGCCTCGGGCGCTTCGGACCGTTCGTGCTGCACGATGGCACCTACGCCAATCTGGAGAACCCCGACGAGGTGTTCGACGTCGGCCTTAACCGCGCCGTCGCCATCCTGGCCGACAAGCGGGCCGGCGGCGGGCGTCCGCAGCGCGGCGCGGCGGCGGCCCTGGCCGAGCTGGGCAATCACCCCGAGGACGGCAAGCCGGTGCGCGTGCTGTCCGGCCGCTTTGGCCCCTACATCAAGCACGGCGACACCAACGCCAACGTGCCCAAGGGCAAGGATCCGGCGTCCATCACCATGGACGAGGCCGTGGCCTTGATCGCCGAACGCGCCGCCAAGGGCGGCGGCAAGAAGCCAGCCAAGAAGGCCGCGCCGAAGAAGGCGACCGCCAAGGCCGAGGGCGACGCTCCGGCCAAGAAGACCGCCGCGAAAAAGCCGGCGGCCAAGAAACCGGCCGCCAAGAAAGCCGCGCCCAAGGGCTCGAAGGCCAAGGTCACCGCCGACGACGGCTCCGCGCCTTGGGATGATGAGGCCTAGAACGCATCGAGATCCAGCCAACCCGGCGCCTCAAAGCCGCTCATCCCCGCGAAACGGGGACCCAAGCGGCCTTTCAGATCGTGGCTGGCCTTGAAATTCGATCCGCGGACTCAGCTTAGGTCCCCGCCTTCGCGGGGATGAGCGATGTGTGTGCAGGGGGCCAGTCTGTTCAGGCTCTTGGGAGGGGAGTAGGGTTCGATCATGACGACGCTGGAACGTCCCCTGCCCCTGCATGTCGTGGTGTCCGCGCTGGTGCTGTGCTGCGTGGCCGGCTTCGCCATGGGTCTGACCAACGCCATGAAGATCGACCGAGGCGGGTCCGAGGTCTCCAAGCAGCCGCTGGCCGAGGTCTCGGGCGTGCCGGTCAAGGACGCCGCGCCCGCCCTCGCCTATGAACCACCGCCGGTCGAGGCCCCCAAGCCGAAAGCCGTCGAGGTCGAGACGGTGGAGCAGGAAGCCCCCGCCCCTGTCATCGAGGCCCCGCCGGCCGCCGCCGCGCCCGCGCCGGAAGCGGCTCCGAAGCCGACCGAGCCCCAGGTGCCAAAGTCGATCGAGGACCTGTACTAGGGCTTTCTTCCTCCCCATTAGGGGGAGGTGGATCGATGCGGATACGCATCGAGACGGAGGGGGTCGCGAAGCGGTGGTGAGGTCGCCGCCCAACAAGACCCCTCCACCGGCGTTCGCCGGTTCCCCTCCCCTGATGGGGGAGGAAGGTTTCTCTTAAGACCTCCGCCTCCTCGCGTTTCCCTAAGTCTCCCGAACGCGTTAAGGCAGGACATGGCCAAACCTCGTCCGCCCCACGGCTCCAAGACCAAGACCTTCAAGCCTCGCCCCGCAGCCGGCCTGCCGGACCGCGAGACGCTGCTGGCGTTCCTGCGCGACGCCGGCGAGACGGGAAAGGCCGACATCGCTCGCCACTTTGGCCTCAAAGGCGCCGACCGCCGGGCCCTGCGCGAGATGATCCGCGAGCTTGAGGCGCAAGGCGCGCTGGCCAAGCGCGGCCGCAAGGGCTTCGCCGAGGCCGGATCGCTGCCGCCCGTGGGCGTGGCCGACGTGGTCGAGCGCGACGGCGACGGCGAGCTCTACGTCAAGCTGACCAAGTCCGACGACGACGCGCCCAACGTCCGCCTGGCTCCCGGCAAGGGCGAGGCCGCCGCTGGCGCTCCGGCGCTCGGCGACCGCCTGCTGGTCCGCTTCGAGCGCCTGGAGACCGGCGAGTTCGAGGCCAGGCTGATCAAGCGCCTGGGCCAGAGCGCCCACAAGATCCTGGGCGTGATCCGCAAGCACCGCCGCGAGATCCGCGTCGAGCCGGTCGATCGCAAGTCCAAGGAAAGCCTGATCCTCGACCCCAGCGTCGCCCACGACCTGAAGGACGGCGATCTGGTCGTCGCCCAGGTCGGCACGCACGGCGGCCGCTACGGCCCCAAGCCCGGCAAGGTGCTGGAGGTGGTCGGGACCGCGAACGATCCCCGCGCCGCCTCGCTGATCGCCATCCACAGCCACGGCATCCCGACCGGCTTCTCCGAGGAGGCCGAGCGCGAGGCCAAGGCGGCCGTCGAACCCACCCTGTCGGGGCGCGACGACCTGCGCGACCTCCCCTTCGTGACCATCGACCCGGTGGACGCTCGCGACCACGACGACGCCGTCTACGCCCATCCCGATCCGGAGGCGACGAACGTGGGCGGCTGGGTGGTCTGGGTGGCCATCGCCGACGTCGCCGCCTATGTGCGTCCCGGCTCGGCCCTGGACCGCGACGCCCGCGAGAAGGGCAACAGCGTCTACTTCCCCGATCGGGTCGAGCCGATGCTGCCCGAGACCCTGTCGAACGGCCTGTGCAGCCTGCGCGAGGGCGAGAACCGCGCCACCCTGGCGGTGCGGATGGTGTTCGACAAATCGGGCCGCAAGAAGGGCCACAAGTTCGTGCGCGGCCTGATGCGCTCGGCCGCCAAGCTCTCCTACGAGCAGGCCCAGGCCGCGATCGATGGCCAGCCGGACGACAAGACGGGGCCGCTGCTGGACCCGATCCTCAAGCCCCTGTGGGCCGCCTATCACACCATGCGGATCGGCCGCGAGGCCCGCTCGCCGCTCGCCATCGAGAGCGATGAGCGCCGGATCATCATCCGCGACGGCGAGATCGCCTCGATCACCAAGCGCGCCAGCCTGGAAGCCCACAAGCTGATCGAGGAGATGATGGTGCAGGCCAATGTCTGCGCCGCCGAGAGCCTGGAGGCCAAGCGCTCGCCCCTGATCTACCGGGTGCACGACACGCCCAGCCTGGAGAAGGTGCAGAACCTCGCCGACTTCCTGCAGACGCTGGAGATCCGCTGGAGCAAGGGCGAGGCCCCGCAGACCGCGCGGTTCAACAAGCTGCTGGACGAGACGCGCGAGAGCCCCAACGCGGCGATCATCAACGAGGTGGTCCTGCGCACCCAGATGCAGGCCCACTATAGCAGCGACAACATCGGCCACTTCGGCCTGAACCTGGCCAAGTACGCCCACTTCACCAGCCCGATCCGCCGCTACGCCGACCTGATCGTCCATCGGGGCCTGATCCGGGCCCTGGGGCTAGGGACGGACGGCCTGACCGACCAGGACATCGCCCAGATCAAGGACACGGCCGAGGTCATCACCCACGCCGAGCGCCGGGCCATGGCGGCCGAGCGCGACGCCACCGACCGCTACATCGCCGCCTTCCTGGCCGACCGCGTGGGCGCGACCTTCGAGGGCCGGATCACCGGCGTTACGCGCTTTGGCCTGTTCATCAAGCTGACCGACACCGGGGCCGACGGCCTCGTGCCGGTCTCGACCCTGGGGCAGGAATTCTTCGTCCACGATGACCGGATGCACGCCCTGGTCGGCGAGCGGACCGGCAAGCGCTGGCCCCTGGGCATGGGGGTCGAGGTCAAGCTGGTCGAGGCCACCCCGGTGACCGGCGGCCTGCTGTTCGAGATGCTGAGCGAGCCCCTGGCGCCCGATCCGAAGGCGCCCCGCCCGCGCCTTGGCGCGCGTCGTCAGGCCGCGGTGAAGCCGCGTGGGGGTTTGCCCAAGGGCGTCCGACGCGGAAAGCGGCGGTAAAATCCTCCCCCTAGCGGAGGAGGTGGTCGCGAAGCGACCGGAGGGGGAAGTTCACCGCCCCCGCCAGGCCAATTTCCCTCTCCGTCGACTTCGTCGACACCTCTCCCTTCAGGGAGAGGATTTTGGTGCTAAACCCCGCCCATGCGCGCCGAGATCGAACCCTTCCACGCCATCGCCATCAGCCGCCTGGCCCATCAGCTGAAGATGGAGGGCCGGTCGATCATCCACATGGAGTTCGGCCAGCCCTCGACCGGCGCCCCCAGCAAGGCGATCGCCAAGGCCCACGAGATCCTCGACAGCGAGGCCATGGGCTATTGGGAAAGTCCGTTGCTGCGCCAGCGCATCGCCGAGCGCTACCAGGCGCTCTACGGCGCCCAGGTCGAGCCGGAGCGGATCGTCCTGACCTGCGGCGCCTCGCCGGCCCTGGTGCTGGCGCTGTCCAGCGTGTTCGAGCCCGGCGACCGCATCGCCATCGCCAGGCCCGGCTATGTCGCCTATCGCAACAGCATCAAGGCTCTGCACCTGACGCCGGTCGAGATCGCCTGCGGCCCGGAGGACCGCTTCCAACTGACGGCCAAGCATCTGGCCGAGCTGGAGCCCGCTCCCGCCGGCGTCATCGTCGCCAGCCCCGCCAATCCGACCGGCACGATCATCGCGCCCGAGGAGCTGGAAGCCATCGCCAGGGTCTGCCGCGAGCGCGGCGTCCGGATCATCAGCGACGAGATCTATCACGGCCTCAGCTACACCGGCCGCACGCCCTCGATGCTGGAGTTCGCGCCCGACGCCCTGATCGTCAACAGCTTCAGCAAGTACTTCAGCATGGCCGGCTGGCGGCTGGGCTGGCTGCTGACGCCCAAGGGCGAGGACCTGGAGCGGGCGCGGGCCTATGTCGGCAACCTGTTCCTGACCGCCCCGTCCCTGTCCCAGCACGCGGGTCTGGCGGCCATGGACTGCATCGACGAGCTGGAAGGCCATATCGACGTCTATCGCGCCAATCGTGAGCTGATGCTGGAAGCCCTGCCAGGCCTAGGCCTGCGCAAGATCGCCCCGCCGGACGGCGCCTTCTACATCTGGGCGGACATCGGCCATCTGACCGACGACTCGCTGAGCTTCTGCAAGCAGCTCCTGAAGGACACCGGCGTCTGCACCGCGCCGGGCGTCGATTTCGATCCCGTGGAGGGAAATCGCTTCATCCGCTTCAGCTTCGCGGTGTCCACGGCCGAGGTCGAGGAGGCGCTGCGGCGGATCACGCCGTGGTTCGCGGCGCGGGCGGCAAATTAGAAAATCCTCCCCCCAGCGGGGGAGGTGTCGGTGCAGCCGACGGAGGGGGAAGAGACCGAGCCAGGACTTGTTCCCCCTCCGGCGCTTCGCGCCACCTCCCCCGCTGGGGGGAGGATTTGTTTCCCTACTTCTTCTCCAGATAGTCCAGCGCCATGAAGACCTCGGCTTTCACGCCGGTCTCGAACGCCGCTTCATCGACATCGAAGAACGGCGAGTGATTGGCCGGGGCCGTGGCGGCCGGCACGTCGGCCTTGCGGCCTCCCAACTGGACGAACACGGCCGGAACCTTCTCGGCGTACAGCGAGAAGTCCTCGGCCCCGGTGACCAGAGCGGCGTTGTCGTCGACCTTGCCGGGCGAGGCCTTCTCCAAGCTCGACTTGACCCACTTGCTGAGCGCGGGGTCGTTGTAGGTCACCGGATAGGGCTGGCTGAACACCGCTTCGGCCTTGGCGCCGTAGCGGTCGCCGATGCTGGCCACGGCCTTCTGCGCCTTGGCGATCAGATCGTCGTGACGGGCCTTGGAGAAGGTGCGCATGGTCCCCTCCATCTTCAGGTCCTCGGGGATGATGTTCTGGCGCATACCCATGTTGATCACCGCGATGGTCAGCACCGAGGGCGAGGCGCCGACGTCGACCTGGCGGGCGGCGATCTGGTTCATGGCCTGGATGATGTCGGCGGCCACGCTGGCCATGTCGACCCCGGCCCAGGGCCGCGCCCCGTGGGTCTGCTTGCCCTTCACCGTGATCGTGATCCGGTCGGACGAGGCGTAGAAGCCCTCCGGCCGGTAGTTCAGCAGGTGCGCGTCGGCCGGGCCGATATGCACCCCGAAGATCGCGTCGACCTTGGGATTATCGAGCGCCCCGTCGCGGATCATCAGCTTGGCGCCGCCCTCCTCGCCGGCCTGGGGCCCCTCCTCGGCCGGCTGGAAGACGAAGACGACCGTGCCTTTAATGTCCTTCTTCATGCCGGCCAGCACGGTGGCGGCGCCCAGCAGCATGGCCACGTGGGTGTCGTGGCCGCAGGCGTGCATGACCGGCACGGTCCGCCCCTCCCAGGTCGCCGTGGCCTTGGAGGCGAACGGCAGGCCGGTCTTCTCCTCGACCGGCAGGGCGTCCATGTCGGCGCGCAGGGCCACGACCTTGCCGGGCTTGCCGCCGCGCAGGATCCCGACCACGCCCGTCTTGCCGACGTTCTCGCGGACCTCCAGCCCCAGGGCCTTCAGTTCCTTGGCGATCAGGGCCGAGGTGCGGACCTCCTGATTGCCCAATTCGGGATGCTCGTGGATGTCGCGCCGCCAGGCGATCACCTTGGGCTGCACGGCCTTTGCCGCGGCGGCCACTTGCGCCTGGGAGGGCGCGGCGAGCGCCTGAGACCAAGGGGCCGCGCCAAAAGCCAGGCCGGCGGCCAGCGCCAGCGTCGAAATCCGTCCAAGCATGTGGAGCCCCTCTGACAACGGCGCGAGCTTGGGACGCGTCGTGAAGGGGGGTCAAGCCTGAGCCGCCTCTCCCCCTCCAAAACCCCGCCTGCCTCGCCCTCGTGGCGAGGACCCATGCATCGGCTGGACCGGGCTAGGACAGGACTCGCCGCTAGCGTGGACATCCGCCCGAGAACGCCGAGGCGGCTGAACGCTGGGTCCTAGGCACGAGGCCTAGGAAGGCGGAATAGTGTGAGCGAGGGGAATGGCGCTTGACCCAACGTCCGCCTTCCCAGCCCGCGCAATCGGTCTAACCTCAACCGCATGAGTCTGCCGCCGATCGACGCGAAATTCGATACGATCAACGACGGCGCCGTGCGCGAGACCGGCGCGGCGCTGAAGCCCAAGCACGCGGCCACGCTGATCATCGTGCGCACCGACGGGCCAAAGCCGCGCCTGTTGATGGGACGCCGAAACGGGGGCCACGCCTTCATGCCCGACAAGTGGGTGTTCCCGGGCGGGCGGGTCGACCGCACCGACTACGACGCCCCCAGCGCCAGCGAACTGGAGCCCGAGGTCGCCCAGCGCCTGGGCCAGGAACCTCGCCACACCCGGCCCGCGCGTCTGGCCCGCGCCCTGGCCCTGGCCGCCGTGCGCGAGACCTTCGAGGAGACCGGCCTGCTGCTGGCCAAGGCAGCGCCCGAGCGCCCGGGCGTGGGTCCGTGGCGGCCGTTCCTGGCTCAGGGCGCCCTGCCCGACCTGGCGCCGCTCAGCTTCGTGGCCCGCGCCATCACCCCGCCCTATCGCCCGCGCCGCTTCGACGCCCGCTTCTTCATGGCCCCGGCCGAGGCCCTGCTGTCCCTGGACCGCCGCCCCGACTGCGGCGAGCTGGACGAAATCGCCTGGGTGGATTTCGACGAAGCCATGGCCCTGGACCTGCCCAACATCACCCGTTTCGTGGTCCACGAAATCGGCCAGAGGCTGGCCGAGACTGGACGGCCGGCGCCCTTCATGCGCTTCCTGAACGGCAAGCGCCATCTGACCCATCTTTAGGGTCGCTTCTCGGAGGAGGCTCGCGTGATCGGCTCGATCCTGGCCCTGGCCCTGGCCGCGACGCCGCCCGCGCCGCCGTCCGAGATCGACAAGCTGGCCTTCATGGCGGGGTGCTGGACCCTGACCTGGCCCAACGGCACGAAAATCGAGGAGCAGTGGCTGGCCCCGGCCGGCGGGACGATGCTGGGCATGAGCCGCAGCGTCCGCGACGGCAAGCTGCGCGAGTACGAGTTCATGCGCATCGTCCCGGCCGCCGACGGC
>NZ_DATFAV010000092.1:0-19385 GCF_035254145.1 Caulobacter sp. | reverse complement strand
CGGCGTGTCGAACATCTCCGAGGCCGTCATGGCGTGGATGTCCAGACTCTCCTGGAACGCCTTCTTCAGCTGAGGAATGTCGCCGATGTGGGCCAGCAGGCGCAGCTCGATCTGGCTGTAGTCGGCGCTGATCAGCACCTTGCCCGGCGGCGCGATAAACGCCTTGCGGATCTTGCGGCCTTCCTCGGTGCGGACCGGGATGTTCTGCAGGTTGGGATCGGACGACGACAGCCGTCCCGTCGTGGTCGCGGCCAGGGCGTAGGAGGTGTGCACCCGGCCCGTGCCCGGCGCGATCGCCGCGACCAGGTTCTCGGTGTAGGTGCCCTTCAGCTTGCTCAGCTGGCGCCAGTCCAGAAGGACGCGCGGCAGTTCATGTTCGAGGGCCAGGCTCTCCAGAACATCGCTGTCAGTCGACCACTGGCCGGTGGCGGTCTTCTTGCCGCCCTTCATCTGCATCTCGCCGAACAGCACGTCGCCGATCTGTTTGGGGCTGCCCAGGTTGAAGGGGCGGCCGACCAGTTCGGTGGCCCGCGCCTCGAACTGCGCCATGCGCAGCGAGAACTCGTTGGAGAGGCGGCGCAGGGCCTCCGGATCCACCTTGACCCCATTGTTCTCCATCATCGCCAGCACCGCCGGCAACGGCCGTTCCAGCGTCTCGTAGACTGTCAGCAGGCCCTCGCGCGCCAGGCGCGGCTTGAGGACCTCATAGAGCCGCAGGGTGACGTCGGCGTCCTCGGCGGCATAGGCGGTCGCCTCGGCCAGGGCCACGTGCTTGAAGCTGATCTGAGACTTGCCAGTCCCGGCCACCTGCTTGAACGGGATCGGCTTGTGGCCCAGCCAAAGCTCCGAAAGCTCGTCCATGCCGTGGCCGTGCAAACCCGCTTCCAGCACGTAGCTGATCAGCATGGTGTCCTCGATCGGCGCGACCTGGATCCCGTGCCGCGACAGGACGGCGATGTCGTACTTGGCGTTCTGGGCCACCTTCAGCACCGCCGGATCCTCCAGCAGCGGCTTCAGGGTCGCGATCACGTCGGCCAGCGGGATCTGGACGAGATCGGCGGCCGCCTCCAGCGCCAGCCCCTCCTTCTCGCAGTGGCCGACGGGGATATAGCAGGCCTCGCCCGGGGCGATGGCCAGGGACACGCCGCACAGACCGGCGGTCGCGGAAGACAGGGCGTCGGTCTCGGTGTCGAACGCCACCACGCCCTTGGCCGCGGCCTTGTCGACCCAGGCCTTCAGGGTCTCGATGTCGCGCACGCAGGCATAGGCCGCGTGATCGATCGTCACCGGCTCGGCCACTGGCTGAGCGGCGGCGCGGGCGGCCGCGCCCATGTACGACACGGTCGATACCGGGGCCTTGGGCGGGGCGACCGGACGGTCGAGCGTGCCCGGCGCGGCGGCGGCCGAGCCGTCGCCCACGCGGCGGGCCAGCGACCGGAATTCCATCTGCTCGAGGAAAGCCGCCAGGACCTCCTTGTCCGGCTCGCGCACCTTCAGGTCATCCAGCGGCTCGGGCAGCGGCGTGTCGCAGTCCAGCTTCACCAGCGCCCGCGACAGGCGGATCTGGTCGGCGAAGGCGATCAGGGTCTCGCGGCGCTTGGGCTGCTTGATCTCGCCGGCGCGCTCAAGAAGCGTGTCCAGGTCGCCGTATTCGGTGATCAGCTGGGCGGCGGTCTTGATCCCGATGCCCGGCGCGCCCGGCACGTTGTCGACGCTGTCGCCGCACAGGGCCTGAACGTCCACGACCCGCTCGGGATAGACGCCGAACTTCTCGAACACCTGCTCGCGCTCGATGCGGACGTTCTTCATCGGGTCGAACATCGACACGCCGTCGCCGACCAGCTGCATCAGGTCCTTGTCGGACGAGACGATGATCGCCTCGCCGCCGACCTCGCGAGCCTTGCAGGCATAGGCGGCGATCAGGTCGTCGGCTTCATAGCCGGCCAGCTCGATGGCCGGCACGCCGAACGCCAGCGTGGCCTCGCGCACCAGCGGGAACTGCGGGATCAGGTCCTCGGGCGGCGGCGGGCGGTGGGCCTTGTACTGATCGTAGAGCGTGTTGCGGAACGTCTTTTCCGAATGGTCCCAGATCACCGCCAGGTGGGTGGGCGTGTCGCCCTGCATGTCGCGCATCAGCTTCCACAGCATGTTGCAGAAGCCCTGGACGGCGCCGACCGGCAGACCATCGCTCTTGCGCGTCAGCGGCGGCAGGGCGTGATAGGCGCGGAACAGATAGGCCGAGCCGTCGACCAGGAACAGCCGGATGGCGGGACCGTCCTGGGTCAGGTGGGAGGCGGGCGGGGACTCGGAGGCGACGTCGGTCATGGCCGCGAACATAGGGGGCCGGACGCGTGTCGGGAACCCTCTGGCGAGGAGCCTGGCGGATCGCCAGAAGCGCTCTCATGTCGTCTATTGCAAGGAACTGTCGCCCACCCCAGAAACCCTCGCCTTGCGCCCGCCGGGCATGAGGCGTAACGGAACGCCGCTCCGCGAGCTACGCGGGCAAATTGTCTTCAGGAGAGCGCGATGGGTTACCGGGTCGCCGTGGTCGGCGCCACGGGCAATGTGGGCCGCGAGATGTTCAACATCCTCGAGGAAGTGAAATTCCCCGTGGACAAGATGCACGCCATCGCCAGCCGCAAATCCATCGGCGTCGAGATCTCGTTCGGCAATCAGATCCTCAAGTGCGAGGACTTGGAGCAGTTCGACTTCTCGACCGTGGACATCGTGCTGATGAGCGCCGGCGGCGCGATCTCCAAGGCCTGGGGCGAGAAAATCGGCGCGGCCGGTCCGATCGTCATCGACAATTCCAGCCATTTCCGGATGGACCCGGACGTGCCGCTGGTCGTGCCGGAAGTGAACCCGGACGCGGTCAACAACATCCCCAAGAACATCATCGCCAATCCCAATTGCTCGACGGCCCAGTTGGTCGTGGCGCTGAAGCCGCTGCACGACGAGGCCAAGATCAAGCGCGTGGTCGTCTCGACCTACCAGTCGGTCTCCGGCGCGGGCAAGGAAGGCATGGACGAGCTGTGGGACCAGACCAAGGGCGTCTACGTCCTGGGCGCCCCACCGCCCAAGAAATTCACCAAGCAGATCGCCTTCAACGTCATCCCCCACATCGACGTCTTCATGGACGACGGCTTCACCAAGGAAGAGTGGAAGATGGCCGTCGAGACCCAGAAGATCCTGGATCCGAACATCCAGCTGGTCGCCACCTGCGTGCGCGTGCCGGTCATGGTCGGCCACTCCGAGGCGGTGAACGTCGAGTTCGAGACCCCGCTGGACGAGGACGAGGCCCGCGAAATCCTGCGCGACAGCGACGGCGTGGTCGTCGTCGATAAGCGCGAGGACGGCGGCTACATCACGCCCAAGGAAAGCCAGGGCGAGTTCCCGGTCTATGTCTCGCGCATCCGCAAGGACCCGACCGTCGAGAACGGCCTGGTGTTCTGGTGCGTCTCCGACAACCTGCGCAAGGGCGCGGCTTTGAACGCCGTGCAGATCGCCCAGCTTCTTCACGACAAGGGCCTGATCAAGCAGAAGACCCCGGCTTAAAGACGACTTCCCGTCGTCCTCCGCCAGCGGGCGGAGGACGACGGAACCGGCCAAGGCCAAGTTTCCAGACCTCCGCAAGATGCGGGCGGCCGACGGGCTTCCTATCTGCGAGAAGCTCCCGAAAGGTTTGGTTCATGCCTCCCAGTCCCCTGGCCAGTTCATCGGCCGAAGGCCGGTCCGCGTATATCGCCGGCGTAGCCTGCTATTCGCTCTGGGGGTTCCTGCCCCTCTATTTCCACCTGCTATCGACCCTGGGCGTCGGTTCCTGGGAGATGATCGCGCACCGCACCCTGTGGTCGGTGCTGTGGGCCGGCGGCCTGGTTCTGCTGGCCCGGCAGGGCGGCCAGGTGGCCCAGGTGCTGCGCCAGCCGCGCACCCTGGGAATCCTGGCGCTCTCGACCTTGGCGATCTTCGCCAACTGGACGATCTACGTCTTCGCCGTCAACGCCGGCCACGTGATCGAAGCCAGTCTCGGCTATTACATCAATCCTCTGATGAACATGGCCGCGGGCGCCCTGCTGTTTCGCGAGCGGATGTCGGGCGAGGGCAAGATCGCCATCGGCTTCGCCATCGTCGGCGTGGCGATCCAGACCATCGCCCTGGGACACCTGCCGGTGGTCTCGCTGGGCCTGGCGGTGAGCTTCTGCCTCTATGCCATCCTGCGAAAGCAGGTGAAGGCCGACGCCCAGACGGGCCTCTTCATCGAGTGCGCCTATCTGGCGCTGCCGGGCCTGATCTACGTGCTGCACCTGCAATCGACCGGCCAGGGACATTTCGGAAGCAGCACCGGGGTCACCGCTCTCCTCGCTCTCGCGGGCCCGGCGACCGTCGTCCCGCTGGCCCTGTTCGCCTGGTCCGCCCGCCGCCTGCCGCTGTCGGCGGTCGGTTTCCTGCAGTTCATCGCCCCGACGCTGCAGTTCCTGCTGGGTGTGGCTCTGGGCGAGCCGTTCACCCCGCTGCGGGCCTTGTCCTTCGTGTTCATCTGGCTGGGCGTGGCGACGTTCGCCTATGGCGCGTGGAAGCGGACCCGGGTCCTGGCGGCCGCCTAGCCAGGCGCCGCGCGAAGGGTCATGGTCGCCCCATGACGCCTTCGGACGACGAGACGATCTCGCGCGGTCGCGGCCGACTGATCCTGGCCGCGACGGTGCTGGGCTCCAGCCTGGCCTTCATCGACGGCTCGGTGGTCAATGTCGCCCTGCCGGCGATCCGCCAGGCGCTCGCCGCCCGGCCCGAGCAGATCCAGTGGATCGTCAACGCCTATCTGCTGCTGCTCGGCGCCCTGGTGCTGATCGGCGGCTCGGCCGGCGACCGCTATGGACGGCGCAAGGTGTTTGCGATCGGCGTCGCCCTATTCGCCCTGGCCTCGCTAGCCTGCGCCGTCGCGCCCGGGATCGGTTTCCTGATCGCCGCCCGCGCCCTGCAGGGCCTCGCGGCCGCTCTGGTCGTGCCGGCCAGCCTGGCTATCCTGGGCGCGGCGTTCGAGGCCGAACGGCGCGGACCTATGATCGGCGCCTGGGCCGGCTTCGGCGCGGTGACCGCCGCCATCGGCCCGGTGCTGGGCGGCTGGCTGGTCGACGCGGTGTCGTGGCGCGCCATCTTCCTGATCAACCTGCCGATCGCCGCCGCCACCGTCTGGCTGACGTTGAAGGCCGTCCCCGAGAGCCGCGATCCCGAGGTTAAGCACTTGGACTGGCGCGGCGCGATCCTGGCCGCCGCCGGTCTGGGCGCCCTGACCTGGGGCCTGACCGCGGCGGGCGAGCGCGGCTGGGCCAGCCTCGCCGTCTGGACCGCGCTCGTCGCGGGCGTTGCGATCCTCATCGGATTCGTGATCTCGCAGGCGCGCGAGGCGCACCCGATGATGCCGCTGTCGCTCTACCGCTCGCCAACCTTCAGCGGCGCCAACCTCCTGACCCTGACCCTCTATTTCGGCCTGACCGGCGCGCTGTTCTTCCTGCCCTACGAGCTGATCGCCCGGCACGGCTACAAGGCCGCGCAGGCTGGGGCCACCCTGCTGCCGCTGTCGTTGGTGATGGGGACCCTGTCCGGCGTCGCGGGCCGCCTGGCCAACCGGATCGGGGCGCGGGCCATGCTGACCATCGGTCCGATCACCGCCGGGATCGGCTTTGGCCTGCTGGGCGGCCCCTGGATCGCCGGCGGGTTCTGGACCGGCGTGCTGCCGGGCCTGATGATCCTGGCCCTGGGCATGACGATCAGCGTCGCGCCCTTGACCAACACGGTCATGGCGGCGGTTCCGTCCAGTCACGCTGGCGTGGCCTCGGGGATCAACAACGCCGTGGCGCGGATCGCCGGACTGCTGGCCGTAGCAGTGCTGGGGCTCGTCTATTTCACGCCCGGACGGGGCGGCTATCCGTGGGTGATGGCGATCAGCGCCGCGGCGGCGATCGCGGCGGGCCTGATCGGCGCGGCGACCATCAGAACCGATACGCCTAGAAGCGGTGAGCGAGGCCGACCACCAGCTGCACGTCCGGGGTCCGGCGGTTGAGGCCGACATAGGCCGAGGCGTCCAGCTGGACATCCTTTAGGCGCTTGGGCGTCCAGGCGGCCGTCACATCGAAGCTGGCCTTGGTCACGCGGGCCGACGGATCGTCGTCGACATCGACCCAAAGCTCCGCGCCCAGGTTCACCGGACCGACCATGCGGCCGACGCCGCCAGCCAGGGCGTAGCCGGCGTGGCGACCAGAGCCGTCGGCGTCGGGCCGGGCGTCGATCTCGGGCGACAGGCTCAGCGACCAGTCGGCGTCGAGGGGTACCGAGACCGGGACGATCACCCCGCCCTGCCAGGCGTCGCCGCCGATCCCATCCGCCCCGGTCGGCGCGACGACGAACGGCTGCGCCGCGATCGAAAGGCCGTCGCCGGCCGGGTTCTTCAGCGACCACCGCAGGGCCAGCCCCAGGTCGCCGGCGCCCGAGACGACGGAGGTGACGCCGTGGTCCCTGGTTCGCACCCGCTCGTAGGGCGTCCAGCTCAATTGCCCTTCGACCGCCGACGCCAGGCCCAGCCGCAGCTCCAGCCCGCCATAGGCCAGGTCGTGGGTCGAGACGCCGTCGCTCCTGCCCAGCGTCGCGTCAACGCCGCTGACCTCGACCTGGAAACGCCCCTTGTCCAGCACGCACGGCGGCGAGCCCTTGCCGGGGCGGTCGGGGCAGAAGTCGCGCTCCTGCGCCTGGGCGGCGCCGGCCAGAAGGGCGGCGGCCAGAGCCAGCGTGGCGATGCGGATCGAGGCCATGCGTCTCTCCTTTGCGGAAGGACGCTACAGCCCAGGTCTCAACACCCTCTAAAGCGACGCGTAGGCCGCCTCGATCAGGCGCACCGCGCGCGGATCGCCGATCAGGGCCACGCCCT
This sequence comes from Caulobacter sp., assembly GCF_035254145.1. Taxonomy (GTDB): domain Bacteria; phylum Pseudomonadota; class Alphaproteobacteria; order Caulobacterales; family Caulobacteraceae; genus Caulobacter. Next base: position 12,466 of record NZ_DATFAV010000092.1, on the reverse strand, counting down.
GCTTGTTCATCACATAGGCCCCGGACACCCCGCGCGTCGGATCGGCGAAGGCGCACGAGCCGCCCCAGCCCGAATGGCCGAACGCCTCGGCCGTCGGGCCGTAGAAGAAGTTGGGCGTGTTGCGCATGAAGCCCGCGCCCCAGCTGATCACATAGGGCAGGACCAGGTCCTGGCCGACGATACGCTCGGCGCTGGCCGCCGCGATCCCGGCCGGGGTGATCAGTGAGCGGCCGTCCAGGGTCCCGCCGCTGGCCAGGGCGCCCATCAGCCGCGCCAGGGCCGGTGCCGTGGCGTGGCCGTTGGCCGAGGGGATCTCGACCCGCCGCCACTCGGCCGCGCCCTTGCCACCGGGCGAGGACCAGGGCTTGAGGAAGGCGGCGGTCACCGCGGCGTTGATCTCGCCGAACGTCGGCAGGGCGGTCGGTCGCATCAGTTCGGCGACGCGGTCGTGCTCGCTGTCAGGCAGGCCGATCCAGAGGTCCAGGCCCAGGGGGGCGGCGATATCCTCGCGCAGGGCCGTCCCCATGGTGCGGCCATCGACCCGGCGGAAGATCTCGCCGGCGAGGTAGCCGTAGGTCACCGGGTGATAGCCACTGGCCGAGCCGATCGGGAACAGCGGGGCCATGGCCGCCAGCTTGGCGCAGGTGGCGTCCCAGTCGAACCAGATGGCCGGGTCGGTCTCGTCCGGAAAGCCCGACAGGCCCGCCTGGTGCGACAGGGCCTGCTCGACGGTGACGTCCTGCTTGCCGGCTTGAGCGAACTCGGGCCAGACGTCGGCCACGCGCTGGTCGTAGGCCAGACGCCCCTCGTCGACCAGGCGCGCGATCAGGAAGGCGGCCACGGCCTTGGTGGTCGAGAACAGGGCCGTCAGGGTGTCGGGGCCGAAGGGGGTCTCGCGCTTGCGGTCGGCGTAGCCGCCCATCAGGTCGACCACGATCTCGCCGTCGATGGCGAAGGCGAAACGCGCGCCCAGTTCGCCGTTGTTCTCGAAGTTCGCCTCGAAGGCGTCGCGGACGCGGGCGAAGCGCTCGGGGCAGAGGCCGGTGATCTTGGTCATGTCTTAAGCCAGCCGTTCGATGCGGACAGAGGGAGAGGTTTGCTTGAGGCGCGCGCCCATGGCCACGATCGGCAGCTCGGGCGCGTTCCAGAGCTTGGCGGCGGCCACGGTCTCGGCGACGCCGCCGACCGCGCGAGCTAGGCCGTGAGAAGGGGTTTGCCCCTCGACCAGAGCGGCGGCGTAGAGCGCGGTCAGCAGATCGCCCGTGCCGTTCGGCGCGCGATCGGCCTCGGCGTGAAGCGCCAGCCAAGCCTGGCTTTCGTCGGCCAGGACGGCGCCGATCTCGTCACCGCGCCGGACGGACGAGACCAGGGTTGCCTTGCCCAACCCCCGCGCGGCGCCCGTCGCCGCCATCGGGTCGCGGGCGTCCGCCTGCGTCAGCCATTGCAGCTCCCAGGCGTTGCAGGCCACGAGGTCGGCGCGGGGGATCAGTTCGGCGACGATCGCTTCGGCGGTCGCGGGCGGGACATACAGTCCCTTGCCCTCGTCGCCCATGGTCGGATCGACGATCACGGTCGGCGCGGTCGCGAAAGCGCCCTGGCGCGGCGCGGCGCGGACGGTGTCGATGGCGCGCGCGGCCGCCTCGACCTGGGCGGGACTGGCGAAATAGCCGGTGACCACGAGATCGGTCAGACCAAGCAGCCCGTTGGCCGCGATCCCCTCGAGCATGCCCTCGAAGATCTCGATTGGCGTCGCCGCCCCGCCGGGCGCGCCCCAGCCCGGATGGCGGCCGAACAGCACGGTCGGCACGACCATGGCGTCGATCCCGAACGGCGCCAGCGCCGCGGCCTGGGCGGTCGCGCCAACCTGGCTGCCGGCGACGTGGCTGGAAAGGATCAGGGCGAGCGGCATGACCAAGCGATTAGCCGAGCCCCGCGACCTTGAACAGGCGTCCAAGGCCCGGAAAAGCAGAAGGGCCCGCCGCGCGAGCGACGAGCCCTCCGAAAGCCAAAGGCGCGAGCGCCTTAGTAGCGGTAGTGGTCCGGCTTGAACGGGCCAGCGTCCGGCACGCCGATATAGTCGGCCTGATCCTTGCGCAGCTTGGTCAGCTTCGCGCCCAGCTTTTCCAGGTGCAGGAAGGCGACCTTCTCGTCCAGGTGCTTGGGCAGGGTGTAGACTTGGTTCTCGTACTTGGCCTTGTTGGTCCACAGCTCGATCTGGGCCAGGGTCTGGTTGGTGAACGAGGCCGACATCACGAAGGAGGGGTGGCCGGTGGCGTTGCCCAGGTTCACGAGGCGCCCTTCCGACAGCACGATCAGCTTCTTGCCGTCCGGGAATTCCACATGGTGGACCTGCGGCTTGATCTCGTCCCACTTGAAGTTGCGCAGGCCGGCGATCTGAATTTCCGAGTCGAAGTGGCCGATGTTGCAGACGATGGCGTTGTTTTTCATCTTCCGCATGTCTTCGACGGTGATGACGTCCTTATTGCCCGTCGCCGTCACGAAGATGTCGGCCTTGTCGGCGACGTCGTTCAGGGTCTGGACCTCGTAGCCTTCCATCGCCGCCTGCAGGGCGCAGATCGGGTCGATCTCGGTGACGATCACGCGGGCGCCGCCTTGACGCAGCGAAGCGGCCGAGCCCTTGCCCACGTCGCCGTAGCCGCAGACCACCGCGACCTTGCCCGACAGCATGACGTCGGTGCCGCGACGGATGGCGTCGACCAGCGATTCACGGCAGCCGTACAGATTGTCGAACTTGGACTTGGTGACGCTGTCGTTGACGTTGATGGCCGGGAACGGCAGCTCGCCTTTCTGGGCCATCTGGTACAGACGGTGGACGCCCGTGGTGGTCTCTTCCGAGACGCCGCCGATGGCCGAACGGATGGCCGAGTAGAAGCCCGGCTTCTCGGCCAGGTACTTCTTCATCACGGCGTAGAGGGCTTCTTCCTCTTCGTTCTGCGGGTTGTCGAGGATCGAGGGATCCTTCTCGGCCTTGGGGCCCAGCACGCAGAGCAGGGTGGCGTCGCCGCCGTCGTCGAGGATCAGGTTCGGATAGCCGCCGTCGTGCCATTCGAAGATCTTGTGGGCGTATTCCCAGTACTCGACCAGGTTCTCGCCCTTGAAGGCGAAGACCGGTACGCCGGCGGCGGCGATGGCGGCCGCGGCGTGGTCCTGGGTCGAGAAGATGTTGCACGAGGCCCAGCGGACTTCCGCGCCGAGAGCGACCAGCGTCTCGATCAGCACGGCGGTCTGGATGGTCATGTGCAGGCTGCCGGCGATGCGGGCGCCCTTGAGGATCTGCTGCGGACCGTATTCGGCGCGCGTGGCCATCAGGCCCGGCATCTCGGTCTCGGCGATGGCGATTTCCTTGCGGCCGTAATCGGCGAGCGAGATGTCCTTGACGATGTAGTCGGCCACGGTCGGCTCCTGGGTCGGATGATGTCTTGGCGCGGCTTATACAGCGCCTAAGCCTTCCGGGCAATTAACGCATAAAGATATCTTTATGCGATGCCGAAGCTAGAACCCCAACTCGGGCTGCATGGCCCCGGGCTGCTGGGTTTCGGGCAGGTGGCAGGTGAAGGTCGAGCCGGCGCCCGGCTCGCTTTCCAAGGCCACCCAGCCGCCGTGCAGCTCAACCAGCGCCTTGACCAGGGCTAGGCCCAGGCCCGGACCGCCGCGATCGCGACCGACGAAGCGGTCGAAGATGTGGGCCTGGACGTGGAACGGCACGCCCCGGCCGGTGTCGGTGACATCCAGGCGGACCTCGCCCAGGGCGCGCCTGGCCGAGAGGGTGACGCGGCCGCCCGGCGGGGTCTGGCGCAAGGCGTTCTCGACCAGGTGATCCATGGTCTGGGCCAGGCGCTTGGCGTCGCCGCGGATCAGGCCGACGTCTTCCTCGCACTCGACCGCCAGGGTCACCGCGCCCAGCTGGGCGTCCTTCAGGGCGCGCTCCTGGGCGTTCATCAGGAGATCCGAGACCCGGATGTCCTGGATCTCCAGCGCCATCTCGCCGGCGTCGATCTGGGCCATGTCCAGCACGTCGTCGATCGAGCGGGCCAGTTGGGTCGCGGCGGCGCGCACGGCGGCCACGTGATTGCGGCCGCGCTCCGAAAGGCCGTCCGCCCGTTCCAGCAGTTCGGAATAGCCGATGATCGTCGTCAGAGGCGTGCGCAGTTCATAGGAGACGTTGCCGACGAAGTCGCGCTTGAGACGCTCGGCCTCGTCCAGCGCGGCCGAGCGGTCGGCCAGGGCGCTTTGCAGTTCGCGGGTGTCGGTGACGTCGGCGAAGGCGATCAGGGTCGCGCCGTCCGGCAGCGGGCGGCTCTGGTAGAGGACGATGCGGCCGTCCGAGGTGCGCACCTCGCCCGAGGTGGGCGCGCGCATCTGCGGATCGGGGTCGGCCACCCGCCCCTTCAGCTCGCGCCAGAAGGCCAGATCGTGCAGACGCGGCACGCAAAGCTCGACCACGCCCTCGAAATCGCCGGCCGCTTCGAGGGCGTGCGGCGTCACGTTCCAGAAGGTCTCGAACGCCTCGTTGTGCAGGCGCAGGCGGCCGTCCGAGCCGAACACGGCCACGGCGTCGTTGAGCTTGTCGAGCGTCGCCTGCTGCACCTGAATCAGGGCGTTGTACTGGGCTTTCAGGCGCAGCTCGCCGGTGATGTCGGAATAGATCAGCAGCATGCCCCCCAGCGGGTGCGGCTGGCGCACCACCTTCAGCGTCCGCCCGTCGGGCAGATGCCAGAGGTCGTCGGCCTGCGGGCCCAGGTCCTCGTAGCGAGCGAGCTCGGCGGACTTCCAGCCGGCGTAGTCGATCGTCTCGGGCAGCCGGCGACGCTGGCGCAGGCGGTCGAGGATCTCGCCGTGGGTCGGACGGTCGGCCAGCCACGCCGGCTCCAGTCCCCAGAGTTCGGCGAAGGCGGTGTTGTGGAACGACAGCCGCCGCGTGGCGCTGAAGATCGCCACGGCCTCGGCGATGTGGTTCAGGGTCTCGTCGTGGGCCTCGACGTGTTTCTTGAAGGCGTCGCGGACGTCCTCGATCTCGGTCACGTCCGCGCAGAAGACGCCGACGCCGCCGCCTTCCAGCGGCTGAGCCGACAGGCGGAACGCGCGGCGACGCCCCTCCAGGTTGATCCAGCGCACCGCCTCGCTGCGCTCGCCCTTGGCGGCGGCCTCGGCCACCATGGCGTCGACCGCGCGGTCGAAGCTCTTGCCGACCAGCGCCGGGGCCGAAGCCGCGGTGGCGCCCACGGCGCGCAGGAAGGCCTCATTGCCCCAGACCGCCTGGCCGTCGGCCCCAGCGATCCAGGCGGGCTCGACGACGCTGTCGATGAAAGCCGCGAACCGCGTCGCCGACGGCAGGCCCGCGTCGCCGCCGCTGACCCGCGCCAGGCGCAGCCAGGCCATGACGCCAGTCGAACGTCCCTCGACCGAAACCCAGCCGCCCTTGCCGCGGGCTTCAAACCGGCAAGGCTCGCCGCGCTCGAACAGGGCGGTCAGCTTGTGGGAGTGGTCGGGATCGGCCTGCCCCAGCGCCGTGACCACCGCCTCGACCTCGGCGGGCGCGCCCAACGCCTGGGCGCAGGCGGCGAGGCCCTCACCGCCGGCCACGAGGCTGACGCGGCCGCCCTCGACGGCCAGCACGGCGGAGTCGAAGGCTTCGATCCAGGCCGGCGCCTCGGCCTCGCCCCCACCTTGCAGGGTCAGGCGCGCCTTGAGCGCGGCGATGCGCGCCTCGAAGCCTCGCCGCTGGCCCAGCGACCACAGGGCGACGCAAATGGCGAGGCAAACCGCGCCAGCCGCCGCCGCGAGGATCAGGTCATACGAAGTCATCAGGCGCGTCGCTACCCCAGCGGGTCTTCGAATCAGAATCCCAGATTAGTCCGGCCATGACCAGAGCGCGATCAAGCCTGGCCGTGACGCTCTGTCGCGATTTGACCGAAACAGCCGCTGGCGCCGTCCGCCAATCGCTCTATTTGGAGTTCATGACTTGGTCCGACCGCCTCGCCCCGTCGCTGGACGACTTCGCCGCCCTTGGCCGGGCGGCCTTCGACGCCCTGCCCGAAGGCTTTCGTTCGCTGGCCGGCGAGGTCGTGATCCGCGTCGACGATTTCCCCGACGACGAGGTTCTCGACGCTCTGGGCCTGCAGGATCCTTTCGAGCTGACCGGCCTCTACCACGGCGTCGACCTTGGTCGGCGCTCGGTGCTGGACTTCGGGACCCAGCCGTCCCGGGTGTTTCTCTACCGCCGGCCGATCCTGGACGAATGGGCCGACCGCGGCGACGTCAGCCTCGGCGACCTGATCACCCACGTGCTGGTCCACGAAATCGGCCATCATTTCGGCCTGTCGGACGACGACATCCACCGCATCGAGGACGAGGAATGAGCTCCAATCCAAGCCAATTCTTCGACACGGACGCCTGGCGCGAGCGCATGGACGAGCGCTGGTTCGACACCGGCGTCGCCATGGCCGAGGCGGGCGCAGTGGATCTGGTGGCTGTCGAGGACGAAAAGGTCACCGCCCACGTCACCGGCAGCGCCGGCGCGCTCTACGTCGTCACGCTGCGCGCCCCGGCTGGCGAAGGCGCCTGCACCTGCCCCGGCTTCGAGAAGTTCGGCGCCTGCAAGCATCAGGCGGCGGTGGTCACCGCCGCCAACGCCGCCGACCTATCCAAGGTCCGCGACCGCGTGGCGCGCCTGCGCGACGGCCTGGCCCTGGACAGCCGCGAAGCCCTGGTCGAGCGCCTGGTCGAACTGGCGCGCCTGCAGCCCGCTGTGCTGGCGGCGCTGGAAGGGCGTTAGAGGAAGTCGTCGATCGCCTTGCGCTTCGGCCTCGCCTTCGGCCGCTCCCACATCACGCCGGGATAGCCCTTCAGCGGGACCAGCTTGCCGCCGCCATAGGCCCAGTCCGGCGCCTGGTCGAGATGGGTGTGGTAGCGCGGCTCGCGGCCGGTGCGCGTCTCGAACAGGGCGCGGGGCAGGTTGATCATGGTCGCCGCGCGCTTGCGCTCCATGAACAGCGGCGTCCCACAGCGGCTACAGAAGCCGCGCGTCGTCCCCTCGTGCTCGTAGCGGCTGACAAGGGCCTCGCCGTCCAGCCAGCGGAACCGGCTGCGATAGCTGGCGACATAGGTGACATAGGCGCACCCCTGGGCCCGCCGGTTGGCGGCCGAATGGTCGTGGAAGGCCCACCGCGCCGGAACGCCGATCGCGAGACGGACGGCGCCGCAGGCGCAGGCCGCTTCGGCTTCCTCGGCGGGCGGCTTGAGCGGCTTGGGCATGCGAGAGCTCCGTTTGCCGCCATCCATACTCCGGCTACTGCCAGCAAATGTCATGAACCCCTTCTCCACCTAGAGAGGAAGAGGGCTATTTCAGCATGCGCTCCACCCAGGCCGGCACGACCTCGCTGGCGGGGCCGTAGTGCTTCTCGTCGAAGACATAGGCGTTGGCCGAAGGCTCCAGATTGATCTCGCAAGCGGCGATCCCCATCGCCCGCGCCTCGGTGACGAACCCCGCGGCCGGATAGACCGAACCAGAGGTGCCGATCGATACAAAGAGGTCGGCGCGGGAAAGGGCGTCCTCGATCTCGTCCATGAACAGCGGCGTTTCCCCAAACCAGACGACATGAGGCCTCGCGCCCTGGTCGCGGCCACAGGCGGGGCAGGCCGTCTCGGCGGCCAGCACGCCCGTATCGGACCAGGTCGCCTGACAGTGATTGCAGCGGGTCACGGCCAGCTCGCCGTGCATGTGGATCACCCGAAGCGACCCGGCGCGCTCGTGCAGGTCGTCGACATTCTGGGTACAAAGATAGAGCTCTCCCCCACGCGCCGTGAGCTCGGCCTCCAGCCGCGCCAGGGCCAGATGGGCGGCGTTGGGCGCTGCGCCGGCCAGGTTGGCGCGGCGAGCGTTGTAGAAGTCACGGACCAGGGCGGGGTTGCGCGCGAAGCCCTCGGGCGTGGCGACGTCGTTGAGATCGTACCGGGTCCACACCCCGTCCTTGTCACGGAACGTGCCCAGGCCGCTTTCGGCCGACACCCCGGCTCCGGTCAGCACGAAGATCTTCATTCTCTCTCCCGACGCTCGCCCACACCCAAACCTGACGCCGCCGTCATTTTTTATTTGACCCACGTCAAGACTTGAGTTGACAGTGTTCAGATCGACGGAGGCCGCACAAGACGGCCCCTCGATCACGATGGAAGTCGACCGGCCGATTAGGGAGCGCCGCCATGACGGACAAGAACATCACCAAGGACGCCATGTACGACGCGGTGGCGCCGGACGACTTCGAGGCGATGCTCGAACTCGACCGGTACAACAACCGCTCGACCGCGTTCGACAAGATCATCTCGGCGACCCACGATCACTTCTGGGATCCGCTGGACAAGGCCTATATCGATTTCGACGAGCCGTTCGACATGGAGAACCAGGCCCTGGTTCCCGAGGATCTCGTGATCGCCCTGTCGACCGACTACGTCTCCAACCACCTCAGCGATCCCAAGCAGCGCATCCGCTTCATCAACCAGTCGGTGCTGCGCAGCTTCTCGTCGATCCTGCACGGCGAGCAGGGCGCGCTGAACCTGTCGGCCAGCCTGTGCCACGTGCTCAAGGACCAGGGCGCCCAGGAATACGCCGCCAACCAGACGCGCGAGGAAGCCCGGCACGTCACGGCCTTCGCCAAGTACATCAAGGCCCGCTGGGGCAAGCCGGTCGAGTGCGGCCCGGCCCTGAAGAGCCTGCTGGTCGAGATCATCGGCGCGCCCGAGGTCTACAAGAAGATCATCGGCATGCAGATGCTGGTCGAAGGCCTGGCCATGGGCGCCTTCGCCACCTTCTTCAATCAGATCAACGACCCGGTCGGCAAGAAGCTGCTGCAGCTGGTGATGACCGACGAGGCCTTCCACCACAAGTTCGGGAAGATCTGGGCCGACCGCACGGTGCCCAAGCTGAGCGCGGAAGAGCACGCGATCATCGAGGACTGGGCGGCGCACTGCTTCCAGACCCTGCTGTTCAACCTGGTCTCCCCGCACCAGCAGATGGACCTCTATGCCGAGTTCGGCCTGGACCCTGACAAGGTGGTCGAGGAATACGGGAAGATCATGACCGATGACGTGCGTCGGGAGAACATGAAGGAACAGACCAACATCTTCCGGGTGCTGGTCAAGACGCTGCTCAACGCCGGCATCATCACCGACCGCACCAAGGCCTTCTACGCCATGTACGTCGACCTCGAGGAGCTGAAGGGCGAGGGCGAGCGCATGGTCGGCGACGACATCGCCGAGGAGGGCATCCGCCACCTGCAGGCCATCAACTTCAAGGATCGCCCGGTCAACGCGGTTAGCATCGCGGCCGAATAGGAATCCCACCTTCCTGTTCGACGCGCGCCGCCCCGCCGGAACCCCGGCGGGGCGGTCGTCGTTTTGGGCGTCCCGCATCCATCCGCCGAGCGCCGGGGACCGTATCCTCTCGGCAATCGTCCGGAGCTTCCATGCGCGCCGCCCTGCTCGCCCTGTCCATCGCCCTGTCGCTAAGCGCCTGCGTGTCGGGACCCAGCGGCAATCCCAACCCGCCGCAGCCGGCGAAAGCCGTCGAACTCGAACGCTATCTGGGCAAGTGGTACGAGGTCGCTCGCTACGACATGCGCTTCGAAAAGGGCTGCGAAGGCGTCACCGCCGAATATTCCAGGCGCCCCGACGGCCTGATCCGAGTGCTCAACACCTGCCGCCAGGGCGCGGTCGACGGGCCGGTCAAGACCGCCGAGGGCAAGGCCAAGATCGTCGACGCCAAGACCAACGCCAAGCTGAAGGTCAGCTTCTTCGGCCCCTTCTACGGCGACTACTGGGTGCTGGATCACGCCGACAACTACAGCTGGTCGATCGTCGGCGAGGGCTCGGGCAAGTATCTGTGGCTGCTGTCGCGGACGCTTCCCACGGACGCCGACCGCGCGGCGCTGACGGCGCGGGCCAAGGCGCTAGGCTACGACGTGAACATGCTGCGTCCGACGAAGCAGCCGGTGGGATAGCCGGGCGGCTTGATCCGCGAACAAAGCTGGAACATGATCGCGCCCCATGGACGTGATCATCCAGCTTCAGAGCCGCCCTGACACTACCTTGGCCGTGACGCGCGGCGCGGCGCGGCTGCTGGTTGACCTGGGCTATGCGCCGCTGGCCGAGGTCACGCTGCCGAACGGCCGCCGCGCTGACCTGATGGCGTTGGGCCCCAAGGGCGACGTGCTGATCGTCGAGGTGAAGTCGGGGCTGGAGGATTTCCGGGTCGACCGGAAATGGGGGGAGTACGCGCCTTTCTGCGACGCGTTCTATTTCGCCGTCGCTCCCAGCTTTCCGGACGGAATATTGCCCGACGAGCCGGGGCTGATCGTCGCCGACGGCTTTGGCGGCGCGGTCGTGCGCGAAGCGCCGCTCACGCCGCTAGCCCCGGCGCGGCGCAAGGCTTTGACGCTGGCCTTCGCACGCCTCGCCGCCTTGCGTGCGGCGGGCGTGCAGGCCGAACGGCTGGCGTTGTAGCTAGTCCAGGTTCCGGGCGATCAGGAAACCCACGCCCAGGCCGATGGCGAAGGCGCCGAGCGCCACGCCGATCGGATGATCCTCGGCGACGGTGTGGGCTACCTGGGCCTTGTCGCGCGTCCAGGCCGCGCCGACCTTGGCCTTTTCGGCGGCGAAGGTGCGGGTCTGTTGCGCCACCTCGCTGGCGGTTTCGCGCGCGGACTGGACCGCCTTGGTGACGGCTTCCTTGGCGCGCTGGGTCTTTTCAGCGGCCGCCTTCTTGGCGCCGTCGACCGCGGCGGCGGACGAGGTGTCGGGGGTGAAGCTGGTGACGTCGGTCATGGGGAGACTCCTCGGCTTGACCAGCTACCAACACCCACGGCGGGCTTTAGTTCTCCCGCACCACCTTCAAAACCGCCTCGCCATAGCGATCGAGCTTGCCCTGCCCCACGCCGCCGGCCTTGCCCAGCGCCGCCAGGGAAGCCGGCCGCGCGGCGGCGATCTCGGCCAGGGTGGCGTCGTGGAAGATGACATAGGGTGGCACGTGCTGAGCCTGAGCCGCCTCCTTGCGCCATGAGCGCAGGGCCTCGAACAGCACCTGGTTCTCGGCCGGTATGGTCAAGGCCTTGCCCTCGCGGCGCTTGCGCGCCCCGCTGGCTCGGCCGGTCTCCGGCGCTTCGGCCATCTGGCGCAGGGCGACGCGACGCTCGCCGCGATAGACCTGGCGCACGCCCTCGACGTCGCCCAGGCCGATCAGCGGCCGGCCGTCGTTGGGATCCTCGCGCAGCAGCCCCTCGAAGATCAGGGTGTCGAACAGGTCGCGCCAGACTGGTTGGCTGAACTCTCGGCCGATGCCGAAGGTCGGCAGCTGGGCCTCCTGGGGCGTGATGTCCTTGGTCTTGCCCATCAGGTGCTCGATCACCCGCCCGCGTCCGTAGCGCCCGCCCATGCGATGGACGGCCGACAGAGCCTTCTGCGCCGCCTCGGTGGCGTCAATCCCGCTGGGCGGCGAGACGCAGACGTCGCAGACCCCGCAGCGGGCCACGCCTTCCTCGCCGAAATAGCGGCGGACGGCGGCGGCGCGGCAGGTGACGCCCTCCAGCATGGCGTAGAACTGGCGCAACTTGCGGGATTGGACCTGCTTGACCTCGTCGGGCGCCTCGCGAGTCTCGATCCGGCGGCCGGCCCAGGCCATGTCGGCCGAGCCGTAGAGGGTGATGCCCTCGGCCGGCTGGCCGTCGCGCCCGGCGCGGCCGACTTCCTGCCAGTAGGCTTCGATGGCGGCCGGCGGGTCGGCGTGGATCACATAGCGGACGTCGGGCTTGTCGACGCCCATGCCGAAAGCGATCGTCGCCACCATCACCGCCGCGTCGGCCTCCAGGAAGTCCTCCAGCCGACGGGCGCGGACGGCCTTGTCCAGGCCGGCGTGATAGGCCAGGGCGGGCACGCCCTCTGCGTTCAGCTTTTCGGCCAGCTTCTCGGTGCTGTCGCGGCTGCCGGCATAGACTACGCCGGCCCGGCCCGGCCGCTCCAGAACAAGCTCGACAACGCGGTCATGGCCCTTGCCCCGCTTGCGCTCGGCGCTCAGCGCCAGTTCGGGCCGGGCGAAGCTGTCGACGAACTCGGCCGCGCCCTGCAGGCGCAGCTCGGCCCGGATGTCGTCGCGGGTGCGGGCGTCGGCGGTGGCGGTGACCGCCAGGCGCGGCACGGCGGGGAACAGCTCGGCGAGGCGCCCCAGCATCCGGTATTCGGGCCGGAAGTCGTGACCCCACTGGCTGACGCAGTGGGCCTCGTCGACCGCGATCAAGGCCAGAGGCGTGCGCGAGAGGCGATCCAGCATCCACGGCTGCATCAGGCCCTCGGGCGAGAGATAGAGCATGTCCACCTCGCCGGCGTCGATGCGCCGCCAGATGTCGGAGCGCTCGTCCATCGAAACATTGCTGTCCAGCCGCTCGGCCGCCACGCCCGCCTG
>NZ_DATFAV010000091.1:0-22612 GCF_035254145.1 Caulobacter sp. | reverse complement strand
AGACCGCCCCCCATACTTGTCCTCGCCCCACCGCGGGGGAGGCCGTCCAGCTGGCGACCGAACGGGCGGTGGGGGCGGTCGAGCGGGTGGCGTCCCGATCGGCGTCGCGGGGCCCGGCGGGCCTCGGCGAGGGCGACAGCTCCGGATGGGGCGGCTCCTCCGCCGAGGTCGGGCCGGGGGCCATGCTCGCGACGCCCTGAACGACGCGCCAGGCGCGGGCTGAAATCGCCCGCGCGGTCCGGGAGGGTCGCTTTCCTCCCGCCCGCCGGTGGCCTCTCGTCGGGAGCGGGTTAAGACCCCGCGCCCCGAAGGCTTCCGCATCGACGACCGCGCGGAGCGCTCGGTTCACGTCGAAACGGTACTCCAAACTCAAACTCCGGGCGCGGCCCGGACGCTCCGCCGCCTCCCCAGCCCGCCGGCTTTTCCGGCGGAAGACCGTCGCCTCGTGTCCAAGCCCCATGGAGCCCTTCGATGTCCAAGCACAGACCCCCGGCCTCGCCGACCTCACCCCTGAGCGGGCTCGACACCGGCGCGATCACCGCCGACAGCACGGTCGAGGCCATCCGCGCCGAGCGCATGCGGGTCGCGAAGGAGCTGCTGCGCCGGAAGGAATACGAATATCTGCAGGTCTTGCGGGCCCAGCTGGACGAGACGCCGTCCCTTCCCGCGCCGCACGCCGCGCCGGCGAACGAGGGCTGATCCGGGCCAGGCCTCTACACGAAGTCTTAAGACTTCCAGCCAGGCCCACGAGACTTATCCACAGATGCGCCTGGTATAAACATGAACGACCTGTAATCTATCGGAGAAGTAACCTACATTTCAGCCTTGTAACTTGAGATGAAGTTGAGTGGCGGTCACAGCTTTCCTCGTGAGGGGAAACAGTATGACCAAGACCGCGCTTCTGGCGACCACCGCCACCGTATTGCTCGCCGCCGCCGCGGGCTCGGCCCAGGCCGGCGAGACGGGCAAGCCCGCCGACCAGTCGGCCGCCGTGACGCCGGTCCCCACGGGGCCGACCAGCCAGGCCCCGCTGGACGACACGGCCCAGCGCGGGGTGCTGGTCTTCACCCCCGACTTCTTCGCCGCCCAGCGCCCGAACACGGCGCTCGACATGGTCGACCGGGTGCCGGGCTTCGACGTCGACGACGGCTCGGGCGCGCGCGGCTTCGAGGGCGCGGTCGGCAACATCCTGATCAACGGCAGCCGTCCGGCCTCGAAGAACGACACCGGCTCCAACGTGCTGGGGCGCACCCCGGCCGACCGCGTCGAGCGCGTCGAGCTGATCCGCGGCGGGGCGCCGGGCGTCGACATGCAGGGCTACGCGGTGATCGTGAACGTCGTGCTGAAGAAGGGCGTCAGCCATCAGTCGATCGCCACCTGGAACGCGGTGATGTTCGACGGCGGCCACGACGTCTATGGCGGCACCTACCAGTTCACCGCCACCAACGGCGATCGTAGCTGGGGCGTGATGCTCAGCGACGGCACCTCGACCAGCGACTCCAACGGCGCGGGGACCAATGTCCGCCACGACGGGACGGGCAAGCTGCTCCGCAGCGAGACCTATCTGAACGACGGCTGGGGCGGCGGGCGCTCGATCCGCGGCAACTTCTCGGGCCCGGTCCTGGGCGGCAAGCTGGAGGCCACGGCCCGTTTCGGCGTGCACGACTGGCAGGAATGGCAGGAGCTGAGCTCACCGATCGCCTTCCGCCGCAGCGCCTATGACGAGGAGAGCCACTCGGGCGAGCTGGGCCTGACCTACACCCGGCCGCTGGCCCCGCGCTGGAACCTGGAGACCCGGCTGATCCACTCGTTCGAGAACTTCGACAACGTCTCGACCGGCGACGAGACCCTGAACGGCGCCAAGAGCCCGCAGCAGCGGTTCGTCGCCGACGGGGACGACTCCGAGTCGATCCTGCGCGGCCTGGTGCGCCACGAATATTCGCCGGCCCTGACGCTCGAGGCCGGCGGCGAGGGCGCCTACAACATGCTGGACGTGCGCCAAGCCTACAGTGTCGGCGGCGTGGGCGTGCATCTGCCCAGCGCCTCGGTCAAGGTCGAGGAGCTGCGCGGCGAGGCCTTCGCCAAGGCGACCTGGCGGGTCAATCCGAAGCTGACCCTGGAAGGCGGGCTGCGGGCCGAGACCTCGACCCTAAAGCAGTCGGGCGACGCCTCGAACAAGAAGAGCTTCTTCTATCTGAAGCCCCGCTTCCTGGCGACCTGGACGCCCAAGGCCAGCCACCAGGTGCGCTTCCGTTTCGAGCGGGAGCTGGGCCAGCTGGACTTCGAGGACTTCGCCGCCTCGTCGGACCTGGACGACGAGACCGTCTATGGCGGCAATGTCGATCTGAAGCCCGAGCAGCGCTGGATCTCGGAACTGACCTATGAGCGCCGCTTCTGGGGCGAGGGCGTGGTCTCGATCGGCTATCGCCACGACGAGATCATCGGGGTGATCGACCGCCTGCCGCTGCCCGGCGGCCTGTCGGCGACCGGCAATATCGGCGACGCGACCCTGGACCGGCTGTCGGTCAACATCGTGGTCCCGACCGACCGGCTGGGGATCAAGGGCGGCCGCTTCACCTTCAAGAACGACTGGAACGAGACCCACGTGAAGGACCCGACGACCGGCCGCGACCGGCCGATCAGCAAGGTCCGCCCGACCCAGGCCAATATCGGCTTCCAGCAGGACATCGTGAAGTACAAGACCCAGTGGGGGATCAACTGGCTGCCGCTGCTGGGTCAGGGCACCTACGACGTCGACCAGACCAACGTCTGGCGCGGGTCGGGCTATTACGAGGCCTTCGCCGAGTACAAGCCGACCCCGACCCTGGCGATCCGTTGGCAGCTGAACCTCTGGGACGACTACACCATCCGCCGCACGGTGTTCGCCAACCGCGGCCCGGACCGCGCCGTGGCCTTCGTCGAGGACCGCGACATCAATCCCAACACCTTCGTTCAGATGCGGGTGAGGAAGACGTTCTAAGGCCCCCTTCCCCCTTGATGGGGGAAGGGCCGGGGATGGGGGTGACTGTTGAGCTGGACACGGGGCGCTGCATCGACCGCCGCATCACCCCCACCCCTGCCCCTCCCCCATCAAGGGGGAGGGATCGCGTTATTTCTTGAGCCGCGCGATCAGATCCGCCGTCGACGGATCATGGTCGCCGGCGGCGGCGCTCTCCAGTTCGGGCAGGATGCGATTGGCCATCACCTTGCCCAGCTCGACGCCCCATTGGTCGAAGGAATTGATCCCCCAGATCACGCCTTCGACGAAGGTCTTGTGCTCGTAGAGGGCGATCAGGGCGCCGAAGGTCTCGGGCGTCAGGCGCTCCAGCAAGAGCAGGGTCGAGGGCCGGTTTCCGGCGAAGGTCCGCTGCGGGGCCAGGGTGGCGATCTCGGTCTCGGAAACGCCCTTGGCCTGGAGCTCGGCGACGACGTCCTGCGTGCTCCGCCCGACCATGAAGGCCTCGGCCTGGGCCAAGAGGTTCGACAGCAGCTTCTCGTGCATGCCGGCCGGACCTTCGTCCGACTTGGCGATCCCGATCAGCTCCATCGGCGTGATGTCGGTCCCCTGGTGCATGCACTGGAAATAGGCGTGCTGGACGTTGGTCCCCTCGTCGCCGAACACCACCGTGGCCGTGCCATGCCGGACCGGCCGGCCGTCTGGACCGACCGACTTGCCGTTGCTCTCCATCTCCAGCTGCTGGAGGAACGAGGCCAGGCGACGCAGGCGGTGCGAATAGGGCACGACCGAGCGGGCCCGGCGGTCCAGGCCGTTGCGGTTGAAGATCTGGGCCAGGGCGACCAGCACCGGGGCGTTCTTCTCCAGCGGCGCGGCGCGGAAGTGCGCGTCCATCGCCGTCCCGCCGCGCAGGAAGGCCTCGAACACGTCCCAGCCGCAGGCGACCGCCACCGACAGGCTGACCGACGACCACAGCGAATAGCGGCCGCCGACCCAGTCCCAGAAGCCGAACACCCGATCGTCCGGCACGCCGAAGGCGGCGGTCTTGTCGAGCGCGGTCGAGATGGCGGCCAAGTGCTGGTTGGCGCCGGCCTCGCCCAGGGCGTCGGCCAGCCAGCCGCGGGCGGCGGTGGCGTTGGCCAGGGTCTCCTGGGTCGTGAAGGTCTTGGAGACGACGATGACCAGGGTCTCTTCCGGATCCATGTCGGCCGTGGTCAGGGCGAACTCGGCGCCGTCGACATTGGCCACGAAGCGCAGGTCGATGGACGGCCTGATCGGCCGCAGGGCGTCCCACAGCAGGCGGGGGCCCAGGTCGCTGCCGCCGATGCCGATGTGCAGGATGGCCTTGAACGGCTTGCCCGTCGCGCCCTTGATGGCGCCGGAGCGGACGGCCTCGGCGAAGGCCTTCATCCGCTGGCGAACGGCCTCGACCTCGGCCATGACCGGCTGGCCCAGCGCCTTGAAGTCGGCGTCGGCGGGCGCGCGCAGCGCCGTGTGCAGCACCGCCCGGCCCTCGGACGAGTTGATCGCCTCGCCGGCGAACATGCGGTCACGGGCGGCCTCGACGCCGGCGGCGTGCGCCAGGTCCAGGGCCGTCTCCAAACCGGCCTCGTCCCAGGCCTGCTTCGACAAATCGAGGCGCAGGCCGGCCACGTCCAGGGTCAGAGCGTCCAGACGATCCGGCTCGGCGTCGAAGAACTCGACGATGCGCTTTTCGCCGGCGGCCTTGGCGGCGGCGACCAGGCGGGTCCAGGCGGCGTCGATATCGGCCATGCGCGGATGTCCTTAAACTTTGAGGGATCGAGGTTCGCGCAAGGGCTTACCAAACAGGCGCCGCCGCGTCATGGCGGACCAATCACGTTTTTTGCCACGAGGGGCCGGAAGAGGCGTCGCGGCCGAAACTTCGCCATTGTCGCTTGCTACGCGCCGGTCCGGCGATCAGAAGGTCGCACGGTTTCCGCTTCCGCAGTCGTGATGTCCCGTTTCAAGTCCCTCGCCGCCCTCGCCGGCTCCAGCCTGATCCTCGCCGCCTGCGCGACGCAGACCAGCACCACCGTCTTCGTGCCGGTCGTGGCGCCTACGCCGCCCAGCTCGTTGACGCCGCAGCCGATCATGCTGTTCAACCAGACCAAGGACGGCCGCAAGCTGTTCACCCTGGACGCCGAGTTCCCCTATTGCGACGTCGAGACCGGCAAGGTGATCGTGGTGCCGCGCTGGTACGTCACCGACTTCGCCAGCGTGCCCTGGTACGGTCAGGGCTTCGTCGACCCGCAGGGGCCGACCGCCCGGGCGGCCATCGTCCACGACTGGCTCTACACCATCGGCGAGCCGGGCAAGCGCGAGGAGGCCGACGCCATCTTCCTGCGGGCGATGGTCAAGTACGGCGTGACCCCGTTCCAGGCCAATATCGCCTACAAGGCTGTGCGCCTGGGCGGCGAAAAGGGCTACGGCCTGCCGACCGACTGGCGCTTCGTCGACCCCAAGCGCCAGGACCTGGTCCAGCCCGCCCCCTTTCCCAAGCCGCGCGCCGGGGCGGTTCGCTACCTGCCCAAATGCCAAGGCTTCGGCGCCCTGATCCAGAGCGGCTGGCGCGCCTATCCGATCAAGACCGCGCCGATCGTCGCTCCCCCGCCGGTCGTCGTGACCAAGACGCCGCTCGACCAGGTCAAGGCCCGGCTACCGTTCGGCCAGGACAAGAAGAAGTAGCCGTCAGAACGGCCCCTGGCGGTAGACGCGATCCATCACCTGGTTCAGCTGCGCCAGCCGGCGATCGTAGCTGCGCGCCAGGCAGGCGCGGTTCGCGCCGCAGGCGTGGCGGTCCTTCAGCCAGGTCCGCTGGTCGTCCATGATCGCGCCCCGCCCGCCCATCGGCACGAGATGGCGGGTGATGCCGTATAGCTGGTCGACGCGGACGTCCTGGTCGTTCAGCGCCCGGTCGGCGCAGATCGCCTTCTCGTCGGCGGTCCGCGCCTTGCGGCAGTCGAAGCTGGCGGCGGCGGCCGGCAGGGCCAGGGCGACGCAGACAGCGGTCAGGGCCAGGGCGGGGATCAGGCGGCGCATGGGGGCTCCGTGAAAATGTGACGTCGGGTCATCCTGTCGGGGTGAAGCTGAATGTGCGATGATCCGTTCCATGGCCGTCGCAGCGCGCGTTAAACCGCAGGACCTGTTCACGCCCGAGGAATGGACGCGGATTTCCGCGCGCTCGTCCTGGCGCGGGATCGCCATGGTCGCCCACGCCTGGATCGTGATCCTCGCCGCCGGCGCCCTGTTCGTGCTGTTCCCGAACCCGCTGACCTACGTCCTGGCCGTGATGCTGATCGGCGCCCGGCAGCTGGGCCTGGCCATCCTGATGCACGAGGCCGCGCACGGTGGACTGCATCCGAACCTCAAGGTCAACGACTGGCTAGGCGAGTGGCTGTGCGCCGCGCCGATCGGCGCCTCGCTGGCCAGCTACCGGCCCTATCACCTGACGCACCACAAGTACGCCCAGCAGGCCGAGGATCCGGACCTGGTGCTCTCGGCGCCCTTCCCGACCACCCGCGCCTCGCTACGCCGGAAGATGATCCGCGACCTGACCGGCCAGACCTTCTTCAAGCAGCGCTTCGGTCCCTTGCTGGGCAAGGCGAAGGCCGGCCAGCCGAAGGGCGCGATCTTCGCCGGCGAGGTGGCGCGGCAGAAGTCGTTCCTGCTTTGGAACCTCGGCCTGCTGATCGTGCTGAGCGCGGCGGGCCTGTGGTGGGCGTGGCTGGCGCTATGGATCGTGCCGATGGCCACGTGGTTCCCGCTGGTCACCCGACTTCGCAATATCGCCGAGCACGCCCTGGTGGCGCGGGACGAGCCCGACCCGTTCCGCCACGCCCGCACCACCCAGGCCAACATCCTCGAGCGCGCCCTGATCGCGCCCTACCACGTCAATTTCCACGCCGAGCACCACATGTTCATGCACACCCCGTGCTGGAACCTGCCGCTGGCGCACCGGCTGCTGGAGAAAAAGGGCCTGACCGACGGCATGCTTACCGCGCCGGGCTATCTGTCGGTGCTGAAGGCCGCGTCGAGCAAACCGGTCGCGGCCTGACACCGTGCGTGCTCTAAGGCGCGCATGATCGTCCAGACTCTGGAAGGCCGCAGGGCCTTCATCCGTGAGAACACCCGCCTGCAGACCCCGCCGCACACGCCGGAGCTGTCGCTGCATCTGGCCGATGAGATCACGCCGATCTGGAAGCTGACCGAGGAGGCGCTGGAAAAGATCGGCCTGCCGCCGCCGTTCTGGGCCTTCGCCTGGGCGGGCGGCCAAGCCCTGGCGCGCTATGTCCTCGACCACCCCGAGATCGTCGCCGGCAAGCGGGTGATCGACTTCGCCTCGGGCTCGGGCATCGTCGCCATCGCGGCGATGAAGGCCGGCGCGAAAAGCGTGCTGGCGGCCGATATCGACGTCTTCTGCGAAGCGGCCATAAGCCTGAACGCCCAGGCCAACGGCGTCGAGGTCGGCTTCACCGACGTCAATCTGCTGGACGCCCCGCCGCCGATCGGTCCTCCATCTGGCGCCGACGTCCTGCTGGCCGGCGACATCTGCTACGAGAAGCCCATGGCCGAGGCGGTGATGGACTGGTTGCGCCAAGGACGGGCCGGCGGCGCCGGCGTGCTGATTGGCGATCCGGGCCGCACCTATTTCCGCAAGGACGACCTGATGAAGTTGGCCGAGTACCAGGTCGAGACCACGCGCGAGCTCGAGGACTTCGCCGTCAAGCGAACCAGCGTCTGGACTCTGCCGTGAGCGGCTTCTAGAACAAACAAGGAACGAAACGACAGGAGGGCGCCATGCGCGAAGACGGCAAGATCGACTATATCGAATGGCCCGGCGGCGACCTGCCGGCGACCAAGGCCTTCTATTCGGCCGCCTTCGGCTGGAGCTTCGTCGACTACGGGCCCGACTACGTCGCGTTCGAAGGCCAGGGCGCCGATGGCGGCTTCGCCAAGCCGCAGGAAGGCGCGACCGACCGTCCGCTGGTCATCCTCTACGCCCACGACCTGGAAGCCATGCTCGACAAGGTCGTCAAGGCCGGCGGCGTGATCACCGCCCCGATCTTCAGCTTCCCGGGCGGTCGCCGCTTCCACTTCACCGATCCGTCGGGCAACGAACTGGGCGTGTGGAGCGCGGCGGACGCGGAATAGGCGGGACGCGATGCGATTCGCCGTTAAACGGACGCGTCGGATTCGCGGGGAATGATATGCGCGCCTTCAGCTTGAGCGTCCTGTTCGTGGTCATGGCCGGAGCGGCCTGGGCCGAGGATCCGCCGCCCGCCCCCATCCCCGCCCAGGTCGGGGCCCTGGAAGGCTGCTGGCGCGGCGCGGGCGAGGTGATGGGCAAGCCCGTCGAGATCGTCCTCTCGGCGCGACCGGTCGCCCTCGGTACGATGCTGACGGTGGACGTCGATAGCCGGGCCAAGGCCGATCCGGCCGACCGCTACGCCGCCCACCTGGTCTTCGCGGGCCGGGGCCCGGCGCCCAAGGACGGGCCGGCCACTGGCGTCTCGGGCTTCTGGGCCGATAGCTTCGGCGGCGACTTCACAGCCGTCGGCCAGGGCGCGGCCCAGCCGGGCGGGTTCGACATCGCTTACGCCTATCCCGACGCCAGCTTCGTCAATCGCTGGCGGCTGGAGGGGACCAAGCTGTCCTGGACCATCGTCGCCAGGTCCGGCGCCAAGGAAGAGCCCTTTGCTCGCTACGACCTGGGCCGCGCCGCCTGCCCCGCGCCTCTGGGCTAGGACGGATCGACATTCAAAGTAGCGGTTGAATTCAATAGTTCGCCTTCCTGGGCCTTGTGCCCAGGAAGGCAGGAATTGTACGCCGCCTTGAACGTCGATCCGTCGTAGCGCCCCCGCATCAAACCGTCACACAGCCTCGCTAACGTCCGCCTCCTGACGATCGGGCCCGACGGGACGGGGACTATGGGCGAGAAAAGCTGCGGCGCGTGCGGCCTGTGCTGCAAGGTCCTGGCGATCGAGGCGCTGGACAAGGCCGATGGCGTCTGGTGCGGCCACTTCAAGAAGGGCGGCGGCTGCGGCTTCTACGAGCATAGGCCGGCGGCCTGCCGGGGCTTCCACTGCCTGTGGCTGACCTCGGACCGGCTCGGCGACGAATGGCGTCCCGACAAGGCCGGCTTCGTCATGTATTCGGACCGCGACGACAAACGGCTGAACGTGGTCGTCGATCCGGGCAAGCCGACCGCCTGGCGGCGCGAGCCGTACTATTCCTACATCAAGGCGATGTCGCGCCGGGCGCTTGAGGGCTATGAGCTGGTGGTCTGCGTCGGCGACCGCCGGACGGTGGTCTTCCCCAGCGAGGAGATCGACCTGGGCGTCCTGCCGCCCGACCGCAAGCTGGTCAGCGGCTATGTCGAACAGGACGGCGCCCTGACGCCGTTCGCCATGGTGCTGGCCGACGCGGACTAGAGCATTTCACGACCTGACTGCGTCAGGCCGTGAGCTCTAGTCTTTTGTTTTAGCGCATTTTTCTTCACGCGAACCGGGACCACTTCGCTCAAAAAATGCTCTAGAAGCGCGGATGGAAGGCCCTCGGCGCCCATCCGAAATCCCGGACCGCCTCGGAAGAATCGAACGCCAAGTCCTGGCCCATCCGGACCCCCATGGCCGCGGTCGCGCCCGGATAGAACGGCTTGGCCAGCCGCATCAGCAGGGCGAACAGCCACGTCGGCATCGGCAGGCTGCGCGGCGTCCTGCCCAGCCCCTCGAACACCCGGTCGACCATCGCGCGATAGGTCAGGGTCTCGCCGCCCACCAGATTGTAGGCCCGGTCGCGGGTCGTCGGCGCGTGAGCCGCCGCCACGGCGCCCCGGGCGAGATCGGCCGCATGGACCGGCTGGCGCAGCCCCTCGCCCTTGCCCGACAACGGCATGACGTGGAACCGCTCCACCAGGCGGGCGATGCGGCTGACGTTCTCGTCATGGCCTTCGTCATAGATCAAGGTCGGGCGCAGGATGGTCCAGGCGACGCCATTCTCGACGCACCAGGCCTCGACGGCCGCCTCCGCCCCCGCCAGGGCCTGCGCCACCGCCCGCTCGCCGGCGTCCGGAGAGTCGGTCTTGGTGAACCGGCTGGTCGAGGAGAAGGCGATCAGCCGCTCCATGCCCCGCGCCTTCAAGGTCGGCAGGGCGGCGGGAAGCAGCCAGATCGGCGACAACGAGAACACCGTGGCCGCCGGCGGCAAGTGACTGGAAATATCGGGGTCCCTCAGATCGCCGTCGATCCAGCAGGCGTCGCCCGCCGGCGGCTGGCGGCTGACGGCGAAGGGGTCCAGATCGTCGGCCTTCAGCCGCTCCAGCAGGTGACCGCCGATCAGGCTGGTCGCGCCGAGCACCAGGACAGGCGTCTTCAGGGGGTTCTCGGAATCCATGCCCCTCATATAGTCCTGCTCCGAAAGGCTTGCCCATGATCTATGACGAGGCCCGCGTTCGGGCCAAGGTGGCGCCGGCCCAGAGCCCTTTCTTATCCGCCTGACCGCTCTTTCGGAGTTCTCGATGTCCAAGCTTGTCCCCGCCGTCCGTTCCGGCGACGTCCTGATCCCCGCCCTCGGCTTCGGCACCTGGCAGCTGGAGAACGGAACGGCCGTCCCGCTGGTCGAGAAGGCGCTGGAGGTGGGCTACCGCCACATCGACACCGCCCAGATCTACGGCAATGAACGCGACGTCGGCGCGGGCATCAGGAACAGCGGGGTCAAGCGCGACGAGATCTTCCTGACCACCAAGGTCTGGATCGACAAGTTCGCCGATGGCGACCTGCAGCGCTCGGCCGAAAAGAGCCTCGAGCGGCTGGGCGTCGACCACGTCGACCTCCTGCTGCTCCACTGGCCCAAGCCGGAAGTGCCTTTGGCCGAGACCCTGAACGCCTTGAACGAGGTCCGTTCGCGCGGCTGGACCCGGGCCATCGGCCTGTCGAACTTCCCCTCGGCCCTGCTGGAGGAGGCCGTCCGGCTGTCCGACGCGCCGATCGCCACCGACCAGGTCGAGTACCATCCCTATCTGTCGCTGAAGACCCTGAAGGCCAAAGCCGACGAGCTGGGCGTCTCGATCACCGCCTGGTCGCCCCTGGCCCAGGGCAAGGTCGCCGAGGACCCGGTGCTGATCGACATCGGCCGCGCCCATGGCAAGACGCCGGGCCAGGTCACCCTGCGCTGGATCATCCAGCAGGGGATCATCGCCATCCCGCGCACCAGCAATCCGAAGCGCGTCGAGGAGAATTTCGACATCCTCGACTTCGAGCTGTCCGACAAGGAGATGACGGAGATCCACACCTTGGCCCGGCCCGACGGCCGCATCGGCGACTGGCTGGACAAGGCCTATCGCTGGGACGCGGAGTAGCGATCAGCCTCCGCCCTGGGCCGCGAGCGCCACGGCGTCGGCGCCAGCCGGGATGATCATCGGGCAGGCGGGATCGGTGGCCGCCCGCCACACCGCCTCGACGACGTCGCGCGAATGGGTGACCTCGGTCGACTGCGCCCAGCGGGCGAACACCTGCTGGGCGAGGTCCGCATAGGCCTCGGGGACGCCGTTCGGCAGCCGGGCGCGGGCGTTCTCGCTGAACGCGGTCTCGGGCGCGCGGCCCGGCAGCACGACGCGCACCCGCACGCCGAACGGCTCCAGCTCCAGCGCCAGCGACGTCGAGAAGGCGTTCACCGCCGCCTTGCTGCCCGTATAGACCGACAGCAGGTGCAGCGGCTTCTGGGTGACGCTGGACGAGACGTTGACGATCACGCCCGCGCGACGCTCTCGGAACTGCGGCAGCACCGCCTGGGTCATGGCGATCACGCCCAGGACGTTGGTCTCGAACACCGCCCGGGCGTCCTCCATCCGCACGCCTTCCACGGCGTTCAGCAGGCCAATCCCGGCGTTGTTGACCAGTACGTCGATGGGTCCGGCGGCCGCGATCGCCTGGCGGATGCTGTCGGCGTCGGTGACGTCCAGCGCCAGCACCTTGAGGCGATCGGAGGCCGGCAGCAGATCCTCGCGCGGCGCGCGCATGGTGGCCACGACGTTCCAGCCGCGGGCCAGGAAGTCGCGGGCGATGTCCAGGCCGAAGCCGGACGAGCACCCAGTGATCAGGACGGTTTGCATGGAAGGGCTCCTGCCGATCGTGTTGCGATGACAGGGTAGCTAGGCGGCCGGAGCCGGACCCGCTACGATGTTTCGTCCGCATGACATCAGCGAAAGTCCGGATG
Organism: Caulobacter sp.; assembly: GCF_035254145.1. Classification (GTDB taxonomy): domain Bacteria; phylum Pseudomonadota; class Alphaproteobacteria; order Caulobacterales; family Caulobacteraceae; genus Caulobacter. The sequence goes on along the minus strand of NZ_DATFAV010000091.1, from coordinate 10,422 downwards.
TGAACGACCCCGCCGCCGTCGACCCGTTGACCGAAGTCGTCACCCTGCTGCGGCCGGGCGCGCCCTTCGCCAAGGTGGTCGGGGCCGCCGGTCGCTGGCGGGTGCGCCGCGAGGACGCCGGGCGGCCGTCCTATCGGGTCGTGCTGGAGGGCAGCTGCCTGCTGACCCTGGACGGCGAGGCGCCGATCACCCTGCACGCGGGCGACTTCGTGCTGATCCCCGCCACCTATCACCACACCACCACCAGCCTGGAACCGCCGCCGCCCCACGTCGCCACCTCCTGGCCGGCGATCCAGCCCGACGGCGCCTTCAAGATCGGCGAAGGCCCAGCCACCGTGCGGATGCTGATCGGCTGTTGCGACTTCGGCTCGCCCGACGCGGCCCTTCTGGTCTCGCTGCTACCGAGGCTGGTCCTGGTCCGTGGCGAGGCGCGGCTGGCCGCCCTGGTGCAACTGGTCGGCGACGAAGCCCGCGCCCAGCGCCCGGCCCGGGATCTCGTCGTCGAACGCCTGCTGGAGGTGATGCTGATCGAGGCCCTGCGCGCCACGGGCGGATCGGCCCCGACAGCCGGCCTGGTCCGCGGTCTCGCCGACGAGCGGCTGGCCGTCGCCCTGCGGCTGATGCACCAGGCGCCGTCGCACGCCTGGTCGGTCGCCGAGCTGGCCAAGCGGACGGCCTTGTCGCGCTCGGTGTTCTTCGAGCGCTTCAAGAGCGCCGTCGGGGTCACGCCGATGGACTATCTGCTGAACTGGCGCATGGCTCTGGCCAAGACCCTGCTGAGGCGCGACGCCCTTTCCGTGGCCCAGGTCGCCGCGCGCGTCGGCTACCGTTCGGCCGCCACCTTCAGCATGGCCTTCACGCGCCACGCGGGCCTCTCGCCCGGCCGCTACGCCCGTGCGTCGGAGGCGATCGCCGAGCCGGGTACCGATCTCGACGCGACGCGGCCAGGCTTGGTCGCCGCCCCCCAACGCCAGCCAAACTCTCTCCGTTTTCAGACGAAGTCGGTTTCATCCCGCCCTGAAAGCGCCTAGAGCCTGTCCTCCGGTCAGGCTCCAGTTTCTTGCCTGGAGCGCGTTTGGCGGCGAAACCGCTTACACTTTCGCCTAACGCGCTCTAGGTAAGTCTCAACCTGAGCATAACCTTGCGGGGACGGACGAACATGGACGACGCGGGCGTGAGCTTGCAGGCGACGATGGCGGACATGGGCCGGATGGCCCGCGAGGGCGCGCGCGCCCTGCGTCTGGCCACGCCAGAGCAGCGCACCGCCGCCATCCGCGCCATGGCCGCCGAAGTCCGCGCGGCCGCGCCCGCCATCCTGGCCGCCAACGCCCAGGACCTGGCCCGCGCGGAGGCCAATGGCGTCTCGGGCCCGATGCTGGACCGCCTTGCCCTGGACGAAAAGCGCCTAGAAGGCGTCGCCGCCGGAGTCGAGGCCGTCGCCGACATCGCTGATCCGCTGGGCGTGGCGACCTCGCGCTGGACGCGCCCCAACGGCCTGGACATCAGCCGCGTGCGCACCCCGATCGGCGTGATCGCCATGATCTACGAGAGCCGTCCCAACGTCACCGCCGACGCCGCGGCCCTGTGCGTGCGCTCCGGCAATGCCGTGATCCTGCGCGGCGGGTCGGAATGCATCGCCTCCAACCTCGCGATCCACGCGGCGATCGAACGTGGCCTGCTGGCCGCCGGCCTGCCCGCCAGCGCCGTCCAGGCGGTGAGGACGCCGGACCGCGCGGCCGTGGGCATGATCCTACAAGGGCTCGACCGCTCGATCGACCTGATCATCCCGCGCGGAGGCAAGAGCCTGGTCGCCCGGGTGCAGGCCGAGGCCCGCGCCCCGGTGCTGGGCCACCTGGAAGGCCTGAACCACGTGTTCGTCCACGCGGCCGCCGATCCGAAGAAGGCCGTCGACATCGTCGTCAACGCCAAGCTGCGCCGCGTGTCGGTCTGCGGCGCGGCCGAGACCCTGCTGGTCGACAAGGCCGCCGCCGAGACGCTGCTGCCGCCGATCGCCGACGCGCTTCTCGCGGCCGGCTGCGAGCTGCGCGGCGACGCCGCCGCCCGCGCCATCGTCCCGGCCATGAAGGCCGCGACCGCGGAGGACTGGACCACCGAATATCTAGCGCCGATCCTGGCCGTGGCCGTGGTCGATGGCGTCGAGGGCGCGGCCGAGCACATCGCCGCCTTCGGCTCGGGCCACACCGACGCGATCGTCACCGAGGACACGGCGGCCGCCGACGCCTTCGTGGCGGCGGTCGACAGCGCCATCGTGCTGGTCAACGCCTCGACCCAGTTCGCCGACGGCGGCGAATTCGGCTTCGGGGCCGAGATCGGCATCGCCACCGACAAGCTTCACGCCCGCGGTCCGGTAGGGGCCGAGCAGCTGACGACGTTCAAATATGTGGTTCGCGGGACCGGCCAGACTCGTCCCTGAGGCCGGCCGGCCCAACGCCCAGCGCCTCGGGTTCCACCTGGAGCCCGGGATGCGCGTCGGCCTGTTCGGCGGCAGCTTCAACCCGGCGCACGAGGGTCATGCCCACGTGGCCGAGACGGCCATGCGCCGCCTGGAGCTGGACCGCGTCATCTGGCTGGTCTCGCCGCAGAATCCGCTGAAATCGGCCCACGAAACCCGCCCGCTGGCCGAGCGCATGGCGCAGGCCCGCCGCTGGGCGCGCGGCTCGGGGATGATCGTCTCCGACGCCGAGACCCGCCTGGGCTCGCAATACACCATCGACACCCTGCGGGTGCTGCGGGCGCGCTTTCCGGGCGTGAAGTTCGTCTGGGTGATGGGCGCCGACAGCCTGGCGACCTTCCACCGCTGGCGCGGCTGGACCCAAATCATGCGGGAGGTTCCGGTCGCGGTGATCTCGCGCCCCTGGATCGCGCTGAAGGCCCGCACCTCTCCGGCGGCCCGCCGCTTCGCCTTCGCCCGCTGGCCCGCCAGCGCCGCGGCGACCCTGCCCGACGCCACCGCGCCCGCCTGGGTCTACCTGACCGGCCCGCTGAATTTCGCGTCCTCGACGGCGATGCGGGCGAGGCAAAGGGAAGAGTCGACCGCCATGCGAGTCCGGAAAAAGGGCTAGCTTGGCCGCGGATCAAACGATCCCGACCGGGGCGAAAACGACGCGCTGAACGCGACCCCTCACTTTTCGCCCAATTCCGTGCTAAGAGGGGCGTCCACAGCGACCCCATAAGGAGCAATACGCTGCGTAGCGACCCCGCGCAAAGTGCGCATGAAGGCCCGGCCGGCGCCGAGTCCTCACCTGAATCCCCGGGCCTGAGTTCGCCCCTCGACGTGAAGGCGCTGGAGCGCCTGATCCTGACCCGCCTCGACGACGACAAGGCCCAGGACATCGTCCACATCGACCTGGCCGACAAAAGTTCGGTGGCCGACAGCCTGATCGTGGCGTCGGGCCGTTCGCACCGTCACGTCGGCGCGCTGGCCGACCACATCCTGCGGGCGCTGAAGGAAAACGGCTTCGGCAAGGCGCGGGTCGAAGGCCTGCCGCACTGCGACTGGGTGCTGATCGACGCCGGTGACGTCGTGGTCCACCTGTTCCGTCCCGAAGTGCGCGCCTTCTACAACATCGAGAAGATCTGGGCGGTCGACGCCCCGCACCGTACGGCCGCGAACTGATCTCTCGCGCTCGGCCGCTGTCTCGTGGAGAGATGGCGGCCTCGAGCGCTTCAACCCCCGATGAAGATCACCATCCTCACCGTCGGAAAGCTTGGCCGCATGGTCGAGGCGCAGCTGGCCCTGGACTATGTGTCCCGCGCCACAGCGTCCGGCCGCGCCCTGGCGCTGGGTCCCGTCGAGATCGTAGAAGTCGAGGCGAGGAAGCCCGGCAAGGCCGCCGAGGCCGAGGTGCTGCGCCCGCACCTGGACGGCGCCCACGTCATCGCCTGCGACGAACACGGCAAGGTCCGCAAGAGCCGCGACTTCGCCGACCACCTGGCCCGGCTGCGCGACGACGGAACCCGACGCGTGGTGTTCCTGATCGGCGGGGCCGACGGCCTGGATCCGTCCATCCTGGCGACCGCCAACGAGACCATGGCCTTCGGGCCTCAGACTTGGCCGCACGCCCTGGCCCGGGCCATGCTGGCCGAACAGATCTATCGCGCCGCCACCATCCTGTCGGGCTCGCCCTATCACCGGGATTAGGGCACTAAGAGCGCCCATGCTTCGCCGTCCTTCGCGTCTCGTGTTCGCGCTCGCCGCCCTGGCCCTCGCCGTCCCCACGGCCGTGGTCGCCTGGCAGAGCGTCGACCGCGCCTATGAGGCCCAGCGCGCCAAGGATCGCCAGAACGCCGCCGACACCCGCCGCGAGATCGAGGACCTGCGGGCCGAGCTGGATCGCCTGGACCACGCCCGCATCACCGCCGGCGTCGATGTCGACGCCAAGCGCGCCCGACTTGAGGCGCTGAACGCCCGCGAACGCGCCATCCTGGCCGACCTGGGCGTCAACCGGCAGCGGCTGTCGCTGCTGCTGTCGGCGCTGCAGCTGTTCCGTCGCGATCCGCCTCCGGCCTTGCTGGTCTCGCCGGACAACGCCCGCGACGCGGTGCGGGCGGCGATCCTGATCCGCGCCATGACCCCCGACCTGCAAAGGCGGGCCGAGGCCTACGCCCGCCAGGCGACCGCTGTCGGAACCCTGCGCCGCGAGGCGGCCGCCGCCTCGGCCGAGCTGTTCACCGCCGAAAGCGTCGTGGCCGACCGCAAGGGCGAGATCGAGCGGCTAATCATCGAGAAGACCCAGCTGGAGCGCGCCTACGCCCAGGAAGCCCTCGCCCAGGAGAGCGAACTGCGAACCCTGGGGGCCCTGACCGATGGCCTGGGGCGCGTGGAGCCGACCGGGCCGCTGCACCTGCGCAGCCCGGCCGCGGGGGCGATCGTGCGGCGCTTTGGCCAGGAGATGCCGGCCGGCGGCAAGGCGTCCGGCCTGACCCTGCGCGTTGACAAGGGCCTGACCGTCGCCGCGCCCGCCGCCGGAACGGTTGAATACGCCGGCGCGCTGAACGGCTGGGGCGCGGTGCTGATCCTGCGCTCACAGGGCGCCTATCACCTGGTGCTGGCGGGCCTGGACCAGATTACGGCGGCGCCCGGACAATCTGTCGCGGCCGGCGCCCCCATCGGAAAGATGCCGGAGCATGTATCTTCCGATCCGGAACTCTATCTAGAGGTTCGGGAGAACGGCGAGCCGGCCGATCCGGAACGCTGGCTCAAACAGGAGTCGCGGTAGACGGCTTTTTCAGTAATGCTGGCCGTAATTTCACCTACGACCACTGCTAGAGCCTGTCGGGTTCGGATATTCCATCGGAACCCGATAGACAGGCTCTAGATCCAAGGTTGGAGCGCGCCTAGCGCGCTCTAGGGTTGGACGGGCTAAAACAATGGAAAGCGGCGCCGCGCGCCGCTAGGGAGCCTTCTGGGCCTTAATGCGCAAGTACCTGCTCATCGGAGTTTCGGCCTTTGTCCTCGGCGCCGGGGCCATGGCCTATGTCAGCCCCATCGCTCAGGCGAACAACGCCCCCAAGACCAAGACCTACAAGATGCTGGAGCTGTTCGGCGACGTGCTCGGCACGGTCGAGGACCAGTACGTCACCGAGGTCGACGACAAGAAGCTGATCGAGGCGGCCCTCGACGGCATGCTGACCAGTCTTGATCCGCACTCTGGCTACCTGTCCCCCGACAGCTACGAGGACATGCAGGACACCACCCGCGGCGAATACGGCGGCCTGGGCCTGGAAGTCACCAGCGAGGACGGCGTGGTCAAGGTGATCTCGCCGATGGACGGCACGCCCGCCTCGCGCGCCGGCGTCCAGGCCGGCGACTACATCACCGCCGTCAACGGCCAGAGCGTGCTGGGCCTGACCGTCACCGAGGCGGTCAAGCAGATGCGCGGTCAGCCCGGCGAGCCGGTCACCCTGACCATCGCCCGCGACAAGAACGATCCGTTCGACGTCAAGCTCGTGCGCGAGGTGATCAAGCCCAAGGCCGCCATCGCCCGCATGGAAGGCGACTACGGCTATGTTCGCCTGCCCGGGTTCAACGAGAAGGCCACCGAGGCCCTGACGGCCTCGATCAACGACCTGAAGTCCAAGAATCCGAAGATGAAGGGCCTGATCCTCGACCTCCGGAATAACCCGGGCGGCCTGCTCGACCAGGCGGTCGGCGTCGCCGACGTGTTCCTGGACGGTGGCGAGGTGGTCAGCCAGCGCGGCCGCGATCCGCGCAACATCCAGCGCTACAACGCCAAGGCCGGCGACCTGCTGAACGGCCTGCCCATGGTGGTGCTGATCAACCAGGGTTCTGCCTCGGCGGCGGAAATCGTCGCCGGCGCCTTGCAGGATCGCCACCGCGCCGAGCTTGTCGGCCTGACCAGCTTCGGCAAGGGTTCGGTTCAGACCGTGATCCCGCTGCGCGGCGGCGCCGATGGGGCCCTGAAGCTGACGACGGCGCGCTACTTCACGCCGTCGGGCCGCTCGATCCAGAAGACCGGCATCGCTCCGGACCTCGAGGTCGCCCAGACCCGCGACCAGGCCCAGGACATCGCCAACCGCGTCTGGTTCAGCGAGGCCAGCTTCAAGAACGCGCTGAACGCCGACGAGGGCAAGACCCGCCAAGGCGTCCACACCCCGGCCGAGGCCCCGCCCACCGGCTTCGACGACAAGAAGGACGACTTCCAGCTGCAGCGCGCCATCGCCGTGCTTAAGGCCGGCGGCGTGGCCAACACGCCCAAGCTGCCCAAGCCGGCGGCGAAGGTCGCCGAGGTCACCGCCAAGGCGGCCGCGGCGGCTGGCAAAGGTCCGCCGACCTCGAACAAGTAGGCGAGCCGGGGACCCGGAACGTTCGCGCCGCCCCGAGCGATTGGGGCGGCGCTTTTCGGAGGGCGTGCGGCCTCGCGCCACATCTCCGTGGGGCGTCGGCCACATCTTGTTAACCCTATGTTCGGCCCTGCCCCCCTAGCCTAAGAGGGTCATGGCCGTCACCTTTTCGCGCAAGCCCGCCTATGCCGCCGCCGCGCCCGCTCCGGGCGGGTCGAGCGACCTGCGCGCCAGGCTGTTGAGCGCCATGGGCAACCCCTATATCGGCGCCGGCGGCGCGGCCTGCCTGTTCCTCGCCTCCCTTGCCACGCTGGTGCTGGTGACCAGCGACCCGCACGCGGGGACGCCCGTCGTTCGCCTGGAGCTGACCAAGATCGGCGCGACCAAGAACCCGCCGGAAGGCTGGCGCGAGGCCCTGGTCGCGGAGGGCGAGCACGAGGTCGGCCTGACGCCTGCTCCACTGAACCTCTCGCGCAATCCCTTCCTTTCGCCGACCGCCGACGAAATCGCGCCCGCCGAAAGCCAGCAGGTCCCGCCGCCGATTCAGCAGGGCCCTGGCCTGGCCCAGGCGCCCATCGCCGGCCTGACCGCGCCCGGCCCCGGCGGCGCGCCCCTGCCGATCATCGCCGCCGATGGCCGCACCGCCGCCGACGCCTATGCCCGCCCCTTCACGCCGAACGGACGCCCCAAGGTGTCCATCGTCATCGGCGGCCTGGGTCTCAACCCCCAGACCACGCGCGCGGCGATCGAGACCCTGCCGGGCGAGGTCACCCTGTCCTTCGCGCCCTATGCCGAGGGGCTGCAGGGCTGGATCGACCTGGCCCGCGCCCACGGCCACGAAGTGCTGCTGGAGACGCCAATGGAGCCGGCGGACTATCCGGCCAACGACCCTGGCCCCTACACCCTGATCGCCGCCAACCGGCCCGAGGACACCGTCCGCAAGCTGGAATGGCTGATGTCGCGGGCCACCGGCTATTTCGGCCTGTCGAACTATCTGGGCGCGCGGTTCGTCGACAACGACCAGGCCATGGCCACCTTCAACACCGTGCTCAAGGCGCGCGGCCTGGCCTTCGTCGACGATGGATTGGCGGCTCGCCGCGCTGGCCCGATCCCGCGCGTCTCGGCCGACCGCGTGATCGACGACGAGCTGTCGGCCAGCGCCATCGACGCCCAGTTGGGCGCCCTTGAGAACGGCGCGACCGCGCGCGGCCAGTCGCTGGGTTCGGGGTTCGCCTATCCGGTGACGATCAACCAGGTGCGGGTGTGGTCCGCCGGCCTGCAGGCGCGCGGTCTGCAATTGGCCCCGGCCTCGGCCCTCGCCCATCGCTGAGGCCTGTGGAATAAGGCCCGGCATGACCGAGCTCGACCATCCCCAGCATCGCCCGAACGTCGGCGTCGTCCTGTTCCATCCGGACGGCCGCGTCTGGCTGGGCCGGCGCAACAGGCAGGCGCCGCCCTATGACTGGCAGTTCCCGCAAGGCGGCGTCGACGAGGGCGAGGACCTGGAGGCCGCCGCCCGCCGCGAGCTGGCCGAGGAGACCGGCGTCACCTCCGTCGAGCTGCTTGGACGCACGCAGGGCTGGATCACCTACGACTTCCCTCCCGAGGTGCTGGCCGACCCCAGGCAGTCACGGGGCTGGCAAGGACAAAAGCAGGTCTGGTTCGCCTATCGCTTCATCGGCGACGACTCGGAGATCGATCTGGAGGCGGACGACCACGTCGAGTTCGACGCCTGGCGATGGGGCAGGCTCGACGAAGCACCCGAACTGATCGTACCCTTCAAGCGCGGGGTCTACGAAGCTGTGGTCGCCGCGTTCAAGGGGTTTGCGCGGGGCGTCTGATCTCTTTCCGCCGCGCGGGGGAGAACGGTATGGCGAGTACGGTTTTATTGATCCACGGCTACGGGTGCGCGGGGGACGTCTGGGGCCCCGTCGCTGCCAGGCTGCGAGCCGAAGGTTATCGCGTCGTGGCCCCGACCATCCGGTCGGCGGTGCGGACGGTCGACGGCCCGCGCGCGGGTCTCGTCGGCCTGACCCTGGCCGACTATGTCGCCGAGATGAGCGCCCTGGCCCAGACCCTCGCCAAGGAGACCGGCGAAAAGCCGATCGTGATCGGTCACTCCATGGGAGGACTGATCGCCCAGAAGGTCGCCGAGGCGGGCCACGCGGCGAGCCTGGCGCTGTTCGCCCCGGCCTCCCCGGCCGACGCGCGCGGCAAGCCCAAGCTGACCCCACTGTTCACCTTCCTGAACCTGGCCCTGGCCGGCAAGCCGGAAACCAAGGCCGGCAAGATGTGGAAGCCGGGCTTCAAGTTCGGCGTGGCCAACGTCGTGCCGCCCGCGCGCCACGACGATCTCTACGCCAAGATGGTCTATGACAGCGGCCAAGTGCTGGCCGACCTGGCATGGCCCGCAAAGGATCCGAACAAGGCCGCCTATGTCGACGCCAGCAAGGTCACCGTGCCGGTGCTGGTGATGGCCGGCGCCCTGGATCGCACGACACCCGTCGAGGACGTGCGTCTCGTCGGCAAGAAGTACGCCGGCGCCGAGTACCGAGAATATCCCAACAACGCCCATTATCTCATAGATGAGCCGAACACGATGAAGATCCTCGACGACCTGATCGCCTGGCTGGGCGGCAAGAAACCGACGCCGGCCCCCGCGCCCGCGCCACAGCCCGCCAAGGCCGCCGCGCCGGCGCCCGAACCGGTTAAGCCGGCCGAGCCCGCTCCGGCGCCGACGCCCGCGCCTGCGCCGGTCGCGGCCGCGCCCGCCCCGGCGCCCGTGAAAGCGCCAGCGCCACCCCCCGAGCCCGTGAAGGCGGCCGAACCGGCCGTCGCTCCGGCTCCGGCGCCCGCCCCGGCTCCGGTCGCCGCCGCGCCGACGCCCGCTCCCGCTTCGGCTCCGAAGGCCGCCGCAAAGCCCAAGGCGGCCCCGAAGGCCGCTCCGAAGGCCAAGGCAGCCGCCAAGCCGGCGGCCAAGGCTCCCGCCGCCGCCAAGGCCGCGCCCGCGCCCAAGAAGGCCGCGGCTCCCGCCAAGGCCCCTGCCGCCAAGACGCCGGCCAAGCCAGCCGCCAAGGCCGCCGCCGCGCCGAAGACGGCAGCGCCCAAGGCCGCGAGCAAGCCGGTCGCCAAGCCGGCGGTTGCGACCGCGGCGAAGGCGGCCCCGAAGGCCAAGGCCGCGCCCGTCGCCAAACCGGCCGCGAAGCCGGCCTCGAAACCCGCGGCGAAGGTCGCCGCGCCCAAGACGACGGCGCCCAAGGCGGCTCCGGCCAAGGCCGCCGCCCCGAAAGCGGCTCCCGCCAAGGCCGCTGCGCCGAAGGCCGCCGCCAAACCGAAGGTCGCGGCCAAGCCGGCCACGCCGGCCAAGGCCCCCGCCGCCAAGAAGACTGCGACAAAGGCGCCCGCCAAAACCTCGCCCAAGTCGAAGTAGACCGTGTAGGCTAGCCCCGCCGGCCGCTTCGCCGGCGGGGTACAGTCGGGTTCAAGGCGTTCATGCGCGCACCGGTCATCATGGTCCACGGAGCCTTCTGCGGCGGCTGGACCTTCGACGCTTTTCGCGCGCCCTTCGAGGCGGCCGGGCATGAGGTGACGACGCCG
>NZ_DATFAV010000090.1:0-15918 GCF_035254145.1 Caulobacter sp. | reverse complement strand
AGCTTGACCAGCGCCCTGGGCCGTTCAGCCTCGGCTCACTTGCAAGTTTCGGCCTGCCGCTGGCATGGGTCCTGGGCACAAGGCCCAGGAAGGCGAGCTATTGAATTCAAACGCCGCATGGACGTCGATCCGCCCTAAGCCTCCGCTGCGGCTAGGTCTTCGGCCAGGAACATCCAGGCCTCCTCGGCCTCGTCGAGCTTGGATTTGGCGTTGTCTCGGCGCTTGGTCAGCTCCGCCACCTTGCCGGGGTTCTTAACGTAGAGATCTGGATCGGCCAGCTGGGCGTCCAGCTCGGCCAGGTTCCGAGTGCAGCGAGTCATGACCTGCTCGGCGGCCTCGACCTTGCGGCGCAAGGGTTCGATCGCCGCCTTTCTTGGCTGCGGCGCGGCCGGGGCGGCGGCCTTTTCCGGCTCTCGCGCGACCTGGGTCGGCTTCACCGCCTGTTTGGCGCGCTCCAGGACGAACTTGGCGTAGTCGTCCATATCGCCGTCGAACGGCTTAACCGTACCATCCGCGGCCAGCCACAGGCGGTCGGCGACCAGCTCCATCAGCGAACGGTCGTGGGTGATCAGGATGACCGCGCCCATGTAGTCGTTCAGGGCGTCCAACAGGGCTCGGCGGCTGTCGATGTCCAGGTGGTTGGTCGGTTCGTCCAGGATCAGCATGTGCGGGGCGTCCATCGCCACCAGGTTCAGCAGCAGGCGCGCGCGCTCGCCGCCCGACAGGCTGTCGACCTTGGTCTCCTGCTTCTCGAAGCCGAGGCCGAATTGGGCCAGCTTCGAACGGCGCGAGCTTTCCGAGGCGTCCGGCATGGCCCGACGGATGATCTCCAGCGGGGTGTCGTTGGGATCCATCGCCTCGATCTGATGCTGGTGGAACCAGCCGACCTTCATCTTCTTGTCGCGGTGGAATTCGCCGCTCTGCACGCCCAAGGCCCCGGCGATCATCTTGGCGAAGGTCGACTTGCCCGCGCCGTTGACGCCCAGCAGGCCGATGCGGTCGTCCAGGTCCATGCGCAGGTTGAGGTTCTTGAGGATCGCGCGGCCTTCCTCGTAGCCGACCGACGCCTTTTCGAGCCGGATCAGCGGCGGGGGCAGGGGGCGCGGCGGCGAGGGCAGGGTGAAGGGCGCGACGCGCTCCTCGATCGTGGTCGCCACCGGCTCCATCTTGGCCAGGCGCTTCATACGGGACTGCGCTTGCGCGGCTTTCGAGGCCTTGGCCTTGAAGCGGTCGACGAAGGCCTGCAGGTGGGCGCGCTCGGCGTCCTGCTTGGCCTTGGCCGACAGCTGCAGACGGGCCTTCTCGGCGCGACGCTTCTCGAAGTCGTCGTAGCCGCCGGTGTAGAGCTCCAGCTTGCCGTTCGCCAGGTGCAGCATATGCGTGCAGCTGTTGTTCAAGAGCTCGCGGTCGTGGCTGACGATCAGGGCGGTGTGCGGGTACTTCTGGAGGCGTGCCTCCAGCCATAGCGCGCCTTCCAGGTCGAGATAGTTGGTCGGTTCGTCCAGCAGCAGCATGTCGGGCTCGGCGAACAACGCCGCGGCCAGGGCCACGCGCATGCGCCAGCCGCCCGAGAATTCGCTCATCGGTCGGGCCAGGTCATCCTGGGAGAAGCCCAGGCCCACCAGGATTTCAGAGGCCTTGGCCGGCGCGGCGTCGGCGTCGATCTCGATCAGCCGGCCCCAGATCTCGCCCATTTCCTCGGGATCGGCGGTTTCCAGCCGGGTCATCAGGCTATGACGCTCTTCATCCGCCTCCAGCACCGTCGCCAGAAGGGTGAAGGGCGTGGCCGGGTGCTCCTGGTCGACCGAGCCGACGCGGGCGTTCTTGGGCAGGCTGATTTCGTCGTCGCCGGCGTGAAGATGGCCCAGGATCAGCTTGAACAGGGTGGACTTGCCAACGCCGTTGCGGCCGATCAGTCCGACCTTGGCGCCCGGCGGCAGGCTGACGCTGGCGTGGTCGAAGAACCGGCGCCCCCACGCGTCAAAGGTCAGGTCGTTGATCTGCAGCATTTATATGAAGCTTACGCGGCGGGGTTGGCGGGGAGGAGGCGCACGGCTATAAGCCCGCAACCTCCCAATTCACAACTCTCGTGTGAGATATCTCGTGACCGAACGCACCTTCTCGATCATCAAGCCGGACGCCACCCGTCGCAACCTGACCGGCGCCATCAACGCGGTGATCGAGGCCGCCGGCCTGCGCATCGTCGCTCAGCGTCGCGTGAAGCTGACCGAAGCTCAAGCCAAGAAGTTCTACGAAGTCCACGCCGAGCGCCCGTTCTACGGCGAACTCGTGGCCCAGATGACCGCCGAGCCGGTCGTCGTCCAGGTCCTGCAAGGCGACAACGCCGTGGCCAAGTACCGCGAAGTCATGGGCGCCACGAACCCGGAAAACGCCGCCGAAGGCACGATCCGCAAGCAATTCGCCCTGTCGATCGGCGAAAACTCGGTCCACGGCTCGGACAGCCTGGAGAACGCGGGCATCGAAATCGCCCAGTTCTTCACGGAAGACGAAATCGTCGGCTGATCCAGCCCGCCGTTTTTAGATGACGGACGACGCCCGGATCGGTGACGATCCGGGCGTTTTCTTTTTTTGGGGTCCGGGCGTGAAGCACTACGAGCGAGGCGAGGTGATCCTGGCGGTGACGCTGTCGGGCGTGGCTGGCTATGTGGACGCGATCGGCTTTCTGAAGCTGGGCGGGTTCTTCGTCTCGTTCATGAGCGGCAACTCCACCCGTCTGGGCGTGGCGCTGGCGGCGATGGACTGGAAGGGTGCGCTGACGGCGATCACCCTGGTGGGCTCGTTCGTCGGCGGGGTGGTGCTGGGTGCGCTGACGGCCCGCGCGTTCGGCGAGAACCGTCGCTCGCCGGTGTTGGTCCTGGAAGCGGCGCTGCTGGCCGTGGGGGCGGGCCTGCTGACGGCGGGCTTCGACACGGCCGGGGTCACCTGCGTCGCCATGGCCATGGGCGCCGAGAACGCGGTCTTCCAGCGTAACGGCGACGTCGCCGTGGGTCTGACCTACATGACCGGCACCCTGGTGCGGGCCGGTCAACGCATCGCCGGAGCCTTGGCTGGCGGAGAGCCGAACGACTGGCCGCGGTTCGTCCTGTTGTGGACGGGCCTGACCGCCGGCGGGGCGCTGGGCGCCCTGACCTACCTGACGATCGGGGCCTCGTCCCTGTGGGTCGGCGTTACGATCCTCACCGGCGCGGCCCTGTGGGCCGAGCAGCGCTGGCGATCGGTCTAGGTTCTCCCGATCTCGCCCGCCATCGCCATCCGCTTGGCCGTGTCGAAGTCGACGGCCAGGCGCGCGCGGCGCAGCAGCGGCGCGCCAATCGTCCGCAGCAGGTCGCGCAGGACCTGGCGCGAGGCGCCGCAGAGGATCACCTCGCCGTCGGCCAGGGTGCGCCGCAGCAGGTCGGCCAGGGCGAAGGCGCCGGTCGGGTCGACCATCGGCGTATCCTCCAGGCGCAGGATGTAGCAGCGCTTGCGGCCGGCGACGTCCTCCAGCGCGTCCTTGACCAGGCTGGCGCTGCCGAAGAACAGCGCGCCCCGGAACGTGATCACGGCCACGTCGTCGGGCAGGCCGAAATTGGGAGCGTAGGGCTCGCGCGAGTCGCCCTCCAGGCCGTCGAGGGCGATCGGCCCCTCGCCGTGTTTCACTTCGGCCAGCTGGGCCATGCGGTGCATGAACACGAAGGCGGCCAGCACCATGCCCACCTCGATGGCCAGGGTCAGGTCGACCAGAACGGTCAGGCCGAAGGTGGCCAGCAGGATAGCCCGTTCGCCGTTCGAGGCGCGCAGCAGGGCCGCGAACCGATGCAGTTCGGCCATGTTGAAGGCCACGATCATCAGGGTCGCCGCCAGGGCCGCCAGCGGCACGAACCGCATCAGCGGGGCGGCCAGCAGCATGAACAGCAGCAGGAAGACGGCGTGGGCCATGCCGGCCACAGGCGAGCGGGCGCCGGCCCGGATGCTGGTGGCCGTGCGGGCGATGGCGCCGGTCGCCGGCATGCCGCCGAACAGGGTCGAGGCGATATTGGCGACGCCCTGGGCGATCAACTCGGCGCCCGACCGGTGCCGGCGGCCGGTCATCTGGTCGGCGACCACCGCCGACAGCAGCGACTCCACCCCGGCCAGCAGGGCGATGGTGAAGGCGCTGGGCGCCACCGCCTGGGCCTTGGCCAGGGACCAGAACGCCAGGCTCGGGGCCGGCAGGCTGGAGGGCACGCCGCCGAAGCGTGATCCGATGGTCTCGATCGGCGGATGGGCCACGGCCACGAAGGCGGCTCCGGCGATCGTCGCCACCAGGAACCCGGGCGCCTTGGGCGCCCAGCGGCGCAGGGCCAGGATCAGGGCCAGGCACGCCAGCGCCAGGACGACGGTGGACGGACTGAGGCTGGCGCGCGCGTCCCACAGCGCCGCCAGCTTGGGCAGGAAGTCGGCCGGGAGGTTCTCCGCCGTCAGACCCAGGAAGTCCTTGATCTGGCTGGTGAAGATGATCACCGCTATGCCGGCGGTGAAGCCCGTGGTCACCGGATCGGGAATGTATTTGATAAAGGTTCCCAGGCCCGAGATGCCGGCCAGGATCAGGATGCCCCCGGCCATCAGGGTCGCCATCAAGAGGCCGTCATAGCCGTGCTTGGCGATCACCCCGTAGACCACCACCACGAAGGCCCCGGTGGGACCGCCGATCTGGAAGCGGCTGCCGCCCAGCAGCGAAATTAAAAAGCCGGCGACCACCGCCGTGACCAGACCTCGGTCCGGCGTGGTTCCCGAGGCGATGGCCAGGGCCATGGACAGGGGCAGGGCGACGATGGCGACCGTGAGGCCCGCGATCAGGTCGGCGCGGAAGTCGGCGGCGGCGTAGCCCTGGCGAAGCACCGTCACCGTCTTGGGTTCGAACAGCCGCCAGTTCAGGCCCATGGTTCGACCTTCAGCGCTTCTCCAGCAGCCGGACCCCGCGTCCGACCCCCTGGCTGGGGGCGTCCTCGACGATCAGCTCGATCCCGGCCGAGGCCAGGGCCTTCATGACCTTCTCCAGGCTGTCGACGACCACGCGGACCGAGCCTTCGCAAGCTTCCATCCGCTGGATGGTCGGAACCGACAGGCCGGACAGCCGCGCCAGCTGTTTCTGGTCTAGGCCGAGCAAGGCGCGCGCGGCGCGGATCTGAGGTCCAGTGATCATCTGGATGTCCCGTATGATGTATGAAGCATCAAGATCGGGAGATTAGCAATCAGTTCGCGGCGGCTGGCCCCAGGGTTCGCACGAACGCGGCCAGGGTGTCGGCGTACAACTTGTGTTCCTGCTCCAGGACCCGCTCGGCCAGGCTGTGGTCGTCGTCGTCCGGCAGGATCGGCACGCGGGCCTGGCCCAGGATCGGGCCTTCGTCGACGCCGGCGGTGACCAGGTGCACCGTGCAGCCGGCCTCGACCTCGCCGGCGGCGATGGCGCGGGCGTGGGTGTCCAGGCCGGGATAGGCCGGTAGCAGCGACGGGTGGATGTTCAGCATCCGGCCTTCCCAGGCGTCGACCAGGAAGGGCGTCAGGATCCGCATGTAACCAGCCAGGGCGATGACCTCGATCCCGCGCGCGCGCAGGGCCGCGTCGATGGCCCGCTCATGGGCCTCGCGATCCTTGCCGAACGGCTTCTGGTCGACACACAGCGCCTCGATCCCGGCCTCGGCGGCGATCTCCAGGCCCTTGGCGTCCGGCTTGTTGGCCAGGACCAGGGCGATCTCGAAGGGGCAACCCTCGGCCTTCGCCGCGCGGACCAGGGCCTCCATGTTGGAGCCCCGGCCCGAGATCAGCACCGCGACCTTGGTCTTCGGACCCATCAGGCCTTGACCAGCTGGCCGCAGATGAAGGCGTCTTCGCCAGCGTTCAGCAGGGCCGCCAGCACCGGTTCGGCGTCGGCCTGGGCCACGATGATGATAAAGCCCACCCCACAATTGAACGTGCGGCGCATCTCGTGCTCGGAGACGCCGCCGGTCTTGGCCAGCCAGTCGAACACGGGCGGCATTTCCCACGCGTTCCAGTCGAACTCGGCGGCCAGGCCCTCGGCGATGGCGCGCGGCGGGTTCTCGATCAGGCCGCCGCCGGTGATGTGCGCGCCGCCCTTGACGCGACCCGACTGCAGCAGCGGCAGCAGCGACTTCACATAGATCCGGGTCGGGGCCATCAGGGCCTCGGCCAGCGTCTTGCCGTCCTCGCCAGGAACGGGGAACGGGCAGGGGGCGTCCCAGGCCAGGCCCGAACGCTCGACCACGCGGCGCACAAGCGAGTAGCCGTTGGAGTGCGGGCCCGACGAGCCCAGGCCGATGATGATGTCGCCGGCCCGCTGCTTGTCCAGCTTGGGCAGGACGCCGTCGCGCTCGACGGCTCCAACCGAGAAGCCCGCGAGATCATATTCCCCATCGCCGTACATGCCCGGCATTTCGGCGGTCTCGCCGCCCACCAGGGCCGCGCCGGCCAGCTTGCAGCCGTCGGCGATGCCGGCGACCACGCTCTTGGCGGTCTCGACGTCCAGCTTGCCGGTGGCGAAGTAGTCCAGGAACATCAGCGGCTCGGCGCCCTGGGCCAGCAGGTCGTTGACGCACATGGCCACCAGATCGATCCCGACCGTGGCGTGCATGCCCGCGTCGATGGCGATCCGCAGCTTGGTGCCGACGCCGTCGGTGGTGGTGACCAGCAAGGCGTCCTCGTAGCCGGCCGCCTTCAGGTCGAACAGCGCGCCAAAACCGCCCAGGCTGGCTTCCGCGCCGGGGCGGCGGGTGGCCTTGGCCAGGGGTTTGATGGCGTCCACGAGCGCATTGCCCGCGTCGATGTCGACACCCGCCTGGGCGTAGGTAAGGCCGTTGGGCTGGTCGCTCATGGTCGCTCTGGCGCTCGCTCTGGTCTCTCGGAGGAAGGGAAGATCCTCCGAACTCGCGGAAATTTCGCTTCCCGGCGCCGCTTGATGCGTCTTGACGCTTGCAGACTCGGGGGTGCGCGAGGCTATTAGCAGCGGATGAAGCCGATCACCACCACCGCCGAGCTGGCGGCGTTTTGTAATGCGCTTTCGGGCGAGCCTTTCGTCGCGGTGGACACCGAGTTCATGCGCGAGACGACCTACTGGCCCAAGCTGTGCCTGATCCAGGTCGCGTCGCCCACGCACGAAGCCGTCATCGACCCGTTGGCCGACGACATCGACCTCGAGCCCCTGCTGGCCGTCATGCGCGACACGAGCATCCTCAAGGTGTTCCACGCCGCCCGACAGGACGTCGAGATCTTCAACAATCTGAAGGCGATGCCCAAGCCGCTGTTCGACACCCAGGTCGCCGGCATGGCCGCGGGCTTTGGCGAGCAGATCGCCTACGACGCCCTGGTTCGCCAGATGCTGCGGATCGAGTTGGACAAGTCCAGCCGCTTCACGGACTGGGCCCGCCGGCCGCTGACCGAGGCGCAGCTGACCTACGCCCTGGCCGACGTCACCCATCTGGCGGCGCTTTTCCCGATCCTGCGCGAGCGGCTGGAAACCAGCGGCCGCCTGGCCTGGGTCGAGGAGGAGATGTCCGCGATTTCCGATCCCGCCGCCTATGACGTCGATCCGGAAAAGGCCTGGCGCCGCCTGCGCCCGCGCAAGACCCAGGCCAAGTACCTGGCCGTCTTCAAGGCCGTCGCCGCCTGGCGCGAGCGCACGGCCCAGACCCGCGACCAGCCGCGCGGCCGCATCCTGAAGGACGAGGCGATCGACGAGCTGGCCACCCAGGCGCCGACCAGCCTGGAAGCGCTGAACAATCTGCGCGGCGTGCCCAAGGGCTTCGGCGGCAGCAAGTTCGGCCCCGACCTCTTGGCCGCGATCAAGGCCGCCCTGGCCGATCCGGAAGGCTACGCCCCGGTCGTCGACAAGCCCGGCCCGCCGCCGCCCCAGAACGCCGGCGCCGTCGTCGAGCTGCTCAAGGTGCTGCTGAAGGCGCGGGCGGAAGAGGCGGGCGTCGCCTCCAAGCTGATCGCCACGGTCTCGGACCTGGAAAAGATCGCCGCCGACGACAACGCCGCCACCCCGGCCCTGGCCGGCTGGCGCCGCGACGCCTTCGGGATCGACGCCCTGAAGATCAAGCGCGGAGAGCTGGCCCTGGTGCTGGACGGCGCCAAGGTGCGCGTGGTCGAGGTTCGTCGCGCGCCAAAGGCGGAATAGGGCGCGCCAGGCGCCCTTTTTCCCGGCGCTTGGCTTTCCCGCCGCGGGTTCGTACTCGAATCGAGGGGCGGGACAATTCCTCGCCAGACTTGTGGCCAGGTTTGGCGATAAGACGGCCGCCTTGAGGGACGCCCTCGAGGGACGGGGGGGCCGGTGGGGGGCGAGTTGCGTGAGTTCAGGGAACGTCTAGCGGTCGATTATCGAGCCGCCGCGATCTCTCGTCTTCGGCACATTCCGCTTCGCCTGTTTGTCGTCGGCTCCCTGTGCCTGGCCGTCCTGGTCCGGCCGGGGCTGTCCTTCCTGCCGGCATGGGCGCTGGCCTACCTGCTGGTGCAACTAGCCGAGCATTGGGCCCTGAAGGTGTTCCTGGCGTCGCGCCATCCGGCGCGGCAGGTCTGGCTCAACCTGGTCGTCGACCTCGCCATGGCCGGCGTGTTCGGCTGGCTCGCCGTGCCGTTGTGGGCGACGGGAACACCCGCCGGCGCCGCCGGCGCCGTGCTTCTGCTGGTTGGATCGGTGTTCACGGCCCTGATGTGCGCCGAGGGCTGCGTCATCGCCTTCCTCTTCGGAGTCGCGCCCCACATCGGCTATCTGTTCGCCGCCCCCTTGGTCGCTGGCCCGCGCCAGGATCCGTTGCTGCCCTATTTCGCGATCGGGGCGGGGCTTTTCTGCGTGGCCGTCTCGATGACCTTCCTGTGGTCGCAACGCGCCATGGAAGCCGAGCGCAAGGCGCGTCGTGCGGCCGAGGCCCAGATGTCGGCCCGCTCGGCCCTGATCGCCATGGTCAGCCACGAACTGCGCACGCCGATCAACGCGATCGTCAACGGGGCCGCGGCGCTGGAGGGCGGCAGCGAGGCCGACCGCTCGGCCGCCGCCCTGATCGCCGACGCCGGGCTGATGATGCGCGCCCAGCTCAACGACCTGCTGGACCTGTCGAAGATCGAAGCTGGCCGCATGGGCGTGGAGGTGGTGGATCACGACCTGCGGGCCCTGATCTCCAACAGCGTCCGCTTCTGGCGCAACACCGCGCGGGCCAAGGGGCTGCGATTGACCCTGCGAGGCGCCCAGGCTGGGCCCCAATGGGTGCGGGGCGATCCGATGCGGGTGCGCCAGGTGCTCAACAACCTACTCAGCAACGCGATCAAGTTCACCGCCGAGGGCGAGGTGACCGTCGCGGTGATAGCCTTCATGCAGGAGGGACGTCGGTTCGTCTCGATCGAGGTGTGCGACACCGGGCCCGGCTTGACCGAGGCCCAGATCGCCCGGCTGTTCAGCCCCTACGAACAATTGAGCCTGGGAACGGCCCGCGCCTTCGGGGGAACGGGCCTGGGGCTGGCGATCAGCCGCGACCTCGCCCGGCTGATGGGCGGCGATCTGACCGCCGCCGAAGGACACGGGGCGGGCGCCTGCTTCAAGCTGGTGCTGCCGGCGCCGGAAGGAACGCCGCCGCCCGACGTCGACACCGCCGAGGCCGCCGCGCTCGCCAGGCCCAGCCGGCCGATGTCGGTGCTGGTGGTGGACGACCACGATATCAACCGCCGCACCCTGGCGCGGATGCTCGAGGCGTTCGGGGCCGAGGTCGAGACCGCCGAAGACGCGCTCACGGCGCTCGCCGTGTGCCAGGCGCAAAGGTTCGACGCCATCCTGATGGATGTCCGCATGCCCGGGATGGATGGGCTGGAAGCCTCGCGCCGGTTGCGCGAGGCCGGCGCCAACCGCGAGACGCCGATCATCGCCGTCACCGGCGGGGCCTCCCGCGAGGAGATCGCCGCCTGTCTTGACGCGGGCATGACCCGTTGGGTCGAGAAACCGGTGAACCCACGCGATCTCTATACGGCGTTGTTCGCGACGGAGGCGGCCGAACGGGCCCTGATCGAAGCCGAGTAAGAGACGCCGAGCGCCACGCGCCTAGAGCGCGTTAGGGTTAGGTGTACGCGGCTAACCCGCCCGGACGCGCTCTAAATGTTTGATTCTAGAGCCTGTTTATCTGGTTTAGATGGTTCCATCTAAACCAGACAGGCTCTAGGCGTCGAAAGGTAGGGCGACGCTCACGGATGGCCGAACTGGGTCAGGGCGGCCCCGGCGGCCAGTCCGAGGGCGCTGAAGACGCCGAGGTGGAAGATCACGCCGATGATCACGGTGCGGCGCACCGACCAGCTGCTGTCTGGAATGAGGCCCTGGCCGGCCCTCAATTGCAGGGCGCGCGCGGGGCTGGCGACTGGGGCGTCGTGATCGCTGGCGAGCCGCAGGTCGGGATGCGTCCGGTCGCTCGGCGGCGGGGCGACGGCGTCCGGGTAATAAGCGCTATGCTTCAGCATTGCTGACCTCCCTATGTCTTTGAAAGGACGATAGGGATGGTATCGCTAACGAAGCATGCCGAGATTTCGGTCTTGGGGTGCGACAACTCGTCTTCATCACCCGATTTGAGGAAATTCAGCGCAGGTTAGGCATGTCCTGGCCCGAACTATACCTGAATCACGCCGCCGTGATTTTGGTCTTCAGGTTCAGGTGTTGGGCGGCGGTATTGGCGCGCTTGTTGGTCTGCTCGCCCAGCAGGAGGTCCGCATAGCCGGGTTCGGCCGTCAGGATCAGATGGGTCTTGTCCAGCGCCAAGCGCGAATGGGCCAGCAGGCTGGGGCTGCGGCCCGAGAGGTCGCACGCCAGGCGCATCGTCGCCCCCAGGGCCCGGGCGCGCTTGAGCTGGGCGGGGCTGAGCAGTCGTTCCAGGGTCGCCAGCTCGGGCGGGTGGAAGTTGGTCGCGTGCCGGGCGTGGGCGGCGGCGGCCAGGAAGCAGCGCTCGGCGTGGTTCTGGCCGGCGACCGGCGCGCGCAGCACCTGCTCGAAAACCAGGTCGGCGCGATGATCGGGGTGCAGGCGCACGCCGACGTCGGCCAGTCGGCAGGCGGCCGCGATCAGGATCCCGTCGCGTTCGCCAAACAGCGAGGGCAGATGGCGGAAAGCCGGGCTGATCCAGGCGTCGAGCGCCGCGCCCAGGTCCTCGGCGACGCCCTGGCGCGCGCCGAGCGCCGCGCAGCCTTCGATCAGCGGGTCCAGGCCCCGCACGCGCGGCGGCATGGCCTCGAACAGCAGGCCCTCGCGCACGCCATAGGCCGAGATCTCGATCCGCTTTAGGCCCAGTTGCTCGATCAGCGTCTCCAGGACGACGGCGGCGTAGGGCAGGGTCTCCGAGCGCTTCTTGCTCATGCCCTCGATGCGCTCGAGCGAGCTCTTGGACTGATGGCTGACCAGGTGGGCGGCCTCCAGCGCCTCGGCCGCGCCGATCTCGTACTGGTGGACGACGTGCAGCGGGTAGCCCGACAGCCGCATGTGCAGCAAGGCCAGGTTTCGCCAGGCGCCGCCCACGGCGTGGAAGGTCTCGGTGCGGAAGTCGGCTGCCACGGCGGCGATGCGTTCGCGGGCCAGGCGGCGGACCCGCTCGCCGTCGAAGCCGCCGCCATTGGGGCCGGCCAGGCTGAACGGGCCCAGCGGCAGGGTGACGCCCAGACCCGCGCCGGTGGACGACAGGCGCACCAGTTCCAGGCTGGCGCCGCCCAGGTCGCCGACCACGCCGACCGCGTCGGGCGTGCCGGCCAGCACGCCGACGGCCGCGTAGTGGGCCTCTTCCTCGCCCGAGAGGACGCGCACCGAGAAGCCGGTCTCCTCGCGCACGCGGCGGATGAAGTCGGGGCCATCCTTGGCTTCGCGGGCGGCGGCGGTGGCGACGACGAAGACCTCGGTCGGGCCCACGGCCTCGAGCACGGCGCGGAAGCGCTTCAGGGCCTGCAGGGTCTGGATGACGCCCTCTGGCGAGAGCCGGCCGGTCTTGGCCAGGTCGCGGCCCAGGCCCGCCAGCACCTTCTCGTTGAAGACCGTCCAGATGGCGCGGCCTTCCAGCCGGTACACCACCAGGCGGACCGAGTTGGAGCCGATATCAATCACGGCCGCGTCGCGCGGCGCCGGGAAGGGCATGCGGGTGGTTTAACGCATTCGAACGGCGGTGGAAGCCAGGGCGTCGACTTTTCCACGCCGAAAGCCTTGTCGCGGAACGTCTCCGAATTATACCCGGGTCATATTGACTCTTATTTTATCCGGGTGAATAAGGCGGCCACTTCATTTCAAGGCCCCGCCGATGACCGTTTCACCCGACCAGATCCCCGCCGTTCGCAAGGCGCTGCGCGCGACCTTCGCGACCGAGACGCTGGATGGCGCGACGCCCTTGTCCGGCGGGCTGTCGGGCGCGCGGCTGTGGCGGATCCGGGTGGGCGGGATCGCCTATCTGCTGCGGCTCGAGACGGAGCGGGACGCGGTGCGCGATCCGCGTCGCGCCTATCGGTGCATGAGCCTGGCCGCCCAGGCCTGCCTGGCGCCGCGCGTGCGTTACGCCGACGCGGACGACGGGGTGGCGATCACCGAGTTCGTCGAGGCCCGCTCGCTGACGCTCGACTATCCGGGCGGGCGGGCCGATCTCGTGGTCGAGCTGGCCCAGGCCGTGCGCGCCCTGCACGCGATCGAGGCGTTCCCGTCGCTGACCGACTATCTGGACGCCCTTGGCGCCCTGGTGGACCGGGCGGCCCGAAGCGGGACGGCGTCGGCCGAGGCGCTGGCCGGACCGCTGACCGCCTGGGCGCGGCTGCGGGCGATCTGCGCCAACCTCGCGCCGCAGCCGGTCGCCAGCCACAACGACCTCAACCCGCGCAACCTGCTCTATGACGGCCGGCGGATCTGGCTGATCGACTGGGAGACGGCGTTCCTGGCCGACCGCTACGTGGACCTTTCGGCGCTGGCCAACATCTTCGCGCCCGATCCGGATAGCGAGGCCCTGCTGCTGGCGACCTATTTCGGGCGTGAGGCGAGGCCGGACGAGCGGGCGCGGCTCTATCTGTTCCGGCAGGTCAGTCACATCTTCCACGCCGCGGCCTTCCTGGTCGGACTGGCCGGGCAGGCGAGGGCCGAGCACCTGGACGGTCCGGCGCTGGATGTCCTCCACCAGGGCCTGGCGCTGGGCGAGCCGTTGCTGGAGACGCCGCGAGGACGCCTGGACTACGCCCTGGCGCGGCTGCGGACGGCGACGGCCAATATCGAGAGCCCGGCCTTCGCCCAGGCGGCGCGGACGGCGCGCTAGCTCCGCCGCTTGGGGCCCACGTGGTCGAAGGCGCGGGGCAGGTCGCGCGCGCCGTGACCGCGGCCCGACAGGCTGGGATTGGTCATGAAGTAGTCGTGGGCCGAGAAGGCGCCCTTGCTGTTCCAGGCCGGGTCGCGGGCGTAGTCGCCCTCGCTGTCCAGCCTCCAGCTCTGGGCCTCGTCGTTGAGGTTGGCGACCATGATCTGGTCCAGCACCTGCTGGTGGACGGTCGGGTTCTCGACCGGCACCAGGCTCTCGACCCGGCGGTCCAGGTTGCGCGGCATCCAGTCGGCCGAGCTGATGAACACCCGCGTCTGGGCGCTGGGCATGGCCGCGCCGTTGGCGAAGCAGACCACGCGGGCGTGCTCCAGGAAGCGGCCGACGATCGACTTGACCCGGATGTTCTCCGACAGGCCGATGATCCCCGGGCGTAGGCAGCAGATGCCGCGCACGACGAGGTCGATCTGCACGCCCGCCTGGCTGGCCTTGTAGAGGGCGTCGATGATCTGCGGGTCGACCACGGCGTTCATCTTGGCCCAGATGCCGGCCGGTTTGCCCGCCCGCGCCGCCTCGGCCTCGGTCTCGATCATCCGCAGCAGGTCCGGCTTCAGCGTCATCGGCGAGAACGACAGCTTCTCCAGCCGCCCGGGCTGGGCGTAGCCGGTGATGAAGTTGAACAGCTTGCCCCCGTCGCGCCCCAGGGCCGGGTCGCAGGTGAACAAGGACAGGTCGGTGTAAACCCGCGCCGTCTGCGGGTGATAGTTGCCGGTGCCGAAGTGGCAATAGGTGCGCAGGGTCTGGTCGGCCTCGCGCCGCACCACCACCGACAGCTTGGCGTGGGTCTTCCAGTCGACGAAGCCGAACACCACGTGCACGCCCGCCCGCTCCAGGTCGCGCGCCCACTTGAGGTTATTTTCCTCGTCGAAGCGCGCCTTGATCTCCACGAGGGCCGTGACGTTCTTGCCGTTGTCGGCCGCCTCGATCAGGGCCGCCACGATCGGGCTGTCCTTGGAGGTGCGGTAGAGGGTCTGCTTGATCGCCAGCACGTTCGGGTCCCGCGCGGCCTGGCGCAGGAACTGCACCACCACGTCGAAGCTCTCGAACGGGTGGTGAACGAGAATGTCCTTCTCGCGGATCGCCGCGAAGCAGTCGCCGCCGTGATCGCGGATGCGCTCCGGGAAGCGAGCGTTGAACGGCGGGAACTTCAGGTCCGGACGGTCCGGCGGAATCAGCTCCGACATCTGGGCCAGACCCAGCTTGCCGTCGACCAGGATCACGTCCTCGGGCTCGGCGCGCAGGCCCTCGATGATGAAATCGCGCAGGTCCTGCGGCATGGTCGTCTGGATCTTGACCCGCACCACCCGGCCCAGGCGACGCTTCTTCAGCCGCGCCTCGAACTCGCGCACCAGGTCTTCGGCCTCTTCCTCGATCTCCAGGTCGCTGTCGCGGATCAGGCGGAACAGGCCCCGGCCCTCGACCTCGTAGCCGGGGAACAGGTGGTCCAGGAACAGGATGATGAAGCTTTCCAGCGCCACGATCTTGCGCTGGCGCTTCCTGCCGCGCGAGACCAGCGACGACAGCTCCCAGAACCGCCGCACCTGCGAGGGGATCGGCGCCAGGGCGTAGAGGTGCTTGTCGTCGGCGATGCGGCGCAGCTTCAGCGCCAGGCAGAAGCCCAGGTTCGGGATGAACGGGAACGGATGGGCCGGGTCGATGGCCAGCGGCGTCAGCACCGGGAAGATCTGGTTGAGGAAGATCTCCTCGGCCTTGTCGCGGTCCTCGCCCTCGATGTCCTTGGCGTCGAGCAGCTTCAGCCCTTCGTCCCACAGCTCGGTGCGGACCTGGCGCCAGATCTTCTGCTGCTCGGCCATCAGCTCGGCGGCCGAGGCGTTGATGCGGGTCAGCTGCTCGCCCGGCGTCAGCCCGTCCTGGCTGATCACCCGCACGCCCTCGCGCACCTGACCCTTCAGGCCGGCCACGCGGACCATGTAGAATTCGTCGAGGTTGTTGGCCGAGATCGACAGGAACCGCAGCCGCTCCAGCAGCGGATGTCGCGGATTGCCGCTCTCCTCCAGAACCCGCTGGTTGAAGGCCAGCCACGACAGCTCGCGGTTGAAGAACCGCTCCGGCGTGGCCATCCACTCGGCGTCCAGCGTCAGCCCGGCCCCCCCGACCTGGGAGTGGTCTTCCGTCTGCGGAACATTGGCGGCGTGGATCGGCAAGGTCGCGGCGTCGGTCATGAGATCACTATAGGCCGAGTTTGTTCCGCCATGGTGAACGACGCAAGTGACGGGAAGAAGACAGGGGTATTTTGAGACCCTCTCTCTTTGAGAGAGGGAGGGACCCGCGCCGCTGGCGCGGGAGGGTGAGAGGTTTCAGCCTTTCAAACCCCGGCGTCGATGGTCATTCGGCAGCGCGGATATGGGAGACGGCGTACCCTCTCACCCTCCCACCGCTGCGCGGCGGGCCCCTCCCTCTCTCCACGAGAGAGGGATTTTAGCCCGCCTCCTCTTCCCCCTCGAAGTCCCCCAGCACTTCCCGCGCCAGGGCCTTGTTCAGCTCGCGCCGCTGCTGGGCGGCCGCCTCGTCCAGCAGGTCGGCCGCGGCGATCGCCTCGGCG
>NZ_DATFAV010000089.1:0-10406 GCF_035254145.1 Caulobacter sp. | reverse complement strand
CCAGTTCGATCTTGGCGCCGGCGCGCTGGGCGACCTTCAGCTCGGCGACCTGCTTTTCGCTGAGGGCGTCCTTCAGGTCTTCGTTGAAGTCCATCAGGCAGGCCTTGACCGAGAGGCCGCGGAAGCCCTTGGCCTCGCAGGCGCGGTTGGCGGCGATGTTGACGCGGCGGGCGAACTCGCGCGCATCGGCCGGATCCGACAGGCGAAGGTCGCCGACCTTGATGCGGGCGGCCGGCTGGGCGGGTTCGCCGGCGTGGGCGGCGGTCAGGCCGATGATCGGCGTGGCGGCCAGGGCCAGGGCGGCGACGGCGGCGATGCGGTTGATGATCTTGCTCATGATCTTGTCCCTCTTGGCGTGGTCGCGCTCGGCGATCCGTTGAGCGAGGGTGTAATCCCGGCGTTCGCCGAACACTCGTTACGAGTGCTTCATGACGCCGAATTAAGTCTATGAAACCAAAGTAATATTTCTAAAAATTCAGAATTGGGGCGGCGGCGGGTTCGGCTTTTCGCGGCGCTCGGCTTCCTTCGCCGCGAGCAGCGCGAACTCCTTGGAGTTTCGGAACTTCCCCATCTTCCGCATCACCTTGCGGCGCAGGTGGGCCCAGCGGGCGCGCGGCCATGCGGGATCGATCTGGCGGGAGCTGGGGCGTCGAGACATCGGCTTTCTTCCTCTCTCTGCTAGGGACGCGCCGAGGCGCTCCGGCGCGTCTGCGCCGGGGGCGGAAGGGGAGCGGGGCGCCGGGGCCTCGCCCGGAGCAGATGAAGAACTAACCGTTTCGACGAAGCGCGACGCCCCGCGCGATCGTCTGTCGGAAGCGCGCCGTCGTGACGCTGTTCGCGCCCCGACGACCTTGAAGCCTCCGGCGGGCGGGCCTGGCCGCGAAGCCTGGTCCCGGACGCGGATGTTTCCATCCGCCTGTCGTGTCCTCGGCCCTCATCCATCGCCGTTTTAGTGTTCCAGGGTCGGTTACCTCAGGATGGACGAAGTTGCGGAGCTTCCTCCGCGCCGACGAGCACGCCCGCTCGACCGCCCCCGACAGCCGCCTAGTTCGCCGGCCGGACGCCCCTTTCAAGCCGTCGGATGAGGAGGACGGGCGCCAGCGCGGATCATTCGAGGGCGCGTAAAGTGGGAAGTCGCTGATTTCCTGGGGCTCTATCGCGCGAATGCGGAGGATGGAGCGCCGCCAGTCCCCGTGCGTCATGGAGGCGACGCGACATTCAATATCCCTCTCTCTAAGAGAGAGGGAAGCTAGATGGGCCTCCCCTACGCCGCCACGAAGTCGCGGGCGAGGCCATGTTCGCTCTGGCGGATCGGCAGGGCGAAACTGACGGTCGTGCCTTCGCCGGGCGTGGAGGCCATTTCCAGCACGCCGTCGTGCATGCTGATCAGCGACTTGGTCAGGGCCAGGCCAAGGCCGGTCCCTTGAGTGGTCTTGGAGAACTGGCTTTCGACCTGCTCGAAGGGACGGGCCAGGCGCGCCAGGTCTTCCTTGGCGATGCCGATGCCGGTGTCGGAGACCGACACCCTGACCATGTCGCCGAACGGATCGCGGCGCACCTCGGCCGAGATCGTGACGCTGCCCGCGCGCGGGGTGAACTTGATGGCGTTGGACAGCAGGTTCAGCAGCACCTGCTTGATCGCCCGGTAGTCGGCCTCGATCTCGGGCAGGGGCGGGAACTGGATGCTGAGCGTGAGGCCGGCGGCCTCGGCGCGGTTGCGCACCAGCCGGACGGCGTCCTCGGCGACGTCCTCCAAGTGCATCGGCTCGAACTTGAGGTTCATCTTGCCGGCCTCGATCTTCGACATGTCGAGGATGTCGTTGATCAGCGCCAGAAGGTGCTGCCCCGACGAATGGATGTCCTGGCTGTAGCCCCTGTAGCGCTGGTCGCCGAGCGGGCCGAACATCTCGTTCATCATGATCTCGGAGAAGCCGTTGATGGCGTTCAACGGCGTCCGCAGCTCGTGGGACATGTTGGCCAGGAACTCGCTCTTGGCCTTGTTGGCGCTCTCGGCCTTGACCTTCTCGGTCTCGTATTTGCGAGCCAACTCGGCCAGCTGCTCCTGGCTGCGCTCCAGGCCGGCGACGGCGTGTTGAAGCTGCTCCTCGTTGAGACGGCGAGCTTCGTCCTGGCTCTTGATCGCGGTGATGTCGGCGGCGGTCATGACCAGGCCGCCTTCGGCCGTGCGGCGCTCGCTGATCTGGATCCAACGGCCGTCCATCAGCTCGGCCTCGCGAACGCCCTTGGCGCCGTCGGGGGCGGGATAGTTCCGCCGGATGGCGAGGGCGGCGAAGCGGTTGACCTCGGCGCGGGCGGCGCCGGGCTTCAGAAGCTTTGGCTCCAGCGAGAAGACGTTGCGGTAGTTGCGGTTGCACATCAACAGCCGGCCGTGGCGGTCCCACAGCACGAAGGCTTCCGACACGCTCTCGATCGCGTCGCGCAGGCGGTTCTCGGCGGCCTGGGCGCGGGCCTGGGCGATCCGCTCCTCGGTGACATCCAGGGCCACGCCGATGATGCGGCCGTAGCCGTCGGCGCCGGGCTTGCCGAAGCCCTGGCCGCGCGCGTCGATCCACAGCGATCGCTGGCCCTGCTCGGCGGCCGGCACGCGGAACGACACGTCGAAGGCTCCGTACATGGCCGCGTTGGCCAGCGCCTTGCGCACTCGATCCCGATGGTCGACCGAGATCCGGTCCAGCAGGTCCTGGCCGGAAACAACGCCGCCCCCGCCCCAGCCAAACATCGCGCCGGTGACGTCGGACAGGAACACCTCGTCGGCGTTCAGGTCCCATTCCCAGATGCCGCAGCGCGCGGCCTCGACGGCCAGTCGGAAACGTTGCTCGCTGTCGACGAACTCCCGGTGCGCGACCTCGGCCTTGCGGCTCTGGACCATCAGCAGCAGGGCGAGCGCGATCCCCACGGCCAGCGGCCCGAGCAGGGTGAAAGCGCCGTTCGTCATTTGCCGGCTACGGGCGGCCGTCGCATGGCTGGGTTCGGCGGCGATCGCCAGCAAGGCGCCCTCGGCGACGGGCTGGACGGAGATATCCAGGGGGTTTCCGTTGAGGTCCCGACCGAGCAGCGAGTTTGATCCGCCGCCGATGGCCTCGGGCTTGAGCTTGAACGCTTCGATCAGCGTCGCCGCGCCTTGGGCGGGGCCGCCGCGAGCGATGATCAGCGATCCCCCCGGCGTGGCCAGCGCCCGGCTTTCGCCCTTGGCGGGTTCCTCGACGAGGCGGGAGGCGTCGCCGCTGGCGATCGCGAAGGCGCCGGGTTGATCGAGCGCCGAGGCGACATAGAGCCGTCCGGACGTTCCGACCGAGCCGGTCCAGATGGTCCGGCCCGAGGCGGCCGCGGCC
Source organism: Caulobacter sp. (assembly GCF_035254145.1). GTDB lineage: Bacteria > Pseudomonadota > Alphaproteobacteria > Caulobacterales > Caulobacteraceae > Caulobacter. The sequence continues at coordinate 7,053 of NZ_DATFAV010000089.1, read as the reverse complement.
TTGGCGGCGGCCTTCCAGTCCGCGCCGTCGTCGCGACCGGCGACGGCCGCCAGCCCCGAGGGTGTGATCACGGCGACGGCCGCCGCCTCGCCGCCGGCGGCGCGCAGGGCGATCTCGGCGGCGTCCATGGTGGCGACCGGGTCGCGCTTGAGGATATCGGTGGCGGCCGACAGGCCGGCCCGCTGGGCGGCGAGATTGGCTTCGACGCGACCGGCGATCAGCGCGGCCTTGGCCGTCAGCGGGGCGCCGACGGGCTGGGCTCTGACCTCGTCCTGGAGACGCTTGAGGCCGAAGGTGGTGTAGACGGCCAGCAGGAGCAGCGCCGCCAGGATGGCGAGCCGGACAAACGTCAGGGACGGCGCCTTGACGGGCCTGGCCCGCACGGCCGCGGGCGCGGTCGGTCCGGCTTCCGCCGTCCTCCCGTGTCTCGCCTCGCCTCTGTCCAAAACGCCCGACTCCCGTGGATACCCTCGGCGAGTCACTTCGCCACCATGGTGAATCTAGCTTACGGGGCGTGGCGGCGTCACCGCCGAACCGGCGGATTCCGCGCGGATGAGCCTATTGGTCGCAATGCAGCATGACGCTGCGCGCTAGGTCAGGGCCTTGGTCGCCAGCTCCAGCACGTTCTTGGACAGATCCGGATGGGTCGCCACCCGTTCGAGCTGCTCGCGCATCAGCGCGCCCAGCTCGGGCTTGTAGCGACGCCAAGCGCCGAGCGGCTCGACCAGGCGGGCCGCGGTCATCGGGTTGAAGGCGTCCACGGCCAGGACTTGATCGGCCAGGAAGCGATAGCCCGCGCCGCTGGGATCGTGGAAGCGCGCCGGGTTGAAGTTGGCGAAGGTCGAGACGAGGGCGCGGAGGCGGTTGGGGTTGGTCGGCTCGAAACTGGGATCGCGGGTGAGGGCGATCACGCGGTCCAGGGCGTCCTCGGAAGGATCGCGCGCCTGGGCGGCGAACCACTTGTCCATCACCAGCGGCTCGTTCTTCCAGGCCTGCTGGAACAGGGCCAGCGCCTGGTCCCGCGTGGCGCCGCCCACCGTGATCAGGGCGTTGAGACCGCCCATGGTGTCGGTCATGTTCCGCGAGGCCTCGAAGTGGCCGACCAGGCGAGCCAGGTTCTCGGCGTGGGGATCGGCCGCCAGCGCCTCGGCGCAGGCGTTGCGCAGCGCGCGGCGACCGGCGGCCTGGGCGCTGGCCGAGAATTCGCCATCGCTCTGCATCTCGCCATGCAGCCGGCGCAGCAGGTCGCCCAGGTGGACGGCGATGCGGGTGCGAAGATGCTTGCGCGCCTGGTACAGGGCGAGCGGATCGGCCGGCTCGGACATCCGCGCCAGGTCGGGTTCGGCCGGCAGCGCCAGCAGCAGGGCCTTGAAGGCCGCCTCGGCCGCGTCGTCGACCAGCGCCCGGCCCAGGCCGTCGGCGTAGCGCTCCTCGCCGACTTCGTCGGGTTGGCCTGCGGCGCGGGTCAGGATCAGATCGCGAGCCAGGGTCTGGCCGGCTTCCCAGCGGTTGAAGAGGTCCGGATCGGATCCCAGCAGCACGTAGCGGTCCGAGGACTTGGCGTCGGTGGTCAGGTTCACGGGGGCGGAGAAGCCGCGCAACGCCGACAGGATCGGCGGTCCAGTCACGCCGTCCCAGCGCACCGTCGCGGCGTCCTTGTCCAGCAGGACGATCTCGGTGTCGCGGAGGACTTCGCCTTCGGCCGACAGCAGGCCGATCGCCACCGGGATCGGCAGCGCCTTCTTGGTGGGCTGGCCGGGCGTCGGCGGCGTCGATTGGCCAAGCGTCAGGGTCACGGCCTGGGCGTCGGCGTCGTACTCCGTCCGGATCGAGACGGCGGGGGTGCCCGCCTGTTCGTACCAGGCGAAGAAGTCGGTCAGGTCCTGGCCCGAGGCCTCGGCGAAGCAGGCGATGAAGGCCTCGACCGTCGTCGCCTCGCCGTCGTGACGTTCGAAATAGAGATCGCAGCCCTTCCGGAACGCCGCCGCGCCCAGGATGGTCTTCAGCATCCGGATGACCTCCGAGCCCTTCTCGTAGATCGTCGCGGTGTAGAAGTTGTCGATCTTCAGATAGCTGGAAGGCCGCACGGGATGGGCCAGCGGGCCGGAGTCCTCGGCGAACTGGCGCGCGCGCAGGGCCCAGACGTCCTTGATCCGCTGCACGACGGCGCCGCGCATGTCGGCGCTGAAGCTCTGGTCGCGGAAGACCGTGAAGCCTTCCTTCAGGCACAGCTGGAACCAGTCGCGGCAGGTGATGCGGTTGCCGGTCCAGTTGTGGAAGTATTCGTGAGCGACCACGGCCTCGATCCGCTCGTAGTCGGCGTCCGTCGCCGTCTGGGGATCGGCCAGCAGCAGGGAGCTGTTGAAGATGTTCAGCCCCTTGTTCTCCATGGCCCCGAAGTTGAAGTCGCGGACGGCGACGATCATGAACAGGTCGAGGTCGTATTCGCGGCCGAACGCCTCCTCGTCCCACTTCATCGCGCGCTTGAGGCTGTCGAGCGCGTAGGCGGCGCGCGAGGCCTGGCCGGGGTCGACGAAGATCTTCAGCGCGACCTCACGGCCGCTCATGGTGACGAACGTGTCGGTCAGCACGTCCAGGTCGCCGGCCACCAGGGCGAACAGGTAGGAGGGCTTGGGGAAGGGATCGACCCACTCGGCGAAGTGGCGGGCGCCGTCCAGCGATCCCTGGTCCGTCAGGTTGCCGTTGCTGAGCAGGTGCGGCAGGACGCTGTCGGCCTCGATGCGCACGCTGTAGCGGCTGAGCACATCGGGCCGGTCGGGGAAGTAGGTGATGGTGCGGAAGCCTTCGGCCTCACACTGGGTGCAAAAGCGGCCGCCGGACATGTAGAGGCCGGTCAGGGCCTTGTTGGCCAGCGGGTCGATCTCGACCTCGGTGGTCAGGACGAACTGGTCCGGGACCTCATGGATCGTCAGGTGTTCGGCGTCGACCGCGTACTGGTTGGCGCTCAGTGTCTGCCCGTCGATGGCCACCGACAGCAGCTTCAGCCGCTCGCCGTTCAGCGCCAGGGGCTGGCCGGCCTCGCCCGTTCGACGAACCGTGAGCTCGGCCCGTACGCGGGTCGCCGAGGGATGAAGGTCGAAGACCAGGCGAGTGGTTTCGATCGCGAAGGGGAAGGGGCGATAATCGGCCAGCCGGATCGGCTGTGGCGTGTCGGTGCGCATGATCCCTAGCTAAGGCCACGCGGCCGTTTTCGCCAGCGTTCAGCGCGTTACTTGGGACGTCCGCGCACGAAATTCGCCGCCGGCGACCCCGGGGGCAGGCTGCGTTCGGTCCGAGGCGGCGCTGGAGTGGCGCTCCCGAAGGCGGATGGGCGCAGTTTCAGCTCGCGCTCGAGCGCCGCCATGCGCTCGGTCAGCGACGCGGCGTTGAGGTTCGGCGCGCTGGGCGCGGGTGGCGTCGCCTGTTCGGCGCCGGTCGCCCCGGCGTCGTGCATGTCGTGCAGTTCGAGTTCGATGCTGGCCGCGCGTCGAGCGATGCCGCGCAGGGCCTCGGGCGTGGCGCCGTCGGCCGCGACGAGCGTGATCAGCTCCTGGATGAGGGCCCGCAGCTTGGGGGCGGCGGCTATCAACCGCGCCTGCGCCTCGATCCGCGCGGGGTCACGATCATATTCCGCCCTCGGCACGCGCCACCCGCCCCAGTCCTGAGCGTCGGTGAGCACCACCGGATGGGTGCCGGGCGTCGGATGATGCGCGGTTTCCTCGCGGCTTCGCCATCTGTTGTAGTCGCGCGCCACGCGCCAGATCTCGCCCTGCGCCGCGCCCTGGGGAGCGTCGCGCGGATCGGGCGCCAGCTCGGCCGCATGGAACATCCGGCCAAGGCCGACATCGTAGGTGACTCGGACCGGCTCCGACAAACCGCCCGTCCAGGTGGGAACGACGCGTTCGACGGTCGCCCACGCGCCGACGCTCTCCACCCAGACTCTCTGGTTTCGTTTGAACTGAGCCTTGGTCATTGCTCTCGGAGATTCGCGTTCTGCGAACATGACGCAACGTCGCGCGTACCGTAAGACTAAATATTGCGATCAACAGCACGCAGTTCTCAACTGACGGGTGTGGGCATACAACCTATGTGACAACCTCTCTAACCTTGTTTCTCCAAGCTTAGATGGCGGATGTCGGCGACGGGCGATGGTCATCGCCGCGAGGGTTGGTGTCGGCCCAATCCGTACCGTGAATTCGAAACTCGAGCCGCGACGCGAGCGAACGGCCGCCGGCGGGCGGTTGCGCCAAATGCGGTGTCCGGACGATCCGTCGATGGCCCCGATTGACAGGCAAGGCCGAAGTAGTGGCGAGCTTCGCGATCAGTCCGGGTAACGGGAGCAGGGCGTTGACGGAAGATCAGATCGGCTTGGAAGTCGGGCATGCGCGGGTGCTGCATCCCGGACCGCTGCGTTGGCTGCGCGCGCTGGGCTGGATGGTGGCGCTGTTCGTGATTTCCGCCCTCGTCTATGCGGGCGCCCAGATGATCTCCAATCCGCTGTTCCATAGCGGCGGTCGCCTGCTCGAAGTCCTGGAGGTGACGGCGATCTGCCTGGCGGGCCTTGGCCTCTACGCCTTGGTCGTCCGCCTGGGCGAGGGGCGATGGCCCGAGGAGCTGGATCCACGCAAGGCCCCGCTGGACCTGACCATCGGCCTCGTGGTCGGAGCCCTGATGCTGAGCATGGCGGTGGCCGGGCTCTATGCGCTGGGCGTCTACGAGATCAGCGGCCCGCGATCGGCGTCCCCCTGGGGCGCGATCGCCATGGCGGTCGAGTCCGGCGTGATGGAGGAGCTCCTGATGCGGGCCATCGTCCTGCGTCTGCTGATGCGGGCCTTCGGGATCTGGCCCGCCCTGGTGCTGCAGGCGGCGCTGTTCGGAGCCCTGCACCTGGCCAACCCCAACGCCACGGCGACGGCCGCCGCGGCCATCGCCATCGAGGCGGGACTGATGCTGGCGGGCTTCTATCTGCTGACCGGCCGCCTGTGGGTCTCGATCGGCGTCCATGCGGCCTGGAACTTCACGCAGGGTTGGGTGTGGGGCGCGTCGGTCTCCGGCGTGCCGGTGTCGGAAAGCTGGCTGGTCAGCAAGCCCAAGGCCGGAGCGCCGGAATTCCTCAGCGGCGGAGCGTTCGGGCCGGAAGCTTCGGCGCCGGCCATGGTGGTCGGAACCGCCGTGGCGATCGTGGTCCTGTGGTGGGCTTGGAAAAAAGGAAACCTCAAGGTGCGCGCCGACCTGGCGGGCTTCGTCTCCGATCGCTAGGCCGCTGTAAGAACCTGAAATTCTTGACGCCGGGTCAATCTTTCCCTTCGCGTGAACGTCGTTCAGTGTGGTGTTCGAGAGACGCGCCGAAGAGCGCGGTTCAGGGAGGCTGCAGTGGATTTCGACTATTCGGACGACCAGAAGTTTCTGAAGGAGGAGGCGCGCAAGTTCCTCGCCGCCCACTGCGACGTGAGTGTGGTGCGGGGTGTGCTCGATAGCGCCGAACGCTCCTTCGACGAGAAGCTCTGGAAGGGCGTGGCCGAGCAGGGCTGGCTGGGCGCCTGCATCCCTGAAGAACATGGCGGCCTGGGCCTGGGCCGCATCGACCTGTGCGCCATCGCCGAGGAGCTGGGCCGCGCCGTCGCGCCGATCCCGTTCGCCTCAACCGTCTATTTCCTGGCCGAGGGGATCCAGGCCTTCGGCTCTGAAGCCCAGAAGGCCGCTATTCTGCCGCGCATCGCGGCTGGCCAACTGATCGGCTGCCTGGCCACCTCCGAAGGACCGGGCGTGGTCGGGCCGGCCAGCCTGCAGTGCCGGGTCGAGGGCGGCAAGCTCTCGGGCGCCAAGATCCCGGTCACGGACGGCGACGTGGCCGACACCGCCCTGGTGCTGGCCAGCGAGGGCGGCCGTCCGGGCTTGTTCCTGGTCGACCTGAAGGCCGCGGGCGTCACGCGCGAAACCCTGAAGAGCCTGGATCCGACGAGAGGCGTGGCCAAGCTGACCTTCGTCGGCGCCGCCGTCGAGCGCGTGGGCGAGGCCGGGGCGGGTTTCGACATCGTCCAGTCGATCCTGGACCGCGCCGCCGTGCTGCTGGCTTTCGAGCAACTGGGCGGCGCCGATCGCTGCCTGGAGATGGCCAAGGAGTACGCCCTGGGCCGCTACGCCTTCGGGCGGGTCATCGCCGGCTATCAGGCGATCAAGCACAAGCTGGCCGACATGTACGTCAAGAACGAGGTCGCCCGCTCCAACGCCTATTACGGCGCCTGGGCCCTGAACGACGATGCGCCGGAGCTGCCGATCGCCGCGGCGGCGGCCCGCATCGCCGCGTCCGACGCCTACTGGTTCGCTAGCAAGGAGAGCATCCAGGTTCACGGCGGCATGGGCTTCACCTGGGACGTCGACTGTCACCTCTACTACCGCCGCTCGCGGCAGCTCAGCCTGGTCGCCGGCGCGCCCAAGGTCTGGAAGGAACGGCTGGTCAGCCAGCTCGAACAGAAAAACGCGGCGTAAGGGAGAACAGGATCATGGATTTCAACGACTCCCCCGAGGAAGCCGCCTATCGCGAAAAGGCTCGCGCCTGGCTGGCCGAGAACGCCGCCGCCCATCGCGCCAAGTTCGGCGACCTGAAGCCCAACACGCCCGAGCATATGGCCGCCGCCAAGGCCTGGCAGGCGACCAAGGCGGCCGCTGGCTACGCCTGCATCACCTGGCCCGCGGCCATCGGCGGGGGCGGCGGCACGCCGATCCAGTCGGTGATTTTCGGCCAGGAAGAGACCAAGGCCGGTCTCGGCTACGGCTATTTCACGATCGGCCTGGGCATGTGCGTGCCGACCGTCATGGCCTTCGCCGACAGTGAAACCAAGAAGCGCTTCGTTTCCCCCGCCGTGAAGGGCGAGGAGATCTGGTGCCAGCTGTTCTCCGAACCCGCCGGCGGCTCCGACGTGGCGGCCCTGCGCACCCGCGCCGTGCGTGACGGTGACGAGTGGGTGATCAACGGCCAGAAGGTCTGGACCACCGGCGCCCACTATTGCGACTACGGCATCCTGCTGACCCGGACGGACCCCGACGTGCCCA
>NZ_DATFAV010000088.1:0-24727 GCF_035254145.1 Caulobacter sp. | reverse complement strand
GGGTCACCGGATCATGGTGCAGGTCCAGTCCAGCTGGTTCCCGCTCTACGACCGCAACCCGCAGACCTTCGTGCCGAACATCTTCTTCGCCAAGCCCAGCGACTACGTGAAGGCGACGCAGCGGGTGTTCCACGCCGGCGATGCCGCCAGCTTCATCGAACTGCCGGTGGTGGACACGAAGTAAGGGCATGCCTCCCAATCCTCCCCCTCTCGGGGGAGGTGTCGGCTCGAAGAGACGACGGAGGGGGAAGAGGCAAGCTCACCAGCACTTCCCCCTCCGGCGCTTCGCGCCACCTCCCCTGCTGGGGGGACGATTACAGACGAAAAAGGCCGGCGGTGACCGCCGGCCTTCCCCCTACGGAGAGTCGTGGACGTCAGCGCTCGCCGCGCCGTTCCAGGTCGTCCTGATTGGCCTGACCGCCCGGATTGCGGCCCTGCTCGTTCTGACGCTGACCGCCCTGTTGCTGCTGCTGGCCGGGCGCTCGGCGTTGCTGGTCTTGCTGTTGCTGCTGTGGATTGCGGTTCTGTTCAGCCATCGGGCTTCTCCTTGGTTCACAGCGCGCTCGTGACGCACGAGAAGAAAACGAACGCGGAGTCCGCCCGTTCCTCCGGCCAAGCCGCCTTAATTCCAGCTAAGCTCAAGGATTTTCAGGGCTTTCCGGCCATGAAGACGCCAGGGACGGTCGCAACGCTTCCGTCTCTCGACGAAGAAGTCCCCTCACCTGTGGCGGAATCCCGGGGACCGGGTTAGAAGGCGCGCCCATGAGCACGCCCCAAAAGCCCATGGCCGATCTGGCCGCCGAGTTCGGCCTGAAACCCGCCGAATATGACGTCGTCCTGCAGCGCCTGGGCCGAGAGCCCAACCTGGTGGAGCTGGGCGTCTTCTCGGTGATGTGGTCCGAGCACTGCTCGTACAAGTCCTCGAAGAACCAGCTGAAGAAGTTCCCGATCAGCGGCCCACGCGTGATCTGCGGTCCCGGCGAGAACGCCGGCGTGATCGACATCGGCGACGGCGACGCGATCATCTTCAAGATGGAGAGCCACAACCACCCGTCCTACATCGAGCCCTACCAGGGCGCGGCGACGGGCGTGGGTGGCATCATGCGCGACGTCTTCACGATGGGCGCGCGGCCGATCGCTCTTCTGAACGCCCTGCGCTTCGGCGATCCCGAGCATCCCAAGACCAAGCGCCTGGTCGACGGCGTGGTCGCCGGCATCGCCGGCTACGGCAACTGCGTGGGCGTGCCGACCGTCGCCGGCGAGACCAACTTCCACAAGGGCTATAACGGCAACATCCTGGTCAACGCCATGTGCGTGGGCCTGGCCAAGGCCGACAGCATCTTCTACTCGGCCGCCCCCGGCCCGGGCCTGGCGGTCGTCTATTTCGGCTCCAAGACCGGCCGCGACGGCATCCATGGCGCGACCATGTCCTCCACCGAGTTCTCGGAGGACAGCGAGGAAAAGCGCCCCACCGTCCAAGTCGGCGACCCCTTCGCCGAGAAGCTCTTGATCGAGGCGACGCTCGAGCTGATGGCCACCGGCGCGGTCGCCGCCATCCAGGACATGGGCGCGGCGGGCCTGACCTCCTCGTCGGTCGAGATGGCCGGCAAGGGCGGCGTCGGCATCGAGCTGAACATGGACATGGTTCCGCAGCGCGAGACCGGCATGTCGGCCTACGAGATGATGCTGTCGGAAAGCCAGGAACGCATGCTGGCGGTCCTGAAGCCCGGCCGCGAGCAGGACGGCCACGCCATCTTCGAGAAGTGGGGCCTGGACGCCGCCGTCATCGGCTACACCACCGACACCGGCCGCCTGGTGCTGAAGCACCACGGCGAGACGGTCTGCGACGTGCCGCTGGCGCCGTTGTTCGACGACGCGCCGTTGTATGACCGCCCCTGGGTTCAGCCCAAGCTGGACGCCCGCCTCGACCCCGGCAAGATCCCCGCCCCGATCGACTGGAACCAGGCGGTTCTGAAGATCGTCGGCTGCCCCGACATGGCCTCCAAGCGCTGGCTGTGGGAGCAGTACGACCGTCACGTCATGGCCGACACCCTGGAAGACAGCGCCACCGGCTGCGACGCCGGCATCGTGCGCATTCACGGCACCGGCAAGGCCATCGCCGTCACCAGCGACTGCACCCCGCGCTACGTCCAGGCCGACCCGTACGAGGGCGGCAAGCAGGCCGTCGCCGAGGCTTGGCGTAACCTGACGGCCGCCGGCGCCCTGCCGATCGCCATCACCGACAATCTGAACTTCGGCAGCCCCGAGAAGCCCGAGACCATGGGCCAGATCGTGCGCGCCACGGACGGCATGGCCGAGGCCTGCCGCGTCCTGGACTTCCCGGTCGTGTCAGGGAACGTGTCGCTCTACAACGAGACCAACGGCGTCGCCATTCCGCCGACCCCGACCGTCGGCGCCGTGGGCCTGCTCGAGGACTACGACCTGCGCACCGACTTCTCCGGCGTCGCCGAGGGCGACACGCTGGTCCTGATCGGCGAGACGCATGGCGAGCTGGGCGCCTCGATCTATCTGCGCGAGATCCTGGGCCGTGAGGATGGCGCTCCGCCGCCGGTCGACCTCGCCGTCGAGCGCAAGAACGGCGACTTCGTACGCGGCCTGATCGCCTCGGGCCTAGTGGCTGGCGTCCACGACCTGTCGGACGGCGGCCTGCTGGTCGCGGCGGCCGACGTGGCCCTGGCCAGCAAGGTGGGTGTCACGCTGAACGCCACCAGCAACGCCCACGCCCACCCGTATCTGCTGGGCGAGGACCAGGCCCGCTACCTGATCGCCACGCCCGATCCCGACGCCGTGCTCGACGCGGCCAAGGCGGCCGGCGTGCATGCGATCGTCGCGGGCGTCGCCGGCGGCGAGGTCTTCGCCTCGCCGGGCCTGTTCAGCATCCCGCTCGACACCCTGCGCTCGGCCCACGAGGCCTGGCTGCCGGGCTACATGAACACGCCGAAGGCCTGACCGGAGAGCTCCCGACATGCGCATCCCGGCCCTGATCACGACCGCCGCTCTGCTCCTGGCCGCCTGTGCGCCCACGGCCGCGCCGACGCCCGCTCCGCCGTCAGCGCAGACCCAGGCCAGCGCCTGCTCGGCCCAGGGCGGCTCGATCCAGCCGGTGGGCAGAGCCCAGATCCCGACCTGCGTCGTCCCCTACGCCGACGGGGGCAAGGCCTGCGCCGACAAGAGCGACTGCCAAGGCCAATGCGTTCTGGAAGGCAATCTCGAGCCGCAAGGCCCCGTCACCGGCGCCTGCCAGAAGACTAACCGCCAGTTCGGTTGCTACGCCCGGGTCGTGAACGGCAAGGCGACGGCCGCGATCTGCGTCGACTGACGGCCCGCGCCAGGCGTGACGGGCGATCTATCGCCCTGACGCCTTGGCCACGTCGTCCAGGTCCTGCTCGAACGCCTGGCTGGCCTTCACGACGGTCGCCACCGAACGCTTGAAGAAGTCCTGCGGCAGGGTCGCGAAGTCGTCGGTCGGCTTGTGGTACTCTGGGTGGTCCTCGACCCCGAAATAGACCCACGGCACGCCCTTCTCGCCGAAGGCGAAGTGGTCCGACTGGTTGGTCCAGTTGTTCTCCTTGCCGTCCGCGTCGGTGTCGTGGCCCAGCTTCAGGCTGACCGGCGCGGTCGTCGCCAACTTGACCAGGATCGGCTTCAGGTACGGGAAGGGCGCGGTCCCGGAGACGTAGAGCTCGTTCTTCGGGTTCTTGCCGAGCATGTCGAAATTGATGTCCAGCGCGATGGTCTCCAGGGGAACCGGCGGCGCGGCGACGAAAGCGCGGGCGCCGCGCAGGCCGCTCTCCTCGGCGTCAACCACCGCGAAGATCACGTCATGCCTGGGCGGCCTCGCCTTGAAGGCCTCGGCCACGGCCAGCAGGCCCGCCACGCCCGAGGCGTTGTCGTCGGCCCCGTTGTAGATCTCGCCGTTCCGAACGCCCAGGTGGTCGTAATGGGCCGAGACGACCATCGCCTTGCCGTCCTTCACGCCCTTGATGCGCGCGATCAGATTGACGCCCTGGACGGTGGATCCGTCACGCTTGGTGAAGCTGAACGGCTGCTCGAACCGCTCGCCGACCGGCGAGACGCCGATCTCCGCGAACCGCGAGAGGATATAGGCGCGCGCCTTCTCCGCGCCCTGCGCGCCCGGCGCGCGGCCCTGCATGTCGTCGGCCGACAGGATGCGAACGTCGTCGAGCGCCTTGTCGCCGGGGCCGGCGAAGGCTGGTGAGGCGCCAAGACCAAGCAGGGCGATGGCGGCGAACGCCGCGAGAGAATGGCGAGAAAGCTGGATCATGCGCCGTACATGCCGTGCGCCGGGCGGCGAATTCAATTAAATCTCGTTCTCATCGATAGGCCGGCCGTACGTCCGTTCTTAAGGAATTCCGGCCACACACAGTTTCGCAGACCGGAGTTCTCCGCCGTGCCCATGTCCCACGCCGACCTCGAAGCGCGCCTCACCGCGGCCTTTCCAGACTCCGAGATCGTGCTGACCGATCTGGCCGGCGACAACGATCATTGGAAGGCGCGTATCGTCTCGCCGGCCTTCAAGGGCCTGCCGCGCGTGCGCCAGCACCAGTTGGTCAACAAGGCCCTGGCCGACGTGCTGGGCGGAACGCTGCACGCTCTGGCGCTCGAAACCGCCGCCCCGGCCGACTAAAGGCCGCCATGCGACACCGTCCCTTCGGAAGCTCGGGCGCGACGGTCTCGGCCTTGAGCCTGCGCCTGTCCGGAACCTCGCGGCTGCGGGCCGCAGAATGGCGGGCCTTGGTGACGACGGCGCTCGAGGCCGGCGTCAACAGCTTCCAGATCGATGGCGCATCACCCGACCTGCTGCGCGGCGCGAAAGAAGCCTTCGCCTCGGTTGAGCGGCGCCTGTTGTTCGTGACCTGGCGGCTGCGCGGCGACGCCGCCTTCCTGAAGACCACAGGCCTTGAACCCCTGCTCGACTTGGCCTTCGAGGGCCTGGGCCTGGACAGTGTCGACCTGGTCCTGATCAACGATCCCCAAGAACCGCGCCTGCCCGCCGCGTTCGAGGCGGGGCTGCGCGCGCTACGCCAGAACCATGCCGTGCGAGGGCTCGGGATCGCCAGCCGTGGCGAGATCGATCCGCGACTGCTGGACAACGATCTGCTGATCGCCGTCTCCTCGCCCTTCAACCTGTCCTCCGGCTGGTCCGAGCGCCATCGAATCCGCGAAACCACGCGAAGCGACCTGGCGGTGATCGGCGAGGATTTCTGGCCGCAGGCCCTGCGCGACGGCGGTGAGAGCCTGCCCAGACCCTCGCTCTGGCGGCGGCGCACCGATCCCCTGGCCGGCGTCGGAGGCTACGATTTCCTGCGCGACACGCCGGGCTGGAGCGGCGAGGAGATCTGTCTTGCCTACGCCCTGACCGAACCCTCCCTGGCGTCGGTGCTGATCACCACCGATCGGCGCGCGGATGTCGAGCGTCTGGCCGCCGTGGTCGAGCGCGATTTGCCCAACGGCGTCTGCGCCCAGATCGAAATGGCGCGCTTCTCGGCCCAGGAACGCGAAAAGGCCGTGGGCCGGGCTTGATCCTCGCACTTGACCCTGGGACCCAGGGCGCCTAGCTGAGGACTTCCGCCAAGGACCCATCTCCATGACCGACGTCGCCTCCTCCCCCGCCATCGACTTCATCGCCAAGACCATCGCCGAGCATCCGGTCGTGGTGTTCATGAAGGGCGTGCCGGACCAGCCGCGCTGCGGCTTCTCGTCGGTCGTCGTGCAGATTCTCGATCACCTGGGCGTCGAGTTCGTCGGCGTCGACGTCCTGCAGGACGACGATCTGCGCCAGGGCATCAAGACCTTCACCGACTGGCCGACCATCCCGCAGCTCTATGTGAAGGGCGAGTTCGTCGGCGGCAGCGACATCATCCGCGAGATGTTCCAGTCGGGCGAACTGAAGACCTTCCTGGCCGAGCAGGGCGTCATCGCCGCGTGAGCCCGCAGGCGAAGTGCGTAGCGGTTCGCCGCCCCGGGGGCTCACCCTCCAAAAAGAACGCGCGGCGACGCGCGTGAAGCTGTTTGAGCCGCCGGCCGACGCCTTCTCCCTGAGCTTCGAACCCAAGGCGTCGGACATCGACGCCAATGGCCACGTCAACAACGTGGTCTACCTGGCCTGGGCTCAGGACCTGGCCATCGCCCATTGGGAAGCCTGGGCGACGCCAGAACAGCGCGCGCCCTGGAGCTGGATCGCGCGCCGCCACGAGATCGACTACCGCCGCGAACTGCTGCCGAGCGAGACCGCCACCGGCTACACCTGGGTCGGCGAGCTGAAGGGACCGCGCTTCGAGCGCTATGTCCGCATAGACGGCCCCGACGGCGAGATGTGCGCCCAGAGCCGCACCGACTGGGTTCTGATCGACACCGCCGCCAAGCGCCCGGCGCGCGTTCTTCCCTGGATGGTCGAGCGGTTCACGCCGAAGGGCTAGGACCCAGGCTTGTAGATCCGCATTACGCGAAATCCCCCGCATTGCGAGCAGGTCCCCAGCGTATAGCTGGTTCCGAACGCGCCGTAGCGGACGCCGCCGACCGAGGCCAGCGACACTGGATCTTCCACGCTCGGGACTCCCGGGCGATGTTCTGGGCGACGCCATCGACCGCCTTGCGCACCTTGTCGAACATGTCGCGTCTCCCCTTCAAGGCCTGACCGGTGCGATCGGATTGGCGATGACGATGCGCTCGCCAGACTTCAAACCCAGTTCCTTATGACTGAACACCAGCGCGGCCCGAGACGTCGCGCCCCGGCAGGTCTCCAGCCGTCTCCGCGCGAAGGCCACCACCGCCCGGCCGGCGACCCGATCGACCCTGAACACGAAATCGGCGCGGTTCGCGCACCCTTTTGTGGATACCATGATCGTCAGCGCGCCCCGCTGCGTCGTGACTGACAACAGCGGCTCCAGCTCGGGCCAGGTCTCTCCGGGAACGATCGCGGGCGTGGTCGCGCAGCCGGCGACCACGAGCGCCACGCCGGTCGATAGGAAACCCCTTCGCGAAGGTCCGCTCGTCATCGCGAGGAAGATCACCCGTCGCTGGCCGGCTGACCAGCCGTGGAATGATCATTCTTTCACGGCGCGATCAAAACGCGGCGGCGAAGATCACCCCCAGGGACCGGCCTTGCGACCAGGACCGCTGGGGCGAACGGCCTGCTCCGAGATCGGAACCGCCGCGCGCCGCCCGCCCCGCCCCACGCCCAGGCGCATCAACGCCTCGACGCGGTTGTGGGTCGCGGGGTGGGTCGAGAACAGGTTGTCCGCGCCGCGCCCGGCCAGCGGGTTGATGATGAACATGTGGGCCGTCGCCGGATTGCGCTCGGCCTGGACGTTCTCATAACCGCCCCGGGCGTAGGCCTCGATCTTCTCCAGCGCCCGCGCCAGGGCCTCGGGATCGCCACCGATCGCCGCGCCGATGCGGTCGGCCTCGTACTCGCGCGAACGGCTGATGGCCATCTGCACCAGCATGGCCGCGATCGGCGCCAGGATGGCGATCAGGATCGCGCCGATCATGCCGCCCAGGCCCGAATTGCCCTCCTCGTCGCGCGAGCCGCCGAAGAAGAAGGCGAAGTTGGCCAAGGCCGAGATCGCGCCGGCGATGGTCGCCGTCACGGTCATGGTCAGGGTGTCGCGGTTCTTCACGTGCGCCAGTTCGTGGGCCATCACGCCCCGGATCTCGTCGCGGGTCAGCAGGGAGAGCAGGCCGGTGGTGGCGGCGACCGCCGCATGGGCCGGATCACGCCCCGTGGCGAAGGCGTTGGGCTGGGCGCTGTCGATGATCGTGACGCGCGGCCGCGGCAGGCCAGCCTTGGCCGCCATCTCGACCACGTCGGTCACATAGTTGCGGATCAGCGGTTCGGGATGGCTCTCGTCGACCTCCTGCGCTCCGTAGGTCCGCAGCACGATCTTGTCGGCGTTCCAGTACGAGAAGGCGTTCATCGCCACGGCCAGGGCCAGGGCGATCGCCATGCCGGTCGGGCCGCCGATCAGGTAGCCGGCGCCGGCGAACAGGGCCGTCAGGCCCGCGAGCAGAATGTAGGTCTTGAAGTGGTTCATCGGTCTGATCGTCAGTCGAATATGTCGAAAAGGTCGAAGCGCTTTTTCTTGTGGTGACCATACGTCCCCTGGCGGCGGTGACGGTCGTCATCGTCGTCGTGGCGCTTTCGATGGTCGACGTGGTCGTGATGGTGATCGGGACGGCTGTAGGGGCGCGGCTGGGCATAGACGGCCTGCGTCTCCTCGCGCTCCAGGGCCATCAGCTTCTCCAGTTCGCCCCGGTCCAGCCAGATCCCTCTGCAGCGCGGGCACATGTCGAACTCGACACCGGCGCGCTGCACGGCCTGCATGGAGCCGTCGCAGTTGGGGCACATCAGAAGCGGCATTCAAGAACCTCCGGTCCAAAAGGATGGATCGGGTGTCCTCGATGGAGGCGGCGCCTTTGGGGAGGGGGGCATAGGCGGCCGGACCCAGAACATCGAGAACACCCGATGCGGTCCGACATCACGAGCGCTTGCAACGCTCGCCAGAGGGGCCCGGTCCCGCCCGACTAAGCTGGGATCGGCGGCGAACGGTTTCAAGGGGGCTTGGCCCCTTAAGGAGGCCATCCGCTAAGAGCGGCCACAAAAAAGGCCCCGGAGCGATCCGGGGCCTTTTCCGTATTTCTGTTCGGATCCGACGCTTACGAAGCGTAGAATTCGACGACCAGGTTCGGTTCCATCTTCACCGGATACGGAACTTCCGACAGTTCCGGAGCGCGGACGAAGGTGGCCGACAGGCCCTTGGCGTCGACCGAGACATACTCGGCGAAGTCACGCTCGTTCGAGGCGACGGCTTCCAGGACCAGGGCCATGTTGCGCGACTTTTCGCGGACCGCGATCACGTCGCCCGGCTTGCAGCGGTACGACGGGATGTTCACGCGCTTGCCGTTCACGGTCACGTGGCCGTGGTTCACGAACTGGCGGGCGGCGAACACGGTCGGCACGAACTTGGCGCGATAGACGATGGCGTCCAGGCGCGACTCGAGCAGCGAGATCAGGTTCTCCGAGGTGTTGCCCTTGCGGCGGGCGGCTTCCTCGTAGGTGCGCGAGAATTGCTTCTCGGTCAGGTTGCCGTAGTAGCCCTTCAGCTTTTGCTTGGCGCGCAGCTGCAGGCCGAAGTCCGAAACCTTCTGCTTGCGGCGTTGGCCGTGCTGGCCGGGGCCGTACGAGCGCTGGTTGACCGGGGACTTGGGACGGCCCCACAGGTTTTCACCCATACGGCGGTCGATCTTGTACTTGGCGCTATGGCGCTTGGACATAAGTCACTCTTCTATTCGATCCGGGCCGGCTCCCCTCGAGAGAGGTGCGATTTCAACGGCGGCTTCGGGTCAATCCGTCATGCGATATTCGCGCCGTCCGGCGAGCCGGCGGCGTGAAGGGGTGGCTTATGCCGAAGGGGCATAACGGAGTCAATGTCTCAGAGCCGCCCCGCGTGAAACGCCACATGCTCGCCGATAAAGGTCGTGATGAAGAAGTAGCTGTGGTCGTAGCCTTCCTGGCGGCGGACCGTGACCTTGCGGCCGGCCTTGGCGGCGGCGGCTTCGATCAGCTCGGGCTTGAGCTGGCTTTCCAGGAAGTTGTCGGCCAGGCCCTGGTCGATCAAGATCTCGTCAAACGCGGCCCCTGCCCCGCCCTCGATCAGAGCGCAGGCGTCATAGGCCCGCCAGGCGGCGCGGTCGGGGCCGAGATAGGCCGTCAACGCCTTGTCGCCCCACGGGCAGTTCAGCGGCGAGACGATCGGCGAGAAGGCGCTGACCGACTTGAAGAGCTCGGGATGCTTCAGGGCGATGGTCAGGGCGCCATGGCCGCCCATCGAGTGGCCGAAGATCCCCTTGCGCGCGCCGTCCAGCGGGAACGCGCCCTCGACCGCCGCCAGCAGGTCGCCGGTGACATAGGAGTGCATCATGAAGTGCGGCGCCCACGGCGCCTGGGTGGCGTCGACATAGAAGCCCGCCCCTTGCCCCAGGTCGTAGGCCGGATCGTCGGCCACCCCTTCCCCACGCGGTGAAGTGTCCGGCGCGACGATGGCGATCCCGTGCTTGGCGGCGTGCTCGTAGACGCCCGACTTCACCGTGAAGTTGTCCTCGGTGCAGGTCAGGCCGGATAGCCAGACGAGATAGGGGAACGGCCCCGCCCCGCCATTCTTGTTCTTATCAGGCGTCCACACCGTGAACTTCATCGGCGTGCCAGTGCTGACGCTGTCGTGCTTGCAGTAGCGCAGGGTTCCGCCGTGGACGCGGTGGGTGGAGAGGGTTTCGACGGTCATTCGCAATCTCCTCCCCTCCCCCTTGCGGGGAGGGGCTGGGGGTGTGGATGTCAGCGCGGCCATCGCCGAGCCGACACTCCCAATCCGTCCGCTTCGCGGCCACCTTTCCCGCAAGGGGGAAAGGAACTCGACTTTAGAACGTCACCACCGTCCGGATGCTCTCGCCGGCGTGCATCAGATCAAAAGCCTTGTTGATCTCTTCCAGCGGCAGGACGTGGGTGATCATTGGGTCGATCTGGATCTTGCCGTCCATGTACCAGTCGACGATCTTGGGCGTGTCGGTTCGGCCGCGCGCGCCGCCGAAGGCCGTACCGCGCCAGACGCGGCCGGTGACCAGTTGGAACGGACGGGTGGAGATCTCCTTGCCCGCCTCGGCCACGCCGATGATGACGCTCTCGCCCCAGCCGCGATGGCAGGCTTCCAGCGCCTGGCGCATGACCGTGGTGTTGCCCGTGGCGTCGAAGGTGTAGTCCGCGCCGCCATCGGTCAGGGCCACCAGATGCGCGACCAGGTCGCCCTGCACGTCCTTGGGATTGACGAAGTGGGTCATGCCGAACTTGCGGCCCCACTCCTCGCGGGCCGGATTGAGGTCGACGCCGACGATCATGTTGGCGCCCACCAGCTTCAGGCCCTGGATGACGTTGAGGCCGATGCCGCCCAGGCCGAAGACGATGGCGTTGGCGCCCGGCTCGACCTTGGCGGTGTTGGTCACCGCGCCCACGCCCGTGGTCACGCCGCAGCCGCAGTAGCAGGCGGTCTTGAACGGCGCGTCGCGGCGGATCTTGGCGACGGCGATCTCGGGCAGGACCGTGTAGTTCGAGAAGGTCGAGCAGCCCATGTAGTGGTAGATCGGCTGGCCCTTGTACGAGAAGCGGCTGGTGCCGTCCGGCATCAGGCCCTTGCCCTGGGTGGCGCGGATCGCCGTGCAAAGATTGGTCTTGCCCGACAGGCAGCTTTTGCACTGGCGGCATTCTGGCGTGTAGAGCGGGATCACGTGGTCCCCGACCGCCACCGAGGTGACGCCCGCGCCGACCTCGACCACCACGCCCGCGCCCTCGTGGCCCAGGATCGAGGGGAAGATCCCCTCGCTGTCGAAACCATCCAGCGTATAGGCGTCGGTGTGGCAGACGCCGGTGGCCTTGATCTCGACCATCACCTCGCCGGCCTTGGGTCCTTCCAGGTCGACCTCGACGATCTCCAGCGGCTTCTTGGCTTCGAAGGCGACGGCGGCGCGGGTCTTCATCGAGGGATCTCCATCAGAGCGAGTCGGCGCGAATGTGCCGCCCCGGACGGCGCGGGTCGAGCCCCGATCAGGCTTTCACGACGGGCGAGAAGCGGAAGCGGCCGTCCAGCAGTTCCGGCCTGGGCAGATAGGCGCGCAGATACAGGGCGAATGGGCCGGACTTGGGCGCCGGCAGCCAGTTGGCGCTTCTGTCGCCGCCCGGATCGGCCCGGCCGATCCAGATGTCCAGCGCGCCGTCGGCGTTGCGCTTCAGCCCCGGCGTGCGGTCGCCGATCGTGTAGCGCCCGAGCGGATTGTCGGTGAAGAAGAACTGGCCGTCGGCCGTGGCCTCGTACATCGACAGCGACCAGAAGCCGTCCAGCGGCAGGTGCGCGGGGAGGCTCAGCCGATAGAGGCCGTCGCCGGTGAAATTGCCCGCCCCATCGTCGCCGGCGGCCTTCATGTACATGGCCTCGGCGACCGGCAGCGCGCCCAGCCCCTGCAGCGCGACGATGGCGCGATACAGGTAGTCCTGGCCGTAGTCGCCCAGATTGGGGCGCGGATAGGACCAGCCGTTCACAAAGGTCTGCCGTCCCTTGGCGAGAACGGTGATCGCCCGGGCCTCGTCGACCCCGGCCGCAGCGGCGGCGGCGTCATAGGGGCCGGCGCCCAGGAACGGCGCCGTGCGGCCCAGGACCCGCAGGTCGGTCGGCGGCGGCGGATCGCTGGCCAACAGGGCCCGCGCGGACGCGAAATAGGCCTCGGGCGCGGCGTCGCGCGCGGCGTAGGCGGCGGGCGCGACGCCCGCGGGTCCCTTCAGGTCGAACCCATCCTGGGCCTTGTGCGCGGCGGCCATGTCCTCGCCGCCGTCGGTGAGCACGCGGATCAACAGCCAGGCGTGCGGCGTGGCGATGCGGGTCGGATTGGGGCCCATCGCCCCCTGGCCCGGTCCGACCAGGGTGAAGGTCCCGCCCTCGCCGCCGATCGTCCGCGTTCCCAGCACCACGTTGTTATTGGTGAACATGTCCATCACCGCCACCGAATAGTAGCGCTTTCCCAAGGGCGGGATGGTCAGGGTCGCCGATCCCCTGGTGAGGTCCAGGAAGGCCCAGGAATAGAGGGTGTCGTTGTTGGGCGTCGTGACCCGGCGGGACGTGTGGTCCGCCAGGGCGCGCGTATGGTCGATCCTGTTGACCGCCGCGCCGGGCGCCCCGAGCATCCGCGCGCGGGTGGTCGCCATCTCGATCAGCGGCAGGGCGTAGAGATAAGCGTCGCGGGCCGCCGTGGCGTCCGCCGGTGTGGCGGCGCGCGCCGCGAGGCCCGGCGCTAGACCCAGCATGCCGGCCGTGACCAGCAACTCCCGACGATTCATGGCGCTTCTCCCCAAGAGCGTTTTGACCAACGCTTGTTGGAGACAAGTTAGAACGCGTTTCGCCAAACTGTAAGCGGCTTGGCGACACGCGCTCTGGTCCGGAACCTTTTCGCCCGTCCCAGTCCAAGCGACCGGTCGGAAAGAACCCTAGCCCTCGCGCCGAGCGCCGTGCACCACGTCGGCCAGGGTCATGATCGTGGCGTCGACCCGCTCGTGCGGATCGGTTCCGACCACCTTGCCCACCAGAGAATTGGGCAGTTCGTGGCGCAGATGGCCCAGGGCCCGCGGCGGGGCGATCAGGATCAGGTCGTCGATGGCATGGTCGCGGACGATGGCTTCCAGACGCTGGGCCAGGTCCTTGACGAAGGCGTGCTCGGCCCGGTCGTGGGGGTCGCCTTCGTGCGGGACGGGGCCGCGCGAATGGGCGTGGTGCTCCTTCAATCCGGCCAGCCATTCGGGCCGGTCGTGCAGCGGACCATCGATCCGGGGCTGTTCCAGAAGGCGCGCGCGGTGGCCGTCGGCCACTACGACCAGGGTTTTTGCATCAGGATTCATGGCGACACTCCATCGCGGTACACAGTGCAAACTGCACGCCGTCTGAGGGCCGCCCATGATGTGGATCAATCCTCGCCCGGATCAACCTCCTGTTTTGCCGCCGGAGGCGTCGCCTGCAGGGCCTTCTGGGCGGCCAGCTTGGCGAGCACCCGCCCCCGCCCCTTGCTCAGGGCCGTGATCACGCCGCGGAAGGTGCGGACCTCCTGGTCGGTCAGACGAGCGCGGGCCAACGGAACGCGCAGATTGCGCACCATCGAGGGCTTCTTTTCCGGCGGATGGTAGAAGCCGGCCTTGTCCAGCTCATCCTCGAGGTGCTCGTAGAGGCCCAGCAAGGTCGCCTGGTCGGCGGGCTCCTCGACATTGAGTTCGAACTTCTTCCAGGGCCGATCGTCCTGGGTCATCTTCCATTCGTAGGCGTTGATCGACACAGCCTGGGCAAGGTTCAGCGAGCGGAACCGCTCGTCGATCGGGATCGACACGATGGCCTGGCACAGCGCGATGTCGTGCGTCTCCAGGCCCGCGCGTTCCCCCCCGAACAACAGGCCGACCGCGCGGCCCTGCGCGACCTCCTCGGCCAGGTGGCCGGCGCTCTCGCGCGGAGTGTAGACCGGCAGGCGCGTCTCGCGCGGTCGCGCCGTGGTGGCGTAGACCAGCTTCAAGTCGCCGATCGCCGCCTCCAGGCTGTCGAACACCTTGGCCTCGTCCAGCGGCCAGTTAGCGCCCGAGGCGCTGGCCCAGGCGCGTTCTTGCGGCCAGCCATCGCGCGGCCGGACCAGGCGCAAGTCCGACAGGCCGAAATTGGCCATCACCCGCGCCACCGCGCCAATGTTCTCGGCCAGCTGGGGTTCGTTCAGGATCACGCACGGCGGGAGCGCCTTGAGCGGAAGGGCGTGCGTCGGGGCGGGCGGATTTTCGTCGGTCATCACCCCCTTTGCCGCCGACAGCGCGCCGGATGCAAGAGGCGTGGCAGCCGAACCGCCACGGCCGCGTTTAGCGGGGATGTTCCGCCGCGCCGTCCTGACCGCCCTCGCCGTCCTTCCCCTGCTGGCCGCCTGTGGCGAAAAGCCGATGCTGGGCCAGGAAGAGCCCGCGATACAGCCCAAGCCCCTGCAGAAAAAGATCGAGGCCATCGCCACTCGCGCTTCGCCGGCCGCGCTAGGCGTCGCGGTCGAGGATCTCGCCACGCGGCAACTGTGGGCGTTCAATGGCGACCGCCCCTTCCTTCTGGGCGCGGCGGCCCGGGTTCCGATCCTGGCGGCGGTGACGGCCGAGACCGCCGCCGGACGTCTGGATCCGCGCGAGGCGATCGCGGTGCGCGACGTCGACCTGTCGCCGCCGCCCAGCGCGGTCGCCGACGCCTGGCCGGGACGCCGGACCTACACGGTGGCCGAGCTCGAAAGCCTGGCGCGGACCGGCGACAACACCGCCCTTGACCTCCTGACCAGGAGGATCGGCGGTCCCGGCGCGGTCAACGGATGGCTGGACGTCCAACGTATCAATGCGGTGTCGGTCGATCGCTACCGCCGACAGGTTCTGCCCGACGGCCTCGGTCTGGCCTCCTTCAGGGTCGCCTGGAGGGGAGAGCCGGCCTGGCGGCGGGCGTTGACGACCGTCCCCGCCCGCGATCGCAGCCGCGCGGCGCGCGAGCGTCAGGCCGATCCGCGCGACGCCGCCGCCCCGGTCGGCATGGTCCGGCTGCTGGAAGCCTTCAACAATCGCGAGGTGTTTCCCACCGCCGACGCGCGCGAGCTGTTGGGGCGCGACCCAGGCTACCTCGCCTCGAGCTTGCCGACAGAGGCCGCGCTCTGGCAGGCGGCCGGCTCCGAGCGCGCGGACCTGGGCGTGACGCCGGAAAGCCATGCCGTGGCCATCGTCGAGCTGAAGGACGGTCGTCGCGTGGCGCTGGCGGTGTTCCTGACCGGCTCGACCGCCACCGTGGCCGAGCGTGAAGCGGTGATCGCGGCGGTCGGCCGGGCGGTGCTGGACGATTTCTGACGCCTACCGCCGCTTGGCCTGCGCCAAGGCCTCCACGAGCTGGGTGGGATGCAGGGGCTTGGCCAGGTGCAGGTCGGCGCCGGCGGCCTCGGCCGCCGCGACGTGGTCTTCCATGGCGTTGGCGGTCAGCATGACCACCAGCATCGGCGGCGCGCCCGAGGCGGCCTCCCGGGCCCGGATGGCGCGGGTGGCGGTCAGGCCGTCCATCACCGGCATCTGCATGTCCATCAGGACGGCGTCGAAATCCTTGGCTTCCAACGCCGCCAGGGCCGCCTCGCCGTCGGCGACCATGGTCAGCTCCACCCCGAACGGCTGCAGGACCACCTCGACGACCTTGCGATTGGTCGGATGGTCTTCGGCGACCAGCACCCGCAGGCCTTCCAGGGAAACCGCCACCTTGGCCTCATCGGCTTCAGGGACAGGGACCTCCGCGCTGCGAGGCAGGGGCAACCGGACCTCGAAGCGGGCGCCATGACCCGGCGTGGCCTCCGCGTCGATCCGCCCGCCCATCATCTCGGCCAGCGCCGCGCTGATCGAGAGGCCAAGCCCCGTGCCGCCGAACTGGCGCGTAATCGACTGGTCGGCCTGGACGAAGCGCTTGAACAGGCGATCGCGCACCGCCGCGTCGAAACCGACCCCGGTGTCGCACACCGTGAACCGCAGATCCTCACCCACGCGATCGACCTCCAGCGCCACCTCGCCCTCGGTGGTGAACTTCACCGCGTTGGCCAGGAGGTTGGACAGGATCTGGCTGATGCGGCCGGCGTCGCCCTCGTAGGTTCCGGCCGCGTCCGGCGCGACCGACCAGCGGAAGGTCAGCGCCTTGACCTCCGCGGCGGCCGCGTGCAGTTCGGCCATGCCGCGCACGAGTTGGATCAGATCGAAGGGCGCCGGCGTCAGCTGGAACTCGCCCGCCTCGATCTTGGAGACGTCCAGAATGTCGCCAAGCACCTTTTCCAGCAGTCGTCCGGACGACGACACCAGGGCGGCCAGCTCGCGGCGGACGGACGGGTCCTCCTCCTTGGCCAGCCGGTCGCCGATGGCGATGACGCCGTTCAGGGGCGTGCGGAGTTCGTGGCTCATATTGGCCAGGAAGACAGACTTGGCCTGATTGGCCCGCTCCAGCTCGACGGTGCGCTCGGCCACGCGCTCCTCCAGCGAGCGAAGCAGCTCCTCGTTGCGCTCCCTCTGGCTTCTCAGCGCCCGCGCCAGGGCGCCGATCTCATCGTCACGGGCCTCGATGCGCTCCGCGGCGGCCGGATCGCCCAGGCGCTGAGCTTCCGCCAGCGAATGCAGGGGCGCGGCCACCATCTGGTCGGTCAGCCGGTACAGCAACAGCACCTGGGCCGCGACGCCGATGAACCCGAACAGCAGCACCCAGGAGGCGGTCTTCAGCGACGACCAGACGATGTCCCCCGACGGGAAGGTCATCAGGAACCACCAGCCCGGCTCCACCAGGCGTCCATAGGCCACCAGCCGGTCGCCTCTGGGCGAAAGCACCGTTCCCACGTCCCGCTTCTGCGCGCGAATACGCTCGACCAGGCCCTTCAGGTGGTTGTCGGCCTCGAACTTGCGCAGCGCGCCTACGTCGACCACGCCGTTTCGGGCCAGGCCTTGGGCGGCGACCAGTTCGCCATCGTCCGCGACGATCAGGTTGCGCCCGCCCGGCAGGGCGTCGCCGACCGCCCGCAGGAGGTAGGAGTCGAGGGACAGGCTGGAGCCGAACGCGCCCATGAACCGGCCCTGGTAGTAGAAGGGCGTCATGCAGGCGGCGTTGAGACCTCGCCCCGACGGATCGGAAATCAGTCGCCGCAGCCGCGTGCATTTCATGACGTGCTGCGGATTGTTCCCCGGCAAGGTCAGGAGCGTCATCTCCTCCTTTTCGATGTTCAGGTCCGGCGGCGCGTCGCGACGATAGAACATCAGCTTGTCGGCTCGGCGCGGGCCGAACATCACCAGCCGCGTCTCGGGCGTGAAGAAATAGAAGTTGTCGTAGTGGCGGATCTGGGCCTCGCCCGTCGCGGCCACCACGTCGACCGCCGACACGAACAGCGCCTTTTCGGCGGGAGTCAGCTCTGCGGCGCGCGGCAGATAGGCGCCCACCCCATAGACGTAACGGTCACCGATCCGACCGCCATCGAACAGTTCGGGCGCCGAGCGGCGAGTGCCGTCCCCGTGGTCGGGAAACAGGACGTCGAAGGCCGCCGCGCCGTGGGGATCGGCCGAGGTGGCCAGCCGGCGCGTCAGGGCCTCGCTGGCCGCGTCGTGGACCTTGACCAGGTCCGAGAACAACCGATCCTCGGTCTTGACCCGTTCGCCGACATATTCCTCCAGGTGGCGGGTCTGGGTGTCGGCCGCGCTCTTGCGCACGAACACGAAGGCCGTCGCCGTGGCGACGCCCGTGACCGCGATGGACAGGATCGCCACCATGGTCAGCAACCGCCGCGCCAACGGCGTAGTGACTTCAGCGTTGGTCCCTGGACTGCCGTTCAAGTCCGCCCCCCGCGACGGTCGCCTCCGCGCCGTCTTCGCCAAAATCCGAAGGCCAAAATCCGAAAACATGGCGGCCGTCCGCCCGCCCCTACTCTACGCTTGGCGTCCACGCCCCCCGCGACGCCATCCTCAAAACCGAAGGCTCTAAAACCGAACTTGACCGCGAGGTTCCACCGATCGGCTTTTCCGCCGCGACGCAACAGTCTATAGCCTCCCGGTCCGCGCCGCTTCCTGGCCCTGTGCGCCAGATCGCCACAGGCGCGCCACCGCCAGAGGAACAGCCCCGCTATGGCCAAGATCAAAGTCGCCAACCCCGTCGTCGACATGGACGGGGACGAAATGACCCGGATCATCTGGAAGCTCATCAAGGATAAGCTGATCTTCCCGTACCTGGACCTGGAACTGGACTACTACGACCTGTCGGTCGAGAACCGCGACGCCACCAACGACCAGGTGACGATCGACGCCGCCGAAGCCACCAAGAAGCACGGCGTGGCCGTCAAGTGCGCCACCATCACGCCGGACGAAGCCCGCGTGAAGGAATTCAATCTCAAGAAGATGTGGAAGTCGCCGAATGGCACGATCCGCAACATCCTGGGCGGGGTGATCTTCCGCGAACCGATCATCTGCCAGAACGTGCCGCGCCTGGTGCCGGGCTGGACCCAGCCGATCATCGTCGGCCGTCACGCGTTCGGCGACCAGTACAAGGCCACGGACTTCCTGTTCCCGGGCAAGGGCACGCTGACGATCAAGTTCGTCGGCGAGGACGGCCAGACGATCGAACACGAAGTGTTCAAGGCCCCGTCGTCGGGCGTCGCCATGGGCATGTACAACCTCGACGAGTCGATCCGCGACTTCGCCCACGCCTCGTTCGCCTACGGCCTGAACCGCAAGTATCCGGTCTATCTGTCCACCAAGAACACGATCCTCAAGGCCTATGACGGTCGCTTCAAGGACATCTTCCAGGAGATCTACGACGCCGAATACGCCGACAAGTTCAAGGCCCTGGGCATCCACTACGAGCACCGCCTGATCGACGACATGGTCGCCTCGGCGCTGAAGTGGTCGGGCGGCTACGTCTGGGCCTGCAAGAACTACGACGGCGACGTGCAGTCGGACATCGTCGCCCAGGGCTTCGGCTCGCTGGGCCTGATGACCTCGGTGCTGATGACGCCGGACGGCAAGACGGTGGAAGCCGAGGCCGCCCACGGCACCGTCACCCGTCACTACCGCCAGCACCAGAAGGGCGAGAGCACCTCGACCAACTCGATCGCCTCGATCTTCGCCTGGACCCGTGGCCTGGCCCACCGCGCCAAGCTGGACAACAACACCGAGCTGGCCAACTTCGCCGCCACCCTCGAGAAAGTCTGCGTCGACACCGTCGAGAGCGGCTATATGACCAAGGACCTGGCCCTGCTGGTCGGCGACAAGCAAGGCTGGCTGACCACCGAAGGTTTCCTCGACAAGATCGACGAGAACCTGAAGAA
Organism: Caulobacter sp.; assembly: GCF_035254145.1. GTDB lineage: Bacteria > Pseudomonadota > Alphaproteobacteria > Caulobacterales > Caulobacteraceae > Caulobacter. The sequence goes on along the minus strand of NZ_DATFAV010000088.1, from coordinate 5,278 downwards.
GGCCATGGCCGCCTAAGCTTTCCGCCCGACGGAAACAAGAACAGCGCCCCGGAGGTCAGTCTCCGGGGCGTTTTTCATTCGGCCCGTCCGCGATCCATAAGCGCGCCGGCGAAGTCGATCACGCACATTGAGCCCCACTGGCGGTGCGCGCCGCAGGCCACCCCAGCGGCGCTGTATCCCGTCGAAAAGATGTTGCGCCGGTGACCGCGTCCGGCGACCCGGCTGTCGATGATCAGCTGTCGCACCACCGCGCGCGCGTCGTCGTAGCCGTAGGAGATGTTCTCCGCGCTCAGGCCGGCATAGATCCCATTCTCGCGTAGGCGCCGGCCGAGGCTTCCAGCGGCGCCATGGCCCACCTCGCCTCGCGCGCCCTGGCCTTCGGCGTGTTCGCGGGCGGCGGCGTCCAGGCGGCGATCCCCCTTCAACGGCGGGAGGGGCTGCTGGCGTTCGAGAAAGTCCAGCGCTTCCTCGACCGCGCCGGGCTCCTCCTGTTCGAACATCCAGTCGGGCGCGCGACGCAGTTCCCGGGCGTAGGCGGCTGGATTGGCCCGCACGTAGTTGAGCTCGGCCAGCACCGCGCCATCGAGATCGTCGGCCAGGACCAGGGTGGGGGCGAGAAGCGCAGCCGCGACGGCTGCGGCGCGGACAAGCGCCACGGGACGGCACAACATGTGTCGTGACTCTCGATACAGATACGTCCCTCAAATCGCTGATATCAGCGTTCATCCCGCCGCGCGACGGACGGGTTGTCGCGGTCGTCGAAAAGCCGCGCGGCGAGGCGCCCAGGACACGGCTCACCCTTGCGGCCACGGCGAAGACTGGTCTATGCCGCCTTGACCTCCGGAGGCGGCATGACCCTGCAGAAGCGGATCTGGGACCTCATCGTGCTGGCGATCTTCGTGTTCGCCGCCGCGTTCGTCTCCGCGCCGTGGTTCGCGTTCCGCGCCCTGAAGGCGGCGGCGCAGTACGAGGACGTGCAGGCGATCGGCGAGTTGGTCGACTTTCCGGCCGTCCGCCGCAGCCTGACCGCCCAGTTGGTCGTCGACGCGCCCGCCGCCAGGCCCGAAGCGCCCTCGCTCTGGCGCGATCCCCTGGGCGTCTTCAAGAAGGCCATCGAGCCGATCGCGCCCCCCGAGCCCAAGGTTGAACGCTACCTGACCGTCGCCGGATTCTGGGCGCTGACGCGCGGCTATGCGCCAGGCCGGGCGCCAGCGTCCCCGCCCCTCGACGGATCGGCGAGCGACAAGCTCAAGGACTCGGTCAAGGGCCCCCAGCCGGGCATCGACTATTGGGACCCCAATCGCGTGCGCATCTCGGTCAAGCGTCCGGGCGTGCGCGGCAGGGTCACCGTCTTCACGTTCGAACGCAGGGCGCTGTTCACCTGGAAGCTGGTGCACATCCGCTTGCCGGCCGACGAGCGCCAGGGCTGACGCCCGTATCCGAGGTTTTCCTTGATCCCTCTCGTCGCCGATGTCGTGGCCAGGGTCTGGCCGTTCTTTCTGCTGGTCGGCGCCGGCCTGGTCATGACGCGCCTTCGCCTGCTGGACGCGCGTCAGGCTCAGGGCCTGTCGGCCTATGTCTACTGGATCGGCTTCCCCGCCCTTCTGGTCCATTCGCTTTCCCGCCTGGGGCGGCCGGGGCATGACTTGATGGCGGGACTCGCGGCCTATGCGGTCGTCGGCCTGGCCCTGATGGCGGTGGTCGTGGCCGTGGGCCGGATCCTGGGCTGGAGCAAGGCCGAGCGGGCCGGCGCGGCCATGGCGTCCGGCGTCGGCAACAGCGCCTTCCTTGCCCTGCCGATCACCGCCGCGGTCATGGGGGCCGAAGCCGCGCGGCTGGCCGCCGGCGTGGTCGCGGTCGACTTCGTGGTCCTGTCCGCCGCCGGGGTGGGCCTGCTAGGCTGGGCGGCCGGTCGTTCGATCTGGCGCTCGGCGCTGCAGGCCTTCCGCAATCCCGTCGTCGCCGCGGCTCTGACCGGCGTCGCCCTGGCGCTGCTGGAGCTGCGTCTGCCAGCCCCTCTGGACCGCGCTGTCGGGATGGCCGCCGCCTCGGGCAGCCCCGTCGGCCTGGTCGCGCTGGGCGCGGCCCTGGGGCTGCGCGAGACCGAGAACGACACCACGCCCGCCGCCGGGCCAGTCGTCGCGGCGACGCTGGCCAAGCTCTTGGCGCTTCCCCTGCTGACATGGCTGGCGATCGGCCTTACGCCGGCTCCCGCCGCCTTCCGCGCCGGCGCGACCCTGCTGGCGGCCGCGCCGACCGCGGTCAACGTGTTCATCCAGACCCGCGCCTATGGCGTCTTCGCCCGAGGCGCGGCGCGCACGGTCGCCCTGACCACCGCCGTTTCCCTGATCACCCTGGCGCTCGCCGCCCTGCTGCTGGTCCCGCTCGCCCACCCTTAAGGCGCTCGCGGGTTTGACAGCGGTTTGCCCGCCCCTTAGACGCTATTGCGACTCATTATCGTTCGCATAGAGGTCTTCATGTCTCCCACGTTCCGCGCCCTCCTGCTCGCCGGCGCCGCCCTGACCCTCGCCAGTGCGTCCAGCCTGGCGGTCGCCGCCGAGAACGACGCGGGCGACGCCGAAGCCAATCAGGTGGAGCGCGTGGTGATCACCGGCGCGCGGACACGCACCTCCGCCGTGACCGGCCTGGACATGAGCCTGCGCGAGACCCCGCAATCGGTGACCCTGGTCAACCAGGAGCGGATCAAGGACTTCGCCCTGACCGACGTGAACCAGCTGCTGGCCCAGATCACCGGGATCAATGTCGAGAAGGTCGAAACCGACCGGACCTATTACAACTCCCGCGGCTTCGACATCACCAACTTCCAGGTCGACGGCGTGGGCCTGCCGTTGATCTGGGGCATCCAGTTCGGCGACCTCGATACGGTGCTGTTCGACCATGTCGAGGCCGTGCGCGGCGCCAACAGCATGATGACCGGCACGGGCAATCCCTCGGCGACGATCAACTATGTGCGCAAGCGGCCGACCAACACCTTTCGAGCTTCGGGCGCGCTGCAGTACGGCTCCTGGAACGACTATCGGCTGGAGGCCGACGTCTCGGGCCCGCTGAACGCCTCGGGCACGCTGGCCGGCCGGCTGATCTACGCCAACGAGGACAAGGACAGCTACCTCGACCACTACCAGGTGAACCGCAACGTCTACGGCGCCCTGCTGGCCTGGGACGCCACGCCGAAGCTGACGGCCACCGTCGGCTGGTCGATGCAGGACAACCGTTCGCGCGGCAACAATTGGGGCGCCCTGCCCCTGACCTATAGCGACGGGACGCGGGTCGACTATCCGCGCTCGGCCTCGACCTCGGCCGACTGGACGCACTGGAACGTGCGCGACCAGACCGGCTTCGCCGAACTGGCCTGGCGCTTCGACAACGGGTGGCAATTCAAGACGATCGGCACGCTCAAGCGCTTCGAGGAGAACGCCAAGCTGCTCTACGCCTACGGCGCGCCGGACAAGGCCACGGGCCTGGGCGTGAAGGGCATGGCCGGCGTCTATCCGTCGATCTACGAAAGCGCCATTCTGGACGCCTACGCCTCGGGCCCCTTCCAGTTGTTCGGGCGTACGCATCAGCTGGTGGTGGGCGGCCAGGTCTCGCGCTCGCACGGGCACGAGTATGAGGACTTCTCGACCGAGACGATCGTCTACGGGCCTGTCACCGATTGGGGCCACATCCAACCGGCCGAGCCGAGCTTTCCCGGCGCCTATCTGGCCGCCGACCAGATCGACCGCCTGGGCCGTTTCTACGCCGCCGCCCACCTGAACGTCACGGATCGGCTGAAGGTCGTCGGCGGCTTCAACGCCCTGTGGCTGAAGTCGAAGGGCTTCTCGTACGGCGCCGACCAGGCCCGCGACGCCAGCAAGGTCAGCCCCTATGTCGGCGCGGTCTATGACCTGAACGACAACGTCTCGCTCTATGCGAACTACACCGACATCTTTAATCCGCAGGCCGAGGTCGACGTCACGCACAGCAAGCTCGATCCGGCCCACGGCAAGAGCTACGAGGCCGGTTTCAAGAGCGAGTGGTTCGACAAGCGCCTCTACCTGACCGGCGCGGTCTTCACGTCCCGCCAGGCCAACCTGGCCGAGTTCGCCGGGACCTTCGAGGACGGCAAGAGCTACTACGCCGGGGTCGACACCAAGGCGACGGGCTACGAGTTGGAGGCCGTCGGCGCGATCAACGACCAATGGCGCGTCAGCCTGGGCTGGACCGACCTGTCGATCAAGAACGAGGACGGGAACAAGGCCCGCGTCTACCTGCCGCGCAAGACGCTGAAGGCTTCGACCAGCTACACCATTCCCTCGGTCCGCAATCTGACCTTGGGCGCCCAGCTGCGGTGGCAAGACGACATCCAGAGCCAGGACGCCCTGCTCACCCAGAAAGCCTATGGTGTGCTCGACCTGATGGCCGGGATCGACGTGACCGACAAGGTGCGCGCCACGCTCAACGTCAAGAACGCCACCGACAAGACCTATCTGACCAGCCTGATGTGGAGCCAGTCCTACTACGCCGCGCCGCGCAGCGTGTCGGTCCGGCTGGACTACGCGTTCTAGGGCCGGGCGATGGACGCGCGCACCCCGCCCTCTCTCGCAGGAAAGGCTCGCCGGCCAGCCCCCCGGCCGGCGCTAAGGCCTTTTCTGGGCTTTTTGCACCGATGGGGCGGCCTGGCGATCGCCGGCTTCCTGTTCGTCTCGGGCGTGACGGGGGCGATCATCTCGTGGGATCACGAGCTGGACGACCTGCTCAATCCCCACCTGACCCACGCGCGGACCACCGGCCCAAGCCTGCCGCCGCTGGACCTGGCCAGGCGAATCGAGGCTCGGGACCCGCGCGTCCAGGTCACCTATATCCCCCTGACGCCCGAGCCGGGCGAGGCCTACGCCTTCGGGGTCGAGCCGAGGCGGAACCCCGCGACCGGCAAGCTGTTCGAGCCCGGCTACAACCAGGTCTTCGTCGATCCGGCCACGGGCGCCGAACAGGGCCGCCGCCAGTGGGGCGCGGCCTGGCCGATCACCAGCGAGACCTTCGTCTCGTTTCTCTACGTGCTGCACTACAGCCTGCACATCCCGGCCATGTGGGGGATCGATCGCTGGGGAATATGGCTGATGGGGATCGTCGCCGTCCTTTGGACGCTCGACTGCTTCGTCGGCTTCTATTTGACCCTGCCGTCCCGCGCATCGGCCCAAGGCCGGAATGGCGGGAGCGGCAAGAGCTTCTGGAGCCGCTGGAAACCGGCCTGGCAGATCAAGACCAAGGCCAGCGCCTA
>NZ_DATFAV010000087.1:0-5972 GCF_035254145.1 Caulobacter sp. | reverse complement strand
CCAAGATCTCGCGCTTGCCGGCGTGGTTGGCGGCGCCGACGACGCCTTCCTTTTCCATCCGCTCCATCAGCGAGGCGGCCCGGTTGTAGCCGATCTGCAGGCGGCGCTGGATGTAGCTGGTCGAGGCCTTGCGGTCGCGGGTGACCACGGCCACGGCGTGGTCGTAGAGGTCGTTGCTGCCGCCCTCGCCGGCGAAGGCGCCCTCGATGGCCTCTTCCTGCTCCTCGTCGCCGCCGGCGGTGACCTCCTCCAGGTATTGCGGCGTGCCCTGGTCGCGCAGGAAGCGGGCCACGGCCTCGACCTCGCCGTCCGACACGAACGGGCCGTGCAGGCGGGTGATGCGGCCGCCGCCGGCCATGTAGAGCATGTCGCCCTGGCCCAGCAGCTGCTCGGCGCCCTGCTCGCCCAGGATGGTGCGGGCGTCGATCTTCGACGTGACCTGGAAGCTGATCCTCGTCGGGAAGTTTGCCTTGATGGTGCCGGTGATGACGTCGACCGACGGGCGCTGGGTGGCCATGATCAGGTGGATGCCGGCGGCGCGGGCCATCTGGGCCAGGCGCTGCACGGCGCCTTCGATGTCCTTGCCGGCCACCATCATCAGGTCGGCGACCTCGTCGATGACCACGACCAGGTAAGGCATGGCCTCGGGACGGATCTGCTCGGTCTCGTAGATCGGCCGGCCGGCGTCGTCGAAGCCGGTCTGGACGGTGCGCTCGAAGTGCTCGCCCTTCTCCAGCGCTTCGTTGGCCTTTTCGTTATAGCCGGCGATGTTGCGCACGCCGATCTTCGACATCCGGCGATAGCGGTCCTCCATCTCGCGGACGGTCCACTTCAGGGCGACGACCGCCTTCTTCGGATCGGTCACGACCGGCGCCAGCAGGTGGGGGATCCCGTCATAGACGCTGAGTTCCAGCATCTTGGGATCGACCATGATGAAGCGGCACTTCTCGGGCGGCAGCTTGTACAGGATCGACAGGATCATGGCGTTGACGCCAACCGACTTGCCCGAGCCGGTGGTGCCGGCGATCAGCAGGTGGGGCATTTTGGCGAGGTCGGCGATATAGGGTTCGCCGCCGATCGTCTCGCCCAGCGCCATCGGCAGGATCTGGCTGGCCTTCTCGTAGTCGGCGCTGCTCAGCAGGTCGCGCAGATAGACGGTCTCGCGGCGCGAATTGGGCATTTCGATGCCGATGGCGTTGCGACCCTGGGCCACGGCCACGCGGCACGAGATCACGCTCATCGAGCGGGCGATGTCGTCGGCCAGGGCCACGACCCGGGCGGTCTTGACGCCGGGAGCCGGGACCAGCTCGTACATGGTGACCACGGGACCCGGCCGGATCTGGTCGATCTGGCCCTTGACCCCGAACTCGGCCAGCACGCTTTCCAGCAGGCGGGCGTTCTGGCGCAGGGCGGCGGCGTCGACCTCGGACGAGCGCGGCTTGGACTTGGCCAGCATGGCCAGTTCCGGCAGCTGGAAGCCGCCCTGGTCGTCGAAGTCGAAGGCTTTCTGCTGCTCGCGCTGCTCGCGGCCCGACTCCTTGGGCATGGATTTGGGCTTGGCGATCGCCATCGGGCGCGCGTCCAGCGAGTCCTCGAAGTCGTCCTCGTCGTCCTGCGCGGCCGGCGGCGGGGTATAGGCGCGCTCGGGCGCGCTCGGGGCGGCGGCGATGGCGGTTTCGTCGTCCTGCGCCTCCAGCGGCGGCAGGCGCATGGCGCGCTCGCGCTTGGGCTCGGGCTTTTCCTTCTTGGCGCGAACGGGCTTGGCCGTGACGGGGTCGGGTTGGCGAGGCGCGCGCGGCTGCAGGGCGCCGTTGAGCGCCGCCTGAATGGCCTCGGGATCGATGTCGCGCACGCCGATCGCGAAGCCCAGGGCGAAGATCGCGCCGATCGCGAACAGCACCGCCGCGATGGCCGTGGCGGCGGGGATGTGGGCGAAGCGCAGAGCGCTGGCGACCATGTGCAGCAGGGAGTCGCCCCAGAAGCCGCCGAGGCCCTTCTCCAGCTGCCAGATGGCTGGCGGCGGCGGCGCGGCCAGCATCGCCGCGAGGGCCAGCAGGCCCAGGGCGCCGACCAGCGCCCGGCGGCGCAGGTCCTTGCGGCCGGAATCCGGGTCGGCCTGGGCCACGCGGGTGACGCCGAAGACCAGCATCAGCAAGGCGACGCCCCAGGCCGCCAGGCCCAGCGACTGCATCAGCATGTCGGAGATCGCCGCGCCCATGCTCCCCAGGGCGTTGCGCGCCGGCTCGCCGGTGACGGCGTTCAGGCTGGGGTCGGTGGCGTTATAGGTGGCGATGGCTAGCAGCAGTCCGGCCCCGATGACCGTAATGACCCCGCCCCGAAAACGGGCGGTCCAGGGCTGGACCCAGCCATAACGGATCGCGTCCCACAGGAGCTCCGTCGGGGATCGCCGCGCGGCTCGCGCCATGAAAGTCTCCGAACTCAACACGTCTCGCGACCCGTCAGGATGGGTCGAACCATCATGTTTTGCCCCAAGACCGTTAAAAGGCGTTTACGACGTTCGTCAGGATTTGATTCAGGAGGGCGAGCGGCGGCGCCGGAACCTAGATGCTCCCCCGCATCGCGGGGGAGGATTTTCGCTCTACGCCGCCTCGAACGTCAGCGGTCCGCCCCAGAAGCTCTGGACCAGGCCGTTCTGCGGCCCCGGCGTTCCGGTGGTCAGGAACACCCGGCTTCCGCCCCGCCCCGGATCATAGTCGGGGTGGCGCTCCAAATAGAGCTCCAGCGCGTCGGCGGTGGCCTCGGGCTGCTGGATCAGCGGGGTTCCGGCCGGCAGGGCGGCGCGGAAGATGTCGGCGATGATCTCGTAATGGGTGCAGCCCAGCACCACCCGGTCCGGATAGCGGCCGATGCGCCGCTTCAGCGCCTCGACATGGTCCTCGACCGCCTTGGCGAGCTCGACGACCGAGGCGTCGCCCTCGATCAGCGGCACCAGCTCGGGGCAGGCCTCGGAGAACACCGCCAGGTCCTGCTTTCGCTTGTCGATCTCGATCTCGTAGACCCGCGAGCGCACGGTGGCCTGGGTGGCGAAGACGCCGAGGATATCCAGCTGCTCGACCTTCTCGCCGCGCCGCTCGGCCTCGTGCTCCCAGGGCAGGCCCGTGGCCTTCTCGATGGTCGGCACGATGATGCCCAGGATATTGACCGGCCGGCCGAGGGTCTTGCGGTAGCCGGGCAGCCAGGTCTGCTGCAGGCGGCGAAGGGCGATGGCGCTGGCGGTGTTGCAGGCCAGGACCACCAGGCTGGCGCCGCGCTCGAACAGACGCTCGCAGCCAGCCTTGGTCAGCTCGACGATGTCCTCGCCGGTCCGTACCCCGTAAGGAGCGTTGGCCTGGTCGGCCAGATAGGTGAAGTCCGCTTGGGGCAGACGCTGCACGAGGGCGCGGTGGACCGTCAGGCCGCCCACGCCGGAGTCGAAGACGCCGATCATGGGCCCAGCTTTAGACCCCAAAGCCGGCCTCGTCCACGCGGGCGGAAAGGTTACGGTCCTGTCATGTGACGGGCCCCGAGCCTTGCCCTACGGTCCATCCAAACTTTCACCGGAGATCCTCCGTGCAACGTCGTACGTTCCTCGCCTCAGCGGCCGCCACCGGGGTCGCCGCCGCCCTCAATCCCAGTGTGTCGATGGCCCAAGCGTCCAATCCCCTGCTCCAGAAATGGACCGGCCCCTATGGCGGCGTGCCCGCCTTCGACAAGGTCAAGGTCGCCGACTTCAAGCCGGCGCTCGAGGCGGCCATGGCCCGGAACCTGGCCGAGATCGACGCGATCACCGCCACCAAGGCCGCCCCGAATTTCGAGAACACCATCGCCGCGCTGGAAGACGCCGGTCGGACGCTGAACGACGTCCAGACCTATTACGGCATCTGGGGCTCGAACATGAGCACGCCGGAGTTCCAGAAGGTCGAGGCGGAGATGGATCCCAAGCTCTCGGCCCACTACGACAAGATCAACCAGAACGCGGCGCTCTTTTCCCGCATCGAGGCGGTCTACACCTCGCCGGACAAGGCCAAGCTGACGCCTGAACAACAGCGCGTGCTGTGGATATACTACACCAACTTCGTCCGCGCCGGGGCCAAGCTCGATCCGGCGGCCAAGGCTCGGGTCGGGGCGATCAACACCGAACTGGCGGGGCTCTACACCAAGTTCAGCCAGAACCTGCTCGCCGACGAAAACACCTGGATCGAGCTGTCGGACGCCGATCTGGCCGGCCTGCCCGAGACCCTGAAGGCCGCCGCCGCCTCGAACGCCACGGCCCGCAAGCTTCCGGGCAAGTTCATCGTCGTCAACACCCGCTCCAGCGTCGACCCGTTCCTGACCGAGTCCCCGATCCGCGCGGCCCGCGAGAAGGTCTGGCGCGCCTTCGTCAACCGTGGCGACAACGGCGGGGCGACCGACAACAACGCCATCATCTCGAAAATCCTGAAGCTGCGCGTCGAGCGGGCCAAGCTCCTGGGCTACCAGACCCACGCCCACTGGCGTCTCGAGAACGCCATGGCCAAGACTCCCGAGAACGCCATGGCCCTGATGGAGGCGGTCTGGACCCCGGCCATCGCCCAGGTCGCCATCGACGTCGCCGACATGCAGGCGATCATCGACAAGGAGGGGGGTGGTTTCAAGCTGGAGCCGTGGGACTACCGGTACTACGCCGAGAAGGTCCGCAAGGCCAAGTACGACCTCGATATGAACGAGGTGAAGCCCTACCTGCAGCTGGACAAGCTGCGCGAGGGCATGTTCTGGGCCTCGGGCCAGTTGTACGGTTTCGAATTCAAGAAGATCGAGGGCGTCCCCGTCTATCACGAGGACATCACGGTCTATGAGGTGACGCGGGCCGGCAAGCACGTGGGCCTGTGGTACTTCGACCCCTACGCTCGTCCGGGCAAGCGGTCGGGCGCGTGGATGAACGCCTATCGCACCCAGGAGCGCTTCTCCAAAAAAGCTGGGGGCGAGATCACCACGATCGTCTCCAACAACTCCAACTTCATCAAGGGCAAGCCCGGCGAGCCCCTGCTGATCTCGTGGGACGACGCCACCACCCTGTTCCACGAGTTCGGCCACGCCATCCACGGGCTGAACGCCGACGCGACCTATCCGACGGTGTCGGGCACCAACGTGGCGCGCGACTATGTCGAGTTCCCCAGCCAGCTGAACGAGCACTGGCTGCCCACGCCCCAGGTGCTGAACCAGTTCGCCCTGCACTATCAGACCGGCCAGCCGATCCCGCAGGCCCTGGTCGACAAGATCGAGGCCGCCGACAAGTTCGGCCAGGGCTTCGGCACCACCGAGTACCTGGCCAGCGCGCTGATCGACATGAAGCTGCATCTGGCCGGCGACGTCGACATCGATCCGGACAAGTTCGAACGCGAGGAGCTGGCCAAGCTGAACATGCCCAAGGAGATCGTCATGCGGCACCGCACGCCGCAGTTCGGTCACGTGTTCTCGGGCGACGGCTATTCGGCCGGCTATTACAGCTATCTGTGGGCCGACACCCTGACCGCCGACGTCGCCGAGGCCTTCCAGGAGGCGCCGGGCGGCTTCTACGACAAGCCCACGGCCAAGCGCCTGCACGACACCATCATGTCGAAGGGCAATTCGGTGGATCCGGTCGAACAGTTCCGGGCCTTCCGCGGCCGCGACGTCAAGATCGGCGCCTTGATGCGTCACCGCGGTTTCCCGGTCCCGGCGGGGGCGTAGGACCTGTTCCCTCTCCCCTTGCGGGAGAGGGTGGCCCACGAAGTGGGTCGGGTGAGGGGTTGAAGAACGGAACCGCCGCGACAGCTTAACCACCGCCGCGGCGTTTCTATTTTCGCGACCCCTCATCCGTCGCCCAAGGGCGACACCTTCTCCCGCAAGGGGAGAAGGGCTATTCAGTGAAACGAGGGGCTGAAGGAGTTTCGATGGCCGCGTCCAAGACCGCCCTGTCCGCCCTCGCCCTATCCATGGTCCTGGCTTCGTCC
>NZ_DATFAV010000086.1:0-13681 GCF_035254145.1 Caulobacter sp. | reverse complement strand
GGACGCCCTGGCGGCGCTGAAGCCGGGCGGCGTGCTGGGCGTCGAGGAGCATCGGGGCGAGCCCGGACGCGTGCAGGACGTGCTGGCCGCCGACGGCTATGTCCAGCAGGACTACGTGATCCAGATGGCCAAGGAGGCCGGCTTCGTGCTGGCCGCGACCAGCGAGATCAACGCCAATCCCAAGGACACCAAGGACCATCCGTTCGGCGTCTGGACCCTGCCGCCCACGCGCCTGTCGGCGCCGCGCGGCGAGCCCGCCGAGCCGGGTTTCGACCATGCCAAGTACGACGCCATCGGGGAGAGCGACCGCATGACCCTCAAGTTCGTGAAGCCCAGATGACACGGCCCCTCTCACTGATCCTGACCGCCGCCCTGCTGGCGTCGACCGCCAGTCCGGCCTTCGCCGAGAAGTCGGTCGAGGCGACCAAGGTGCTGCCTTTCCTGGACAAGTTCCTGAAGGTGCCGGCAGCCCAGCGCGCTCGCCTGAAGCTGAGCTATGCGATCCGCCACGACGGCAAACCTCAGCCCGACCTGAAGGCCGTCCTGGTCGAGCGTGGCGGCGCGCGCACGCCCTTGCCGGTCGACGAGGAGGGCTACTTCGAACACCTGCCGACCCTGGCCCAGTTGGAGGACGATCCCGCGATCGTGTTCGACGTGCCCGTCGGCTGGAAGATGAGCACGATGATGACATTCGGCACGCAGCTGAAGCCGGCGCAGGATTATGACGCGCGCGAGCTGGCGGCGACGGTGGCCGAGGCCAACGCGGTTATCGGCAAGACGGCGGGCGTGATGGCCTTCATGGCCCCGAAGATGACCGGCCTGGCCTTTCCCAAGGCTGTGAGCGGCGTCATCGTGTTCGCCGACGGCCACAGCGCGCCGCTGCCGAAGTTCAACGAATTTCCCTATTTTCGTCCGGCCGACCACCAGGGCGCCGTACGGGTAAAGTTGACAAGAACCCCAACTAAGGTCGCCTTCTACGATGGGAAGAAATAAGGCCCTGGGTCGTCTGAACGGTGTTTACTTAACCGGGCGGGCCGGTCTAGCTATCCGCAACATCATTTCGCGCAAGGGAGATCGCGCTTATGGCCACCATCCAGGAAATCACGGATCGCATCAAAACCGCCGTCGGCGATGACAGCGGCCTGGGCAAGAGCCTGAAGTTCGATCTGAAGGACGCCGGCGTCATTCACATCGACGGCGGCTCGGTGACGAACGAAGACAAGCCGGCCGACCTGACCATGACCCTGGCCCTGGACGACCTGCTGGCCATCGGCGCTGGTACGCTGGATCCGACCATGGCGGTGATGACCGGCAAGCTGAAGCTGTCGGACATGGGCGCGGCCATGGCTCTGCAGCCCAAGATGGGCGCCCTGTTCGCCAAGATGCGCTAAGCCGAAAAATGGCGGAGCAACCGGCGTTTCTGGTCTCGATTCCCGAGGCGCCGGTTCCCGACCACGGCAAGGCTGAATGGTTCCGCGGCGCGGAGGGGACGACCCTCCGCGCCGCGACGTTTTTTCCGGACGGTCCGGCCCGTGGCTCTGTGGTGCTCAGCCCCGGCCGCAGCGAGCCGCTGGAGAAGTATTACGAGGTCGTCTCGGACCTCCTGGCGCGCGGCTTCGCGGTGCTGCTGCATGATTGGCGAGGGCAGGGGCTCTCGGCGCGTAGCCTTCCAGACCGGCTGAAGGGGCACGCCCGGGGTTTCAAGCCTTTCCTGGCGGACTACGGGGCGCTGCTCGACGCTTTCGAGGTGCGTATGCCAAAGCCGTGGATCGCCATGGGCCATTCCATGGGCGGCTGCCTGACCTTGCTGGCCCTGGCCAAGGGCGAGGATCGCTTCTCCGCCTGTGTGCTGTCGGCGCCGATGCTGGGCCTGAACACGGGTGGGGTTCCGCCCTGGGCCGCGACGATGCTGTCCTGGACGCTGGCGCGCGCCGGCCTGGCCGGGCAGTACGTCAAGGGCGCCCAATACGATCCGCTGGCCCAGACCTTCGAGAACGACACGCTGACGCACGATCGAGCGCGGTACGAGCGCTACATGGCCCAGCTACGGGCCGATCCTCGGATCGCGGTGGGCGGCATGACCTGGGGCTGGCTCGACTTCGCGGTGTCGGCCTGCGCCTGGCTGGGGCGAAAGGGGGCCGTGGAAGGCGTCTCGGTTCCCGTCACGATCACGTCCGCCGAGCTGGACGATCGCGTGTCCAATCCGGCCCAGAAGGCTATCGCCGGACGCCTGCCGCGCGGGCGCCATGTCGAGGTCGCCGGCGCTTTCCACGAGATCCTGATCGAGACCGACCCACGCCGGGCGGTCTTCTGGAAGGCCTTCGACGAGACCGTGGACGCGATCGCGCCTATTTCGCCGAGCGCCGTAGGCTGACCAGCGCCTCGTCCAGCGGTCGACGATCGCCGGAGATCACCATCTGGCCGCCGTTCGGACCGATCGTCTGGCCGCGCCAGTCGGTGACCAGCCCGCCCGCGCCCTCGACCACCGGAATGGCCGCCTCGATGTCCCAGGACTTCAGTCCGGCCTCGATCACCATGTCTATCTTGCCCATGGCGACCATGGCGTAGGCATAGGCGTCGCAGCCCAGGCGGGCCAGCTTGGCAGCGGCGCGCACCTGCAGCCAGGCTCCGCGTTCCGCGCCGTCGAAGCAGGCGTCCGGATCGGTGGTGGCGATCACCGCGTCGTTCAGGTTCGAGCATTCGCGGACATGGATGACCTGGCTCTGGCCGCGGGCCAGCAACCGCGACCCGCCGGCGTGGCCAATGAACAGCTCGTCGGTGAACGGCTGGCCGATCGAGCCCAGCACCGGCCGGCCCTGATGACGTAGGCCGATCAGGGTCGTCCACAGCGGCAGGCCGGCGATGAAGGCGCGCGTGCCGTCGATCGGATCCAGCACCCAGACGAACTCGGCGTCGGGCCGGTCCTCGCCATATTCCTCGCCGATCACGCCGTGCTCGGGATAACGCGCGGCGATCATCGCGCGGATCGCCGCCTCGGCCCCGCGATCGGCCTCGGTCACCGGATCGAACGCGCCGTGCGAATCGCGCGGCAGGTTCTTGCCCACCCCCTTGTCCTCCAGGCCGTGATCGGCCCGGAAGAGCGGCAGGATCGCGGCCGACGAGGCCTTGTTCAGGTCGATGATGAAGGCGTCGAGCGAAGCCAGCTGGTCAGCGGAGAGCGTCATGGGGCGGGTTTAGCTTTCCGACCGCCCCTGCGCCATGTCTTTCGAACACCGCCGTCGTCCGGTTTTCTCACGCATCGACGTGTTCGCCGCCGTGCAGCGACTTGGCCAGGTCCAGCAGGCGCCGACGCGGGCGCTCGCCGAGCAGATAATAGGCGCGGACAAGGTCCTGCGTCTCCTTGCGGGCGAACATCTCGCCGCCCTCGGCGACCGCGCCGATCGTCTCGTGGCGAGCGGTCGAAAGGCCGTCGTAGAAATAGCCGACCGGAACCTCCAGCGCCTCGGACAGCTGCCACAGCCGCGCGGCCGAGATGCGATTGGCGCCGCACTCGTACTTCTGGATCTGCTGAAAGCGTACGCCGACCACGCCGGCCAGCTGCTGCTGGGTCAGGCCCAGCAGACGGCGACGCCGACGCAGGCGCTTGCCCAGGTGAACGTCGATGTCGTTACCCATGAAAGTCTTGCCCCCTAAGTCTCGAGGCCGTCCCGAAACAGAACGGCCTGGGGCGCGAACCGCAAGTCGCGTGCCGGAGCGCTCGCCGTTGCGCGAAACGGCCGGGCGAGCCTACTAAGGGCGCATGTCTGATAAGCGTCGGCCTTGGGTGCAGGATCTGCTCTGGCGGTTGGAGGCCCTGGGCTTCGACCTCTTCATCGGCGCCGTGCGCCTGATGGGCGTGGACCGGGCGTCGGACTTCGGCGGATGGCTGGGACGCACGTTCGGGCCGCTGAGCGGCGCGCACAAGGTCGCGACCCGGAACCTGAAGCTGGCCTTCCCCGAAAAGGACGCCGCCTGGCATGCGCGGATCCTGGACGAACAATGGGAAGGCCTGGGGCGTTCGTTCGCCGAGTTTCCGCTGATGGACAAGATCCTGCCGTCCACCGGCCGGGTCGAGGTGGTCAATGCAGAGCGCCTGACCCAGATCGCCGAGCAGAAGATCCCGGTGGTGTTCGTCTCGGGACATCTTTCGAACTGGGAGGTGATGCCCGCGGCGATCGTCGACAGCGGCGTGATCTGCGAGATGACCTATCGAGCCGCCAACAACCCCTATGTCGACCAGCGCATCCGGGACAGCCGCTTCCGCTACGGGGTGCGTCTGTTCGCGCCGAAGGGCGGCGACGGTTCTCGCGAACTGCTCCGAGGCATGAACGAGGGCAAGTCGGTCGCCCTGATGAACGACCAGAAGTTCAATAGCGGCGTGGCCGCGCCGTTCTTCGGTCACGACGCCCGCACCGCGCCTGGGCCGACCCGCCTGGCGATCCGCTTTGGGACCGTGCTGCAGCCGATGTCGGTGCAACGCCTGAAGGGCGCGCGGTTCCGGGCGGTGGTGCACGAACCCATTGTCCCGCCGAAGACGGGCGACCGCACGGCCGACATCGAAGCAGGGGTGCGGATGATCAACGCCTTCATGGAGGAGCGCATCCGCGAGCGTCCGGCCGAGTGGTTCTGGGTCCACCGCCGCTGGCCCAACGAGGTCTATGCGGAGCTGGCCGAGCGGGAGCGCGCCGCCGCGCAGAGTCCGTCCTAGATCTTGACCTTGCCGTCCGGCGCGTCGGGCTCGCCGGGGCGGCGGAAGGGGCCCTTGTGGGAGGGATCGTTTCGACGGCGACGGCATGGACCGAAATAGTCCGCCGAGCGGATGAATGGCCGCGGATGGAAGATAACCGTGTTGATGCGATCCAGCAGCGAGCGCGCGGTCACCGGCTTGACCACCACCTCGGTGACGCCGGCGTCGCGGGCCTCGAACACCCGGTGACGCTCGGCGAAGCCGGTCAGCATGATGATCGGCAGGAAGGGATCGACGCTGTCGGGCGCGTTGCGCACCAGCTGGGTGAACTGCACGCCGTCCAGCGGGCTCATCTTGAAGTCCACGATGGCGATGTCGGTCCGCCAGTCCCGCAGGATCTGCAGGCCTTCGGCGCCGTCCATCGCCTCGCGGATCTGCCTGACGCCCACGCCTTTCAGGATCGTCGAGACGATCGACCGAATGTGCTGGTTGTCGTCCACCAGCAGAAAGCGCAGCTTTTCGAGCGCCGCCGACATGCGGGAGCCGCCTCCTCGAGGATTTCACGGAAAGATTGAGACGAGGGTCGCTCCCCTGCGACCTACCGCTCCGATAGGGGCGGCATAGCTAACGAAGGATTGAAACTCGCGCTAGACACGAATAACGCGAGTTTGACCGCAAAAAAAGGCGCGCGTCGCGCCGTTTTTGGCCCTGTGGGGAGGTCTTCGGAAGGTCCGCTCCAAGAGAGGGCGGATGCGTGTCTTCACGCGCGAATGCGGCGAGGCGGGCTCAAGGTCGAGATAAGTCTCTGGCGTTTCGAGCTTTTTCAAACGCGTGTAAGAGCGCGTATCAAGCCGCCGCGGTTCGAAGCCCGCGTCCGGCAGGTCCGAGATCCCCTCCGGCATCAACGCTCAGGCGAGCATGCGCGTTCGGGAGCCCTGGATTTCCAACGGCGCCAAAACCCCATAATGGGTACGTTTTAGACGGCGCCGATATAACACCGAGGGCGGGGATCAGCCTTGGCGCCAGCGCTTCAGGGCCTCGGCGGCGCTAGCATAGGCTTCCTGGTGCTCCGGACTCCAATAGCGCAGCGCCTCCAACGGGATCTTGGCGTTGGTGACGGCGCATAGCACGAAACGGCCGGGCGACAGCACGGCGTATTCCCCGTCGCCATAGTGCAGGACGGCCAAGCCGTCGGACTTTCCGAGATCACGATCGAAAGCGTTCATGGCTCTACTCTACGCCGGAGCGGCGGTTCAGAACAGGTCGCCCTGTTCGGTCTTGGGCGGGGGCGGCTTGGGACGCGGCGCGGGAGCGGGGCGGACGGCCGAGGGCGGCGGGCCATCATTGCCGATCACCGCCTCGCGCTCGCCATCCGCGAACTGCAAGGCGACGTGATCGCCCAGCGCCAGGGCGGCGGACGAGCGGATGATCGTTCCATCGGCCTTTCGCACCAGGGCGAAGCCCAACTCCATGGGGCGGCGCGGGTCCAGCGACCGGCGAAGCTTGTCCAGGCCGGCCAGCTGCTCTTCGGCGCGGGTCAGGCGGCGCGTCCCGGCCGACTGAAGCCGCTCCCAGAGCACGGGCAGGCGCGCATGGGTCCTGGCCCGCTCGGGCGCGCGGGTTCCGCAGGCGTTGAGCCGGCGGCTCAGGTCGGCCAGCCGCTCGGCCTTGGCCGCGTGTTGGCGACGCAGGGCGTCCGGCGTCAGGCGGGCGGTGACCTTCAACAGGTCCTGGGCGTGGACGGCGGTGTTGCGCTGCAGGGCCGCGTCGAGCCGGCCCGAGGCGATGTCGAAGCGCTGCTGGGCCAGCGCCAGCAGATCCGTCGGGCGGGGCAGGCCGCGGGCGGCGCTGGTCAGGCGCGTGCGGCGCTCCTCCAGCACCCGCGATCCGCAGCGGTTCAGGCGGCGGTCGAAGTCCGAGATCAGGGCCCGCAGCTCGGCCAGAACGGGAGTCGCTATTTCGGCCGCGGCCGTGGGCGTCGGCGCGCGGCGGTCGGAGACGAAGTCGATCAGGGTCGTGTCGGTCTCGTGCCCAACGGCCGAGATCAGCGGAATGGTCCCCTCGGCCACGGTTCGGGCCAGGGCCTCGTCGTTGAAGGCCCAGAGATCCTCCACGGACCCGCCGCCGCGCGCGACGATCAGGATGTCGGGGCGCGGCACGGGCCCGCCGGGGGCGATGGCGTTGAAGCCCCGGATCGCCGCGCTGACCTGGCCGGCTGCGGCCTCGCCCTGGACGACCACGGGCCAGACCAGGACCCGGCACGGCCAGCGATCGCGGATGCGATGCAGGATGTCGCGGATCACCGCGCCGGTCGGGCTGGTGATCACCCCGACCACGGCGGGCATCGAGGGCAGGGGACGCTTGCGGCTCGGCTCGAACAGGCCTTCGCTCGCGAGCTTGGCCTTGAGGCGCTCCAGTTGGGCCAGCAGGGCGCCGACGCCGGCGGCCTCCATGCTG
Source organism: Caulobacter sp. (assembly GCF_035254145.1). Lineage (GTDB taxonomy): Bacteria > Pseudomonadota > Alphaproteobacteria > Caulobacterales > Caulobacteraceae > Caulobacter. Next base: position 6,537 of record NZ_DATFAV010000086.1, on the reverse strand, counting down.
TCGATGACGATCTGATAGCGCGAGCCGGCCGGATAGGTGGTGATCTTGCCGGTGACGATGACCTCGAGCCCATGCTCTGGCCGCACGCCCAGGCTGCGGACATTGCCCTTCCAGACGACGCCGTCGATCGCGGCCTTGTCGTCCTTGATGGTCAGGTAGACGTGGCCGTTGCCGTGATGGGTGACCTTGCTGAGCTCGCCGCGCAGCCGCACGAAGCCGTAGCGATCCTCCAGCGTGCGCTTCAGGGCGAAGGCCAGCTCGGAGACCGAATAGGGCGGCGCGTTGGAATCGGTTGGCGGAAGGTCCGTCATGGGCCCTATCTAGGCCGGTCCCCCAGAAATGGAAAATCCCGGGGCGCGTGAGCGCCCCGGGATCCGCCGCCTGAGAGACCTTATGTTCTTCTTAGATGTAGCGGCGAAGCGAACGGGCGAGCTCGGTGGCGCCGCCCTTCTTCTTGGTTTGCTGCGGCTGGTAGGCCACCCGGGCGTGCTCGACGCAGTAGGGGCCTTCCGACGAGCGGCGGCCGCAGAAGGTGAAGCCTTCCGACGACGGATCGCCGATCGGCCACTTGCACATGTGGGCGCCCAGGGTCAGCACGGTGGCCGAACCCGGCTCCTCGTGACGGAAGGCCGGCAGCGGCGCGGGCGCGGCGGCGACGGGCGCGGACGGCGCCTCGATCGGCGTCACGCGGCGCGGCGCCGACGGCATGGCCTGGGTGGCCGGACGCGCCGGACGCGGCGCCTTGAAGGCCGGTCGGGCCGGCTGCGAGGGCGCCGCGCGGCCTGACAGGCCAAGGCGGTGAACCTTGCCGATGACGGCGTTGCGCGTGACGCCGCCCAGTTGCTTGGCGATCTGGCTGGCTGAAAGCCCATCCAGCCACAGCTTCTTCAAGGTCGAGACCCGTTCGTCGGTCCAGCTCATAGCCCGTCTCCGCCATTCGATAAGGGAGAAGGGCGTCCCCACGCCCGTCACCCCATATCTGGTGATCGAACCGCCCCGCCGGCGGTCGTCCTACTACATATCGTAAAGAATACGTTAAAACGCACAATGGGCGCCATCGACTCTGTCCACAGAAACAAGATGTTGATTCAGGCAAGCCCGAGCTTGCGAAAAGGGGGCGCAAAGCGCACATGGCCAAGCAGGGCAACGGGTTAAGCGCATGAAAGACATGGCCGAGAGCGTCATTCCGCCGCAGCCGCGCGACTATCACGGCTGGAACTGGAGCGGGTTCGTGACCCTCTACCAGCGTGAAATCCGTCGCTTCTGGAAGGTCGGTACGCAGACGGTCGCCGCGCCGGTGGTGACGACCCTTCTCTATATGCTGGTGTTCGTGGTCGCCGTGGGCGGCAGCCGTCCCGCCGTGGGCGGGGTGACCTTCGGTCACTTCGTGGCGCCCGGCCTGATCATGATGGCGATCCTGAACAACGCCTTCGCCAATTCCTCATCCTCGCTGATCCAGGCCAAGATGATGGGCCTGACGCCGGACTTCCTGACGCCGCCGCTGTCGGCGCTGGAGCAGGTCTCGGCCTTCACCCTGGGCGCGGCGACGCGCGGCGTCGTGGTGGGGGCGGTGACGGCCATTGTCATCGGCGTGCTGCCAGGCGCGGGCCTGTCGGTCATCCACCCCTGGGCGATCGTCTATTACGGCGCGGTGGCCTCGCTGATCCTGGGTCTGGCCGGCGTGCTGGCGGGGCTGTGGGCCGAGAAATTCGACCAGCTGGCCGCCGTGACCAACTTCCTGATCATGCCGATGACCTTCCTGTCGGGCACGTTCTATCTGGTCGACAAGCTGCCCGAGCCATTCCGCTCGGCCAGTCATTTCAACCCGTTCTTCTACCTGATCGACGGCTTCCGCTATGGCTTCATCGGCCATGCCGACGGCTCGATCGTGATCGGCGTGGCGTCGACGGGGCTGCTGGCGGTGGCGCTCTTCCTGTGGTGCTGGCGCCTGTTCGTCACCGGCTATCGCCTGAAGAGCTGATCGGCTTGTGGCCCTGGCGACAAAATCGCGGATTTTCGCCAGCTTTTCAGCGCTCTTTCATGGACCTTTGATTGACAGGACGCCGTTCCATGGCGACAACCTGCGGCCTTCCGGTCCCCGTGCGAACAGCGCGGGGGCTTCTTTCCTTTTAGGGAGGTCGGTCTCTTGAGCACCGTGACGTCGCCCAACACCTCGCAGCACCACATCATGGGCGTCTACAACCGCGCCCCGCTGGCGTTCGAGCGAGGCCGAGGCGCGCGCCTGTACTCGACCGACGGCGGCGAATATCTGGACTGCGTGGCGGGCATCGCCACGGACGGTCTGGGCCACGCCCACCCGGTGCTGGTCGAGGCGCTGAAGACCCAGGGCGAGAAGCTCTGGCACGTCTCCAACATCTACCGGATCCCCGAGCAGGAAGAGCTGGCGGACAAGCTGTGCGCCCACAGCTTCGCCGACGTGGTGTTCTTCACCAACTCGGGCACCGAGGCGATCGAGTGCGCGCTGAAGACGGCCCGCAAGTATCACACCGCCAACGGCCAACCCGAGCGGACCGAGATCTACGGCTTTGACGGCTCGTTCCACGGCCGGTCATACGCGGCGGTCAACGCCTCGGGAAATCCCAGCTATGTCGAGGGTTTCGGTCCCCGCCTGCCGGGCTACACCCAGCTGACCTTCGGCGATCATGACGCCCTCAAGGCCGCGATCGCCAACCCGACCACGGCCGCGATCATCATCGAGCCCGTGCAGGGCGAGGGCGGGGCGCGCGCCGTTCCCGAGCACTGCCTGGTCAGCCTGCGCTCGCTTTGCGACGAGCACGGCGTGCTGCTGATCTATGACGAAGTGCAGTGCGGCATGGGGCGGACGGGCAAGCTGTTCGCCTACGAATGGGCCCCGGGCGGCGAGCCGCACATCATGGCCGTGGCCAAGGCCCTGGGCGGCGGCTTCCCGGTCGGCGCGTGCCTGGCCACGGCCGAGGCGGCCAAGGGCATGACCGTGGGCGTCCACGGCTCGACCTTCGGCGGCAACCCGCTGGCCATGGCCGTCGGCAAGGCGGCCTTCGACACGATCAACACCGACGAGATCCTCGACAACGTGAAGACCGTGGCCGGCTACTTCACCCAGCAGTTGAACGGCCTGAAGGACCGCTTCCCGGACGTCATCGTCGACATCCGCGGCAAGGGCCTGCTGATCGGCGTCAAGCTGATCCCGAACAACCGCGAGTTCATGGTTCTGGCTCGCGATCAGCACCTGCTGGTCGCCGGCGGCGGCGACAACTGCGTGCGCCTGCTGCCGCCGCTGAACCTGACTATCGAGGAAGCCAGCGAGGCGATCGCCAAGTTCGAGAAGGCCTGCGAGGCCGCTCGCGCCAAGGCCGCCGCCTGACACACCTGAACTCTTGAAATCGCCCGCTTCGGTCCGCCGGAGCGGGCGTGAGGGATTTGGCTCATGACCGCCCCCCGCCACTTCATCGACCTTTGGAAGCTGGACGGCGCGACTCTGCGCCTGCTGCTGGACGACGCTCACGCCCGCAAGGCCGCCCGCAAGGGCTGGCCGCAGGGCAAGGTCGACGTCGACGCGCCGGCCAAGGATCGGGTGCTGTCGATGATCTTCCAGAAGAATTCGACCCGCACCCGCTTCTCGTTCGACGCGGCCATGCGCCAGCTGGGCGGCGCGGCGATCATCTCGACCTCGTCGGACATGCAGCTGGGCCGGGGGGAAACTATCGAGGACACCGCCAAGGTGCTTTCGCGCATGGTCGACGCGGTGATGATCCGCGCCAACAGCCACGCCGATGTCGAGCGCTTCGCCCAGGTCTCGACCGTGCCGGTGATCAACGGCCTGACCGACAAGAGTCACCCGTGCCAGATCATGGCCGACATCCTGACCATCGAGGAGCATCGCGGCTCGATCGCCGGCAAGACGATCGCCTGGGTCGGCGACGGCAACAACGTCTGCTCCAGCTTCATCCACGCCGCGCCGCTGCTGGGCTTCGAGCTGAAGATCGCCTGCCCGGCGGTCTATCACGCCGACCTGCACGATCTGGCGCGCGCCGAAAGCCTGCAGGGCAGGGTCAGCATGACCGCAGACCCCAAGGAAGCCGTGCGCGGCGCCGACGTGGTCGTGGCCGACACCTGGGTCTCGATGGGCGACACCGACCACGACGAGCGCCTGGCCGCTCTGGAGCCCTATCAGGTCGATGACGGGCTCATGGACCTGGCCGCCGGCAACGGCGTCTTCCTGCACTGCCTGCCGGCCCACCGGGGCGAGGAAGTCACCGACGCGGTGCTGGACGGCCCGCGCTCGCTGGTCTGGGATGAGGCCGAGAACCGCATCCACGCGCAAAAGTCGGTGCTCGCCTGGGCTTTCGGCGCGATCGGGTAAGCTAAGGAAGGGCGCCGGCCAGCGCCCGGTTGGAGATGCGCTGGCCGACTGCGCCGGCGCGTATGGGCAAAGAGCGACGGCGCTCAAGAGGTGAGCCGACTCCTCAAGCGCTGCAATGCGGCAGGACGCCGCGATACTCAAATCAGAGACAGTCGCCGCGATGCGGGAACGGCGACGAGGCTCGCAATTTCGATCAGACCGCTTATCTAGCCTCCCCATGACCGACATCGCCCCCAATCCCGGCGTCCTCGACGACGTCGTCTCCGCGTTCCAGATCGAAGGCCTGCCCGTGCGCGGCCGCGTCGTCCGGCTGGGCGACGCCGTCGACGAGGTGCTGACGCGCCACGCCTATCCCGAGCCGGTGGCCAATCTGCTGGGCGAGGCCTGCGCGCTGGCCGCCCTGGTCGGCTCCAGCCTTAAGTTCGAAGGGCGGCTGATCATCCAGGCCCAGGGCGAGGGCGCCGTGCGCTACGTGGTCGTCGACTACGACACCTCTGGCGGCCTGCGCGGCTACTGCCGCTTCGATCCCGACGAGGTCGCGGCCGTGTCGGAAGGCTTCGCGCGTCCGGGGGCCAAGACCCTGCTGGGCGGCGGCGTGTTCATCATGACCCTGGACCAGGGACCGGACATGGACCGCTATCAGGGCGTGACGCCGATCGAGGGCGAGACCCTGGCCCTGTGCGCCGAGCAGTATTTCGCTCAGTCCGAGCAGACGCCGACTCGCGTCCGTCTGGCCGTTGGCCAGGTCGATACGGGCGAGGGGCCCAGGTGGCGCGCCGGCGGCATCCTGATCCAGGTCATCGCGGGCGACCAGGCGCGCGGCGACACCCAGGACGCCTGGACCCATGCCCAGGCCCTGTTCGAGACCACGGGCGAGGACGAACTGGTCGATCCCATGGTCTCGACGCCGACCCTCTTGTGGCGCCTCTTCAACGAGGACGGCGTGCGGCTGCTCGACCAGAAGCCGATGCGGGCCTTCTGCCGTTGCTCGGAAGAGCGGATCGGCGTGGTGCTGGACTCGTTCTCGGCCGAGGAAGTGGCCGACATGGTCGAGCCGGACGGCAAGATCCACGTGACGTGCGAGTACTGCTCCCGCGTCTACAAGCTGGAGCCGGCGACGGCCGCGTAGGAAAGCCCATTCACGCCGCCGCGAAGCGACGGCGGCGATCAGGCTGGCTAGCTCCGGGGGTTATAGGATGATCCTGGTGGTCCAGGAGCCGTCCGGGTTCAGCGTGACGTTGATGACCGAGTGGCCGCCCGTAAAGTCGCAGAGGGCGGCGTTCATGGCGGCTTGGTTGAAGTTCGTCACCATGCCCGGCATGTAGCGCCCAGTCTGGACGTAGAACTGCAGAATCGGCTGGCAGTCGATGTCGCTGACGGGGTCGGCGATCACGAAGTTCGACAGGGCGAGGCCGCCGTTTATCTGGACCGCCGAGCCAATATTGTAGAAGGCGGGCGGCGAGTAGCTCGGGGTCGTGATCCGGAAGGCGCCGGGCCGCACGCCGACGCCGGCGGTCGGCCTCGTCAGGCCGAGCGGGGCGACGGAGGCGGTGGTCCAGTGGTTCGTCGCGCCATGGGTCGGCGCCAGGTCGATAGGGTAGAAGGCTGAGGCGAAGCCCGAAGGCTGGCCGACCACCGGGTAGCTGTGCGCCTGCTGGATGGCCGCGAAGGACTGCATATTCGCCTGGAACGTGAGCGTCGCGCCGGTGGATTCGTAGTTTCCCAGGGTCTGGCAATAGAGACTGTTGATGTAAACGGTTTGGCCACCTGAATAGATGGAAGGCTCCTGGAAGATATAAAAGCTCTGCGTGCTGCGTTGAAGGTTCTCGGCGTTGATCGTCAGAAGGGAGGTCATGGCGGTCTCTGGGGGATTATCTTAGGTAAACTGCGGCGATGATCTACCGGGCGGGATCCGGCCTTGGCTGGATGCGCTCACCACTTATCTATGACCGATGTTCGTCGCCGCCAGGCGACAGTGGGGAGCCTGGCGATCGATCGTGCATGACCCGTGCGTCCGCCTGGGCGGAACGCCGCGGCGGGATAATCAGAAGCCGCAGCCGGTGCTCTTCCAGCCGGCCTGGAAGGCCTGGCTGTTGGCCGAGGTTTCCAAGGTGGCGATGCTGGGACGGGCGATGAAACGCGCCGTTTCCTTGGCGCCGCCGGAACTGACGCTG
>NZ_DATFAV010000085.1:0-19835 GCF_035254145.1 Caulobacter sp. | reverse complement strand
GGCTACCACAAGGACCCGGAGAAGACGGCGGCGGCCTTCGACGAGGAGGGCTTCTACCGGCTGGGCGACGCGGCGCGCTTCGTCGATCCGGACGATCCGGCCAAGGGCCTGGTGTTCGACGGCCGGGTGACCGAGGACTTCAAGCTGGATACCGGCACCTGGGTCAGCGTCGGGGTGCTGCGGCCCGACATCGTCGCCGCCTGCAGCCCCTACATCCAGGACGCGGTGATCACCGGCCAGGACAAGCCGTTCATCGGCGCCATGCTGTGGCCTTCGCCGGCGGGCCTCGCGGCCCTGGTCGCCGATCCGGGGCCGGGGACGCCGCTGGACAAGCTGGTGGCGATCGTGGGAGCGCGGCTCTCGGCCTTCAACGCCGGGGCCGGCGGCTCCTCGCGGCGGGTGGCGCGCTTCACCATCCTGACCGAACCGCCCTCGATCGACGCGGGCGAAATCACCGACAAGGGCTACGTCAACCAGCGCGCGACTCTGGAGCGGCGCGCCGACCGGGTGGCGGCGCTGTACGCGAAGGAACCGGGGGACGGGGTGTTCGGGGTCTGAGGCCCTGACCGCCGGGCCAAGCCAAAGCCATCTCTAAACGCCGCCTTCCTCGCCCTTGTGGCGAGGGACCCATGGTGCGGCCTGGCGGCGCGATGAAGAGCGGGGCTCCGCCAGCGTGGGCGAGCGCTGGTCGGAAGCGGCGCCGGCTGACCGATGGGCCCCAGGCACGAGGCCTGGGGAGGCGGGATGTTTTGCGGGTGGCGAAGCCGTAAAGGCGGCTAGCCGAATCTCACCACCCCATCCCGCCCCGCACCAGCACCGCGGTCTTGTCCGACATGCCAAAGGCCATCAGCCCGGCCGGCTTGGGCGGCGGGGCCTTGGCCAGGGTCGGCCAGCCGTCGTGATATTCCAGCGCCGCGACCTCGACCTTGCCGGAACCCTGGGTCGTGAAGCTGAGGGTGACGCCGTTCGGATCGGGCGCGTGGTAGGTCAGGCTCGACCACTCGCCGGCCTGGGTCTCGAGATCGATCGGCCGGCCGTTGAGGCGCGGCTGGCTGAGCGGGGCGCTGGGGCGCAGGCGGATGCTGACCAGCTCCGCGCCCGGGGCCGGGATCAGGCGCACCAGCAGGCGGTCGTCGGCGCGGTCGACGGTCAGTTGCGGCGCCTCGACCGGCGCGGGCCGGGTCTCGGACATCCAGGTCGGCTGGCTCCAGAACGGCGGCAGGGTCTGCTTGGCCGGGGACGAGCCGCCGTCGTCGGGCAGGGCGGCCTTGGTCCAGGCGTCCAGGCGCGGCTGGTCGGCCACGCGCCAAGCCTTGCCGGTCGAGAGGTCGGCCACGTGCAGGGCGCGGGTCGCCGCCGGCCGCTCGGCGTCGCCGCCCAGCTGGCCGGCGGCGGCGATCAGGCCTCCGCCGGCCAGGGCGAGCACGGTGGCCGCGCGCCAGGCCCAGCGGGTGGCGGCGAAGTCGTGGGTCAGCGGCGACAGGGCCGGGGCGGCCAGCATGGCGAACAAGGCCAGGATCGCCGGCTCCATCAGGCCGACGCCGGCGAAGGTCCACGCGCCCCAGGCGGTCAGCTGGGCCAGCGACAGCGCCGCCAGGACGCCGACCGCCAGCGTCAGGGCCATGGCCACGCGCTTGTCCCGCGTCCCGCCGACGCCGATGACCAGGGCCGCGCCCAGGGCCGCGATCAGCAGCGGCCAGGTCAGCATCACCGTGGCGCCGGGGACGGTGACCTGGGCGGCGGTGGCCAGCGCCAGCAGCACGATCAGTCCGCCGATCCAGACGCCCAGCGCCTCGGTCTTGAAGCCCAGGGCCAGGGCGGCCAGCACGGCGGCGCCGATCCCCAGGCCCAGGCCGACCGGATCGAAGCCTCCGATCAGGCTGCACGCGCCGCCCAGGGTCAGGGCGACCACGCAGGGGATGATCCGGCCGGCGCCGCGCGCCAGGGCCGTGGCCACGGCGAGGCCGGCGGCGATCGCCAGCAGGCCCGCGCCCCATAGCAGCCAGTCGAAGCGCGGCAGCAGGCCGTAGAGCCTTTGCCCGTCGCCGATCGCCAGCAGGCGGCCGGCCAGGTGCAGCACGAGGGCCGCGGTGGTCGCCAGCAGCAGCAGGCCCGCCGCGCCGCGGGCGATCTCCCAGCCGCTGGCCGCGCCCAGGCTCAGGGTGCGCCAGGCGGTGAACAGGATCAGCGCCGCGGCCAGGCCCAATAGCGCCCAGCCGGCGACCGGCGGATAGCTGACCATGAACAGGCCCAGCACGTCGGAATAGATGGCGTTGGGCGTCTTGGCCGGCAGCTGCGCGGCGTCGGCCAGGGCGCGGATGGTCGGCAGGGCCTGGTCGCCGACATGCTGCAGGCTTCCGCGCTCCAGATGATCGGGCCGGGCCAGGGGCGTGTGATAGGCCAGCTGGTCGTCGATGAACGCCAGGTTCAGCCCGGGCAGGCCGCGCTTCACCGCGTGGGTGAAGTCGGTGTCGTTCGGCATCCGCTCATAGACCGCCGAGGCCAGCGAATTGGCCGACGGGCCCTTGGCCGATCGGGCGAAGACTCCGATCAGCGCGCCGTTGCCCGGACCGGTCTGGAACATGGCCGCCCGTCCGGCGTCGCCGCGCGCTTCCATGTTCACCACCAGGCCAACGCGCTCCAGCGTCGGGTCGCGGGCGAAGAAGGCGTCCGCGCCCAGCAGGCCCGGCTCCTCGGCGTCGGTGAACAGGAAGATGACGTCGCGCAGGCGAGGGCCGCCGGCTTTCAGCGCCCGGGCGATCTCCAGCGCCGCGGCGACGCCGGCCGCGTCGTCGGCGGCGCCCGGCGAGTTGGGGACCGAGTCATAGTGGCTCATGACCAGAATGGCCGGCAGGTCGCGATCGGTTCCGGGCAGGACGCCGACCAGGTTCTGGACCGAGGCCACGGTTAGCGCGCGGCCGTCCTCGCCGCCGGCGCGGAAGCCCTCGCCGGGGCGCACGGAGACCTCGAGGCCCAGTTCGCCGATCCGAGCCAGCAGGTGGTCGCGCACCTTGGCGATCTGGGCCGAGCCGGTCGGGTGCGGGGCCTGGGCGATGGCGGTCACGTCGGCCATGGCCCGCTCGGCCGAGAACGCGGCGGGCGGGGCGGCGGCGGAGACCGGGGCGGGCGGGCGCAGGCTCCAGGCGCCCAAGGCCAGGCCGATCACGAGGCAGATCCAGATCGCGAGGAAGCGGACCGTCTTCATGGGCGTGGTCTCCCGGCTCGAACGAATACCCCCGCGCCATGCTGAGGTGATGCGCCCGGATCCGAAACCCCCCGAAGTGGAAAAGCTGAAATTGAAAAGCGGAAACGGAAAAGGGCGACCCGACGCCGGATCGCCCTTCCCCTCTTCTGAAAGCCGGCGAGGCCTTGCGGGCTTCGCCGGTTCCCCCTCCCAGTTAGAACTTGGATCGCAGGGTCACGCCGTAGGTGCGCGGCGCGCCGAGGAACGCGTTGTAGGTGATGGTGTCCAGCGCCGCGTTGTAGGTGGGCTGCGTCGCCGACAGGCCCGAGGAGCCCTGCAGGGTGCCGTTGAAGGCGACCTGATAGTACTTCTCGTTGAACAGGTTCTGGCCCCACAGTTCGACGGTCCAGCGATCGTCGGCCGAGCCCAGGGCCACACGGCCGTTCACGACGGTGAAGGCCTTCTGCACCTTCGGCGGGAACAGGTCCGAGCCCGTGTTGTAGGCGGACGAGTACTTGGCGCCGATGTTGAAGCGGGCCTTCAGGTTGTCGCCGACCGGGGTCTCGTAGGTCAACGAGCCCGAGGCCGAGTACTTCGGCGCCAGGGACATGCGGCTGCCCGGCAGCAGGGCCAGGGCGTTGCCCGGGTCGTTCGGGATCGGCTGGTCGCCGTACTTGGTCAGGGCGTAGGTGAAGCCGCTCTGGACCATCAGGCCATGGATCGGGGTGAACCACAGGAAGTCGGCGTCGACGCCCTTGGACTTCACTTCCGGGATCGAGCGGACCACGAACGAGGTGCCCAGGAAGGTGTTCAGCTGGAAGTCGGTGAACTTCTGATAGAAGCCGCTGACGTTGAAGAGCACCGTGCGGTTGAACAGGGTGTTCTTGATGCCGAGCTCGTAGCTGTCGACGAATTCCGCCGGGAACGAGGTGTCGTAGATCGGCGTCACGCCCGACGTGCCCGAGGGCAGGCCGTTCGACGACTGGGTGCGGTCCAGGTTGTAGCCGCCGCCCTTGTAGCCGCGGGCGAACGAGGCGTAGGTGAAGACCTCCGGCGAGAAGCGGTACGAGGCCTTGAGCGTGCCGCTCCATTCCTTGTCCGACCGCGTCTGGTGGGTGCCGCGACCGTTGAACAGCGGGTTGGCCCAGGGCAGGCAGAGGTTGCCGATGATGGTCGGGGTGGCCGCCGCGCCGACGATGCTGGCGATGCGGGCCTGACCGGCGGGCGACAGGGCCGTGCCGCAGGCGATCCCGCCGTCGGTGTTGGTCTGGAAGGTGTCGAGCTTCTTTTCTTCCGACGTGTAGCGCAGGCCGGCGGTGATCTCGAACGCGTCGGTCACGTGCCAGGTGTCGTTGGTGAACAGCGCGATCGTGGTGGCGCGCTGGTCGTAGCGGTCGAGCAGGCCCTTGCCGCCCACGAACGAGGTGTTCGGCGCGCGGTTCAGCAGCAGGCCGACGAAGTTGGCCAGGCCCGCCGGATTGGCGGCCGAGCGCGACAGCAGCCGGCCCAGGTACTGCTCGTAGTCATTGCCGAACAGGAAGTTGGCGCGGGTCGCCAGGCGCTCGTCGGCCAGGAAGGCGCCGAACAGCCAGTCGAACTTGTCGGTCTTGCCGGCCAGTCGCAGTTCCTGGGTATAGGTGCGGAACTCCGAATAGTTGGTGCCATCCTTGTTGCGATAGACCAGGTCGGCGGTCGAGAAATCGGCGTCCTGACCGTTGTCGGTGCGCCAGTTGCGGATGGCCGAGATGCTGGTCAGCGTGCCCCAGTCGAAGTCGATGTCGCCCTGCAGCGAAACGCCCTTGTCCTCGATCTTGGCCGGCGCGCCGCGGTTGGAATAGGCCACGCGGTTGAACGGATCGGCCGTCATCGCCAGAGGCGTCGCCTGGCCCGAGACCAGGGCCAGGATGCCGGCCGTGGGGCCGGTGCGGATCTGCACGGCGCCGCAGCAGTTCTCGTCGCGGCGGCTGTAGTCGGCGATCACGCGGAACGTGGCCCGGTCGTCGGGCACGAACAGCAGCTGGCCGCGGACGGTGTAGAAGTTCTGGTCGGCGTCCTGGTCGCGATCGGACGGACCCTTGCCGTTGATCACGTCATTGTAGCCGTCGCGCTTGCGGGCGGCGACATAGAGGCGGCCAGCCAGCTTGTCTTCGTACAACGGGCCGGTGACCGAGGCCGACGCGCCCTTGGCGCCGTAGTTGCCGAAGGTCAGCTCGCCGTTGGCGCCGAACCCGAACTCGGGCTCCTTGGTGACCACGTTGATGACGCCGGCCGAGGTGTTCTTGCCGAACAGGGTGCCTTGCGGCCCCTTCAGCACCTCGATGCGCTCCATTTCGCCCAGGTCGCCGAAGCCGACGCCGTTACGGGGGCGATAGACGCCGTCGATGACGACGCCGACCGAGCTTTCCAGGCCGGGGTTGTCGCCGACGGTGCCGACGCCGCGCACGCGGGCGGTGGTCGAGGCTTCCGACGAGGTCGAGGTCACGGTCAGGCCGGGGGTCAGGATCGTCAGGTCCTTGATGTCCTTGACGCCCGTGTCCTGCAGCAGCTTGGCGCCGACGGCGGTGACCACCACCGGCACATCCTGCAGGTTCTGTTCCCGTTTCTGGGCGGTGACGATGATGCTGTCGACGGTTTGAGTGTCGCTCGTCTGAGCCTGGGCGGCGCTCGAGGCGCCAAGACCGGCGAGGACAACAGCGGACGCAGTGCCGCAAAGCACCTGGGTGAAGCGCATTTCCTACCTCGGTTCGTTGGCCGAGAACGCTTGCCCGCCCCCGGCTTGTTTTTCGTTGTTCCGATCGAACGATTGTTCGAATGGATGGCCAAGGGTTAGGCGCCGACCCCCGTCTCGGCAAGCAAAATCCCTTGTCGTGAAAGGTTCTGGCGCGTTCTGTTGCCGGGAAGCGACAGCGTTCTTTGAGCGTTATCAAAATTCGAACGGGGGTTGCATGGTCGCCGGCCCGGGCTCATCTGGCGACCATGCCTCTTGCGCCCCCCTATCGCCCCGACCCGCGCTTTCAGCTCCTGGGCCGCGATTTCGCCGATCCCGTCGAGGCGGCTGACTTTCCCCAGACGATCCTCCGCTTCCGGAACGATCGCGCCGCGTCGTCGGTGGGGCTGGACGGTTTGGGCGAGGCCGAATGGCTCGCGCACTTCGGGCGCTTTACGCCCTTGCCCGACAATCAGTCCGTTCCCTTGGCCATGCGCTACCACGGTCATCAGTTCCGGGTTTACAACCCCGACCTCGGAGACGGGCGCGGCTTCCTGTTCGCCCAGCTGCGCGAGGCCGGAAGCGGCCGCCTGCTGGACCTGGCCACCAAGGGCTCGGGCCAGACGCCGTGGTCGCGCGCGGGCGATGGTCGCCTGACCCTGAAGGGCGGGGTGCGCGAGATCCTGGCGGCCAGCCAGCTGGAAGCCCTGGGCGTCCCGACTTCGCGGGCCTTCTCCCTTGTCGAGACCGGCGAGGCCTTGACCCGGGGAGACGAGCCCAGCCCGACCCGCTCGGCGGTGCTGACCCGGCTATCGCACAGCCACATCCGCTTCGGCACGTTCCAGCGCCTGGCCTATTTCGACCGCCGCGACCTGATCGGCGTCCTGGTCGACCACGTGGTCGAGACCTACTACCCGCATCTGGCCGACGCGCCCGATCGTCCGGCGGCGCTGCTGGAGGCGGTGGTCGGGGCCAGCGCCCGCCTGTTGGCGCGCTGGATGGCCGCCGGCTTCGTGCACGGCGTGCTGAACACCGACAACATGGTCGTGACCGGCGAGAGCTTCGACTACGGCCCCTGGCGCTTCCTGCCGCGCAACGATCCGAACTTCGTGGCCGCCTATTTCGACCAGTCGGGCCTCTACAGCTTCGGCCGCCAGCCGGAGACGGTGTTCTGGAACCTGCAGCAGCTGGCCGCCTGCCTGACCCTGGTCGGCGAGCAGGCCGGGCTGCTCTCGGCGCTGAACGGCTTTTCGGACGCCTATAGGACGGCCTTGCGCGAAGCCATGTTGGACCGTCTGGGCGTTGCGAGCCGGGGGGCCGAGCAGGACGTCGAGCTGGTCAACGCCGCCTTCCGCGCCTTGGCCGAGGGCGGCGAGGCGTTGCGCTGGGAGCCCTTCTTCTTCGACTGGTTCGGCGGCGAGGCCTCGGAGGCGCGGGCCCTGGCCGGCCCACGCGCGGCGCTCTACGACACCGAGGCTTTCGGGACGTTCCGCGCCCATCTGGGCGGCTACGAGCCCGATCGTCCAGAGCGCCTGGCCGATCCGATCTTCCAGCGTCCCGAGCCCGAGGAACTGCTGATCGATGAGGTCGAGGCGCTGTGGGCGCCGATCGCGGAGGCCGACGACTGGGGCGCGCTATACGCCAAGCTCGGCCGGATCGAGGCGGCCCGCACGGCCTACGCTCTGGGCGGCGCGCGCGGCAAAAAAGCCGCGTTCTGAATTTTTCCGTTCGCGCCCGGAACAATCGTCAAGGTTCCGTCTTACAGTTCCGGCACAGTGCCACCGACGAACGCCGCGTGGAGATTCCCAATGCGCATCTTCCAACCGATCATGCTGGTCTGCGCCGTAGCCATGTCGTTCGTGGGCGCCCTGGGCATCCCGGGCTGCGCCCGCGCCATCGGCGAGTGCTTGCGCGACCGTCCGGAACTGGCCTAGAGCATTTCACGACCTGACTGCGTCGGCCGTGAGCTCTAGTCTTTTGTTTAGCGCATTTTTCTTCACGCGAACCGGGACCACTTCGCTCGAAAAATGCTCTAGAGCCTGTTCAGGCGCTGAGGGCCGTGGGCTCGCGGAGCTTGGCGTTCGCCAGGTCCCGACGGGCGCGGACCGGAAACACCGCCAGGAATTGTTCCAGGAACCGCCACGTGGCGCGATCGTGATCCAGGTGATGGGTCAGGAGGCCGATCGGCTCGTTCCATCGGCCCGAGGCGCGGCGCTCGGCCATCATACGGCGTAGCCGCGACAGGAACCGCCAGCTTCCCCGGAACCGGCCGCCGCCCTTCCAGCGCAGAACGTCGAGGTGGGCGTCCAGGCGGAAGAGCCCCTCATGCGTCCCCATGGGCTGCTCGAAGGCCGAGACGGCGCGGATCGGCGAGTCGGCCAGGGCCTCCAGCATCTGCGGCGCCAGGTTGTTCCATGGCGGCACGAACAGCGTCGGCTGGGCGCCGGCGCGATGAAACGTCATCACCGCCGCCCGAAGTTGGGCTCGCACCCACGCGACGTCGTCTTCGGCGACGACCTCGCCATAGGCTCGGCCCGGCGGCTGGCGATTGACGTGCGTGAACCCATGAACCGCGATCTCGGCGCCTGGCTCGCCCTCCAGGCGGCGGACCAGCGCCGGCAGATGAGGGCCGGCGATCGCCGCCAGGGTCAGCGGCGCGTCGTGACGGCGCGAGAGGTCCAGCAATCGCTCCAGCGCCTCGGTCGGCGCGCGCGCGTCGTCGTCGCGCCACCACAGGACGGGCGCGCGGCCTGCCCGGGCCCAGCGCCGGAGCTCCTGGTCCAGGATCAGGCGAAAGACGAGAGGCGCTGAGGGCGGCATCGGCGGCGAGGACCTACTGGCCGGCGGCCTCGACGCGGCGCAGCGGCAGGGCGGCCGGCGCGGGGCTGGAAACCTCGGCTCCGCGGGCGCGGTTGCGCAGGATCTCGCGGGCCCGCAGGTTCGAGAGGATTGGATAGAGCGCCGCCATCAGCGAGATCAGGAAGCCCAGGTCGCCCTCGCGATAGCCCTTGCGCGAGACGTAGCATTTGAAGAACCGACGGAGGCCTCGGAAGGTGTCGTCGGCCAGTCCCTTGATCTTGCCGCTGTCGGCCAGGTCCTGGGCGCGCAGGGCGGTATAGCGCGAGAGACGGGCGAGCATGTCGCCGATGTCCTCGTCCACCATGTGTCGCAGGGGCTGGGTCAGACGGCCGCCGTACGTGCCCTCCAGCTTGGCGCCGGGGTGCACGCGCTCGGACTTCCACGACTTGACGTCGCGACGGAACAGGCGCGCGGCCGAGGAGGTGCCGAAGGAGCCGCCCCAGCCATGGCGGACCAGTTGCTCGCCGACATAGTTGTCGATCGGAATCTGGTACCAGTCGGCGGCGTCGGCGCGCGCGATGGTCTCGCGCACTTCCCGCGCGAAGGCCGGGGTGACGCCCTCGTCGGCGTCCAGCTCCAGGATCCAGTCGCCGGAGCAGCGGGCCAGGCCCGCGTGCTTGCGGGGCCCTTCGATCGGAAAGATGCCCGAGACGACGCGGGCGCCGTACTGGCGGGCCACGGCCTCGGTGCCGTCGCTGCAGCGGTCGGCGACCACCACGATCTCGTCGCAGAACGACAGAGCCGCCAGGCAGGCGGGCAAGCGTTGCTCTTCGTTGTGCGCGCAGACCAGCGCCGAAAGCTTCGTCATCACTCGAATCCCTGATCGAGCGACCACGCCCCGCGATCGCCCTCGAGGTGATGACGCCGCCAGGGAAGGCGGCCCCCCGTCCCGGGCTCAGGAAATGTGTAAGCTTTGCAACAAGGCCGCGCTCAGAAATTGGCCGACAGGGCCAGGCTCCAGGTGCGCGGGCGCTGCGGCGTCACCTGGCGGACCTGGCCGAAACTGAACGGGTTGCCATAGGCGAAGGTGTCGCTGGAGCTGTTCCACGGGTTGCTGACGAACAGGGCCGCGCGCCAGCGGTCGGTCATCACCTGGGCCGACAGCTTGCCGGTGTAGTAGCCCCCCATCGACGGCGAGTAGCGCGGGTCGAAGGTCAGGCGCGAGCGGCCGATGTAGCCGGTCTCGGCCGTCAGCATCAGAGAGGCGGCGGCGGTGATCGGGCGCTGATAGGTGACGAGGCTGCCGAACGAGACGTCGGGGACGCCGGGCAGACTGGCGCTGTCGCTGATGCCGTAGCCGGGCGCGATGCGGGTCAGCTTGGGCTCGTTGAACAGGGCGTTGCCGCTGACCGTCAGGTGGGAGGTGGCCCGCCAGGCGGCCTCGATCTCCACGCCGCGGTTGCGACCGTCGCCGATATTGGCGGTGTAGGACAGGCCCGAGGCGAAGTACTGGTCGGTCTGGATGTTGCGCCAGTTGTCGTAGAACAGCGCCGCCCGCAGGTTCATCCGGCCTCCGAACGGATTCAGAGTCGCGCCGATCTCGTAGTTGCGCAGGTGGTCGGGACGGAAGGTGCGGCGGGTTTCGTTGGGCGTCACCAGGCCGCCGGAATTGAAGCCGCCGGCGCGATAGCCCTCGGAGGTCAGGGCGTAGATCAGCCCGCCGCCGGCCAGGTCGCGCTGCACCGAGAGCTTGGGCGAGACGCCGCTGAACGAGGCGGTCCGGTCCATGTCGCGCGAGACGCCTGGCGATGGCGCCAGGACATAGGAACGCGTGTGGACCGTGGTCCGGAACGTCCGTCCGCCCAGGGCGACCTTCCAGCCCGCGCCGAGGTCGTAGGTGGCCTCGCCATACAGGGCGTATTCGTTCAGCCGGTCCTTGCGATCCTCGTCGTAGTAGCTGCGGGTGACGGCGCCGGTGCGGGCGCGCAGCTCGGCGTCGCTCTCCTCGATGCTGGTGGCCGTGAACAGGCCCACCAGCCAGCGCAGCCGACCGCGTTCGGGCCCGGTGTAGAGGGCGTCCTCCACGACCATGCGCACGCGGGAGGCTTCGTCGTAGAGGCCCAGCTCGATCGCTTCCTCGGAAAACTGGGTCAGGGACAGGGTCGCGTCGTAGCGGCTGGCGAACCTGTGGGCGACATAGCCGGTGACCGACTCGAACCGGCCCCAGTCGCCCGAGCCGCTGATCTTCAGGGAGGTCTGGCCCAGGCGGTTGCGGTGGGTCTCGCGCACCTGGTTGGCGCGGCGTGGCCCGCCGGGGGCCAGGGTGACGTACTGGGTGTCCTTGGACGAGACGCTCTGGCCCGCCACGCCCAGCCGGACCTGCCACTGGCCCAGGTCGGCGCGCCAGGCGACACGGCCGCCGCGGCGCGTGGTCCGGTCGACATTGGACAGGCGCAGGTTCACGTCGTCCAGATAGCCGCCGTCGACGTCATGATAGATCGCCGCCCGCAGCGCCGAGCCCTGGCTGGTCGGCACGTTGACGACGCCCTCGAAACGATAGCTGGACGAGCCCGAATCCGTCTGGGCGACGGTCGCGCCGACGGAGGCGCCATAGACGCCCAACTCCGGCGCGTGGGTGACGATGCGGTAGATGCCGCTCAGCGACCCGCCGCCATAGAGGGCTCCCTGCGGACCGCGCAGCACCTCGACCCGGGTGACGTCGATCAGGCGCAGGTCGGGATCGGGGGCGTTGTAGTTGACCGGCACGTCGTCGAGATAGGTGCCGACCGTCGACTGGGTGCGGCCGGTGAAGGTGCCGTCCGAGAGGCCCCGCAGCAGGATCTTGTTGCGCGCCGCGCCCAGGTTGGTGGTGATGAACCCGGCCGTCTGCCGGGCGACGGACGCCGTCTCCCCGACGCCGGTGTCCTGCAACTGCGGCGAGCCGATGATGCTGACGCCGCCGGGCAGGCTGCCCAGGCGCGGCGGGCGCTTGCCGGCGGTGATGACCAGCGGGGCCAGCGGCGCGACAGGCTCGGGCGTCGCGACGGCGGCCGTGCGGAGCGTCACCGCCGGGCGAGGGGCGGGGGCGGCCCTGGCGGGCGAGAACCGGATCGTATGCGCGTCGACGAAGACGTAGCTGCAGCCCTTGCCGGCGATGGCCCGGTCAAGCGCGTCCTTGAGGGTGAAGGGACCGACCAGCGGCGCGCCGGAACCCTTGCAGGCCTCGACGCCGCCGAGGCTCACGCCCATGCGGACGCCCAGCTCGATCAGGGTCTCGGAGGCGGTTGGCTTGCGGATGTCCAGGCGCGTTCGCGCTTCGGCGGCGGCTGCGCCGCGCCCGCTGAAGCCTAGTCCCAAGGCGCCAGCCACGAAAAGAAGAAGGGCCCGTCTCAGGGTCGGGCCCGCTGGCGCGCGCTAGTTCGAAGCGGACGGCCTTCCGCGCAGGACAATGGCATCATCGGTCGGCTTCGCCGAAATCGGCATCAGGCTGGTCAGGCGGCGAACCATCGCATCCTGTCCATCCACGATCAATACGCCGGAAAACCGAAGGTTGGCGGTATTTTCTCCTTCGAGGCGAAGCGGCCGCTCGAAGTAGTGGTTCATGTCGCTGACGATCCGGCCCAGCGGCTGGTCCCGATAGATCAGCCGGCCCGAGCGCCAGCCGACCTGATCTTCGGCCGCGACGGCGCGGACCGAGACGTCCGAGGCGCCCTCGACATGCTCCAGCATCTGGCCTGGGCGCAGGCGGATCGGCGTGTCCTGGCCGTCGGTCGACACCTCGACCAGGCCGCGCAGCACGGTGACGCTGAGCTGACCGTCGCGGCGGCGCACGTCGAAGCGGGTGCCCACCACCCGCACCGTCTCGTCGCCGGCGGTGATCAGGAACGGGCGGGCGCTGTCGTGGGCCACGTCGAACAGGGCCTGGCCTTCGTGGACGGTCACGCGGCGCGCGTCCTTTTCCAGTCGGACGGACAGGTGCGAGTCGGTGTTCAGGTCGATGTGGCTGCCATCGGCCAGCTGGATGGCGCGGTTCTCGCCCTTGGCGGTGGTGTAGAGCGTGTCCGGCTGAGGGACGAGCTCGCCCCACGGCGCGACGACGATGGCGATGGCCGTCGCGGCGGCGGCCACGCCCAGACCGCCCAGCCAACGCCAGTCGATCGTGAACATCCGCTTCGCCGCGACGCGCCTGGGTTCGGCCAATTCCCCCCGGACGGCCGGACCCCGCTGGAAGATCTCCTCGTCGACGGCCTGGATGGCGTCATACGCCTCCTGCGCGCCCGGCTCGGAAAGCCAGGCGTCGAACGCCAGCCAGTCGGTCTCTTCGACCTCCGGCCGCTGCAGTCGGGTCAGCCAATCGGCCGCCTCTTGCAGATGCTGCGCTGACCGGCTCATCCGGCGTTGCTCCGACGAGGACCCATCATCCCCCTGGAATTCGACGTCGCGACGATGCTCCGCCCTCCATCTGACTGTGCATAAATCAACGCAGTCGCCTCGTCAGGGTCTTTAAGGCGGCGCTGATGTGCTTTTCCACCGTGCTGACGCTGATGCCCATGCGGCGGGCGGTCTCGGCGTGGCTGAGGCCGTCCAGCTTGTGCAGCTGGAAGGCGTGGCGGGTCTTCTCCGGCAGGTCGTCGACCGCCTCGACGAGCGCCTTGAGGCGCTGGCGGGCGGCGACCACCTCGTCGGCGGAGGGATCGTCGGCGACCTCGTGGCCGGCCAGTATGGTAGTGTTGATCTCGCGCCAATCACTGTCGCGGACGCCGGCCCGCTTCTGGCTGCGCAGGCGATCCAGCATCAGGTTCGAACCGATCCGGTGCAGCAGGGCCGACGGATTGTCGACCGGCGCGGTCGCGTCCATGGCGGTCAGACGCAGATAGAGATCCTGCACGAGATCCTCGGCCTCGGCGCGGGAGCCCAGGCGCGCGGCGAAGAAACGAACCAGATTGGCCCGCTTTTCCGCATACAGGATCAACAGCGCGGCCTTGTCCGCGCCCGTCACGTTCAAGAGATCACCCGGTCCGATCACCACCCCTGGAAGGCGGAGCAATATCCATCTTTTGGGCCGAAAGACGATCGTTTGTTGCAGACGCCGAAACTTCGCGCGACGCGGTCGGACCGGGGCTGACGGCGGCGGGGGGAGGCGCGCCGAGCGCGAAAACGACGAAGCTCGTGGCGCTTTGGCCCCATTGCGGGTTCGCCGGCGCCGGGTCCGCCGTGTCAGGTTTCGGTTTCGTGTGGCGAAATGTCGCGGCCAGGGCGCGCCGTGGGGGGCGTCAGCGCCGCCAGATCGGGCGCGAGGCCGCCGGTGGCTCCCACCTCGACGCCGCCCAGGCCCAGCCAGCGCGCCATGGTCTCGAGCTCGTCGGCCAGAAGTTCGGCCGTGCGCGGATTGGCGTCCGGTTCGGCGTGCGCGGCCAGCACCATGAGGCGGCCAGCCTTGCGGTCGGCCTTGAGGTCGACGCGGGCCGTGATCGCCTCGTTCTGCAGGAACGGCAGTACGTAATAGCCGTGCTCGCGCTTGTGGGCCGGGGTGTAGATCTCCAACCGCACCCGCACGCCGAACAGCCGCTCGGTCCGTTCGCGGAACCAGATCAGGTTGTCGAACGGTGAGAGCAGGGCCTGGGCCTTGATCGCGCGCGGACGGCGAGTCTCGGGCCAGAGATAGGCGGGCTGATCCCAGCCCTTCACGCTCACCGGCGTCAGGACGCCGTCCTCGACCAGTTCGGCCACGCCCCGGCGGGCGTCGGCCAGGCCGAGCCGGAAGTAGTCGCGCAGGTCTCGCTCGGTCGCCACGCCCATGGCGCGGGCGGCGGTGGCCAGCAGGCTCCGGCAGGCCTCGGCGCGGTCGGGTGTCGGGGTGTTCAGAATCGCCGCCGGCAGCACCCGCTCGGGCAGGTCGTAGACCCGCTCGAAGCTGCCGCGCCGCGTGGCGGTGGTCAGGCGGCCGGTCCAGAACAGGCACTCCATCGCGTGTTTGGCCTCGCTCCAGCCCCACCAGCCGCCTTCGCCGCGCGCGCCCAGCTCCAGCGCCGAGGCGGGCAGCGGGCCGCGCTGGCGCACGGCGTCGAGCGCCTGGTCGATGAAGTCGCCGTGGCTGTTCAGGAACGACGCCACGCCCTTCCAGACGCCGACGCCCTCGGCCGCGTCCTGCATCCGCCAGCGCAGCAGAGGATGGATCCACAGCGGCGTCAGAGAGGCCTCGTGCGCCCAGTACTCGGCCAGGGCCGGTCGCCGGCCCCAGGCGAGGTCCTCCAGCGTCGTCCGGTCGTAGGGTCCGAGGCGGGAGAAGAACGGCAGGTAGTGCGAGCGCGAGACGACGTTGACGGAATCGATCTGGACGACGCCCAGGGTCTCGATCGTCGTGAGCAGGTGGCGCTTGCCGGGCTTGGCCGGGCGCGGACGCCCGAAGCCCTGGGCCGCGAGGGCGATGCGCCGGGCTTCCTTCGCCGAGAGGGTTTCGACCATGGCCCCAATTGAGCTTGGGCGGGCGCCCGGCGCAAGACCATGAGAGCGCTACCATCGGACTTGGCCCAAGGGTCGAATGATCCTACCGATGCGCCTTCACGCGTGTTTCGGAGCCTTTGCATGACCGCCATCGAAAAGGGCCAGGCCCGCCTGAGTTTCGTTCCCGAGGTCGGCGGCGCGGTGGCGAGCTTCACGGTGGCCGGCCGCGACGTGCTGCGGCCCGCGGCGCCGGGCGTGACCGACGCCCTGGCCACGGCCTGCTTCCCGCTGGTCCCGTTCTGCAACCGCATCCCGCATGGCCGGTTCGCGTTCGAGGGACGGAGCGTCGTCCTGCCGCCCAACCTGGCTGGTCACCCGCACCCTCTGCACGGCCAAGGCTGGCGCGCGGCCTGGACGCTCGAACGGGCGGCCGGCGGCGAGGCGCTGCTGTCCTATGATCACGCGCCGGACGCCTGGCCCTGGGCCTATCGCGCCGAGCAGCGCTTCGTCCTCGGCGAGGCCAGCTTCCGGGCCGAGCTGACGGTCATCAACACCGGCGAGAAGGCGATGCCGGCGGGCCTGGGCTTCCATCCCTATTTCCCGCGTCGTCCGGGCGAGACCCTGACGGCGACCAACGACGGCGTCTGGCTGATCGACACCGAGGTCCTGCCGACTCTCCACCATCCGGGACCTTGGGAAGCCGATTGGGCGGCCGGCGCGCCGATCGAGGGTCATGGGCTGATCGACCACTGCTATACCGGCTGGGACCAGCGGGCGACGCTCCGCGCGCCTGGCGGCCCCGACACGGTGGTCACCGCCTCGCCCGACTGCCGCTGGCTGCACGTCTATGTCCCGCCGGGCGAGGACTTCCTGTGCGTCGAACCCTGCGCCAGCCGCCCCAACCCGTTCGGCGAAGGCGAGACGGGGATGGCGGTGTTGAAGCCCGGAGAGCGCCGGTCGATCTGGATGGAGGTGCGTACCTAAACCCCTCTCTCATAGAGAGAGGGAGGGGCCCGCCGCGTAGCGGTGGGAGGGTGAGAGGTTGCGAGGTTTGACGGCGTGGCGGCGCTCAGTCGGGCGCTATAACCCCTCACCCCAACCCTCTCCCTATGGGAGAGGGAGCTTTTCTACGGGCTAATCCCCGCCTGGGCCTTGAGCCGGGCGACCATGTCGCTCGACAGATAGCCGTCGGCCGGCAGCTGCTGGCTCTGCTGCCAGGCGCGCAGGGCCTTGCGGGTGCCCGCGCCGATCACCCCGTCCGCCGGTCCCGGGCTGAAGCCGACGCGCGCCAGGGCGATCTGGGCGGCCATGCGGTCGGACAAGGACAAGGCCGTCTCCACCGGCCATGGCGTGACCAGCGGTCCGCCTCCGGCGAAGCGGTCGGCCAGCAGGCCGATGCCCAGGGCGTAGGCGGTCGAGTTGTTGTAGGCGCGGATCGCGAAATGGTTCGGCAGGGCCAGGAAGGCCGGACCCGCCGCGCCCGCCGGAAGAATCAGCCCCGCCGGCTGGGCCGCGTCGGCGGCCGTCCAGGGCAGGCCGTCGGCCCGGCGCACGCCCTTGGCCTCCCACCAGGCGGGAATCTCTCGCGGCCCCTCGGCCAGCGAATAGTCGAAGCCGGCCGGCAGGATGACCTCATTGGCCCAGCCCACGCCGGGCTTCCAGCCGCCCTTGACCAGCAGGTTGGCGGCCGAGGCCAGGGAGTCGGCGTCCGAGCCCCAGATGTCGCGCTTGCCGTCGCCGTCGAAGTCGACGGCCGTCGTGCGGTAGTTGCTGGGGATGAACTGGGTCTGGCCCATGGCGCCGGCCCAGGAGCCCTTCAGCTGGTCGCGGGTCACCTCGCCGGAATCGATGATCTTCAGGGCGGCGATCAGCTCGCCCTCGGCCCAGGCGCGGCGGCGACCGTCGGCGGCCAGGCTGGCCATCGAGCGGACGACGTCGAACCGGCCCTGCAGCTGGCCGAACGCCGACTCCATGGCCCAGACGGCCAGCAGGATGTCGCGCGGCACGCCGTAGCGGGCCTCGATCTGCGGCAGATAGGCCAACTGCTCGCGCTTGGCCCGACCGATGGCGATGCGGTCGTCGCTGACCACGCCGGCGATATAGGTCCCGATCGGCTTGGAGAATTCAGGCTGACGGCCGTCCAGGCTGATGACCTTGGGATCGGGCGTCAGGCCCGAAAGCTCGCGGTCCAGCAGTTCGGCCGAGAGCCCGGCCGCCATGGCCCGGCCGCGGAAATCCTTCAGCCAGGCGTCGAACGCCAACTCCTCCGCCGGAGCGGGCGGGAGCGTCGCCGGCGGCGTCTCGGGCGGCTGGGCCTGTTGCGGGGGCGCGGGGGTGTGCGGCAGGGGGGCGGGGCGGTAGGTCGAGGTCTCCGCGCAGCCAGCGAGAAACAGAACCAGAAAGACGCGACGATCAAGGGCCATGCGAGGAAGCTACCGGCGTTCGAACAAAAGCTTCAACCACAAGCGCGCGGTGCCCGGGAAGTTCCCTCAAACGCGCGTCAGAGCCTTGGAGCGCATTGACTCGCGAGCCCGTCCTGCTTATACGCACCGCCTCCGAAACACCCGGATGTTCCGGCCGTCATCTTGTGCGCGCCCGAACCTCTCCGCTGAGTACAGACAGAGACGGTCATGAAGGTTCGTAGCTCGCTGAAGTCGCTGAAGGGTCGCCACCGCGACTGCAAGATGGTCCGCCGCAAGGGCGTCATCTACATCATCAACAAGACCGACCCGCGCTTCAAGGCCAAGCAGGGCTGATGACGGCTGCCGTACGTCCCAGAGCCGTTCTCTGGGATGTTGGCAATGTCATCGTGCGCTGGGATCCCCGCGCACTGTACGCGAAGATCTTCAGGGAACCGGCCGATCTCGACCGGTTCCTTTCGCATGTCTGCACCGCCGATTGGCATGTCGAGCACGACAAGGGCGTCGACTTCGCCGAGAACGCCGCGCCGCTGATCGCGCGCTTTCCCGAGCATGAGGCGCGGATCCGCGCCTGGGACGAGCGGTTCGACGAGATGCTGTCGGGCCCCATCCCCGAGACCGCCGCCGTCATCGAGGCCCTGGCCGCCCGCGACACGCCGCAGTTCGCCCTGACCAACATGCCCCAGAGCAAGTGGCCCGCGGTGCAGGCGATCTCGCCCGCCCACTTCGGCCTGTTTCGCGATGCGATCGTCTCGGGCGACGAGAAGGTGATCAAACCCGACCGCCGCATCTACGAGATCGTGCTGGAGCGGACGGGCCTTGCGGCCGGCGACCTGCTGTTCATCGACGACAGCGCCACCAACATCGCCGCGGCCATGGACATCGGCTTCCATACGCACCACTTCACGGATCCGGCGCGACTGCGCGCCGCGGTCGAGCGGCACGGCCTGCTCTGACCTCCGGATTCGGGAGGATCGTCATGAACGTCGGATTTGTCGGCCTGGGCGCCATGGGCGCGGCCATGGTGCGCAACCTGCTCGCCAAGGGCGTCGAGGTGACGGTGTGGAACCGCTCCCGCGCCGTGGTCGACGACCTGGCGGCCGAGGGCGCGACGCCGGCCGCCGACATCGACCAGGCCTTCGCCGCCGATATCGTGCTGTCGATGCTGGCCCACGACCAGGCCATGCGCGAAGTGCTGGTCGACAGCGGCGCCCTGGCCCGCGCCCGCAAGGGGCTGGTGCACGTCAACCTCGCCACCATCTCGACCGCCCTGGCCGGCGACCTCGCCACGCTGCACGCCGAGCTGGACCTCGGCTATGTCGCCGCGCCGGTGTTCGGCCGTCCGCCGGTGGCCCAGGCGGGCGGGCTGAACGTCCTGGCCGCCGGCGCGCCGGACGCGGTGGCGACCGCCATGCCGGTGCTGGAGATGCTGGCCGCCAAGGTCTGGCCGCTGGGCGAGGATCCGGTGCGCGCCAACGCCCTGAAGCTGGCCGGCAACTTCATGATCGTCTCGGCGATCGAGAGCATGGGCGAGGCCGTGGCGCTGGGCGAGGCCTATGGCGTCCCCGCGCCCGAGCTGCTGGACATGCTGTCGAGCACCCTGTTCGCCGCGCCGATCTACAAGATCTACGGCGCCATGATCGCCGAGCGCCGCTACAGCCCGCCGGGCTTCGCCGCCGAGCTGGGCCTGAAGGATGTGCGCCTGGTGCTGGACGCCGCCGAGGCCAAGGGGCTGTCCATGCCGCTCGCGGACTTGGCCGAGGCCAGCCTGGAGAGCCTGTTGGGCGGCGAGGACAAGAACCTCGACCTGGCGGCCCTGGCCGAAGTGGCGCGGGCCCGGGTGGAAGGAAGGTGAGGAAGGTCGTGGACGAGCGCTGAATCGCGCTTCCCAGGGGCGCGGCTTCGAACTAGGTTCCGCGCCTCCGATTTCCAGCCTTTCCGCGAGATGCCCGCATGGCCGACGACGCCATTCCCCACGCCGACGTTCTCAACTCGACCGCCCAGAACCAGCTGAAGTCGATCATCGACCGCGTCGAGCGGCTCGAGGTCGAGAAGGCCGAGATCATGGAGCAGATCAAGGAAGTCTACGCCGAGGCCAAGGGCAACGGCTTCGACGTCAAGGTGCTCAAGAAGGTCGTGCGCATCCGCAAGCAGGACCGCGCAAAGCGCCAGGAAGAAGACGCGATCCTCGACCTGTATCTGTCGGCCATCGGCGAGATCTGACGTTCCGTAAATCCTCCCCCCAGCGGGGGAGGTGGTCCGAAGGACCGGAGGGGGAAGT
>NZ_DATFAV010000084.1:0-5574 GCF_035254145.1 Caulobacter sp. | reverse complement strand
GACCGACGCAGCGGCGGCCATGGCCGGCGACATCAGGTGGGTTCGCGCGCCCGGCCCTTGTCGGCCAACGAAGTTGCGGTTGGAAGTCGAGGCGCAACGCTCCCCAGCCGGCGTACGATCCGGGTTCATGCCCAGGCACATCGAGCAGCCGGGCTGGCGCCATTCGAAACCAGCCTTGATGAAGATGCGGTCGAGACCCTCGGCCTCAGCCTGGGCCTTGACGCGACCAGAGCCGGGCACGACCAGGGCCTGGCGGACGCCGGTGGCGATCCTGCGGCCGCGCAGCACCTGGGCGGCGGCCCGCAGGTCCTCGATCCGCCCGTTGGTGCAACTGCCGATGAAGACGTTCTGGATCGCCAAGCCCTGCAGCGGCGCGCCTGGCTCCAGGCCCATATAGGCCAAGGCCTCGATCGTGGCCGCGCGGCGCGCTGGATCGTCGATGCGGTCCGGGAAGGGTGCGGCGCCGGTGATCGGCGCGATGTCGGCGGGGCTGGTGCCCCAGGTGACGACGGGCGCGACCCGCGTCGCGTCGAGCACGATGGTGCGATCGTGGAGCGCGCCGGGATCCGTGGCGAGCCCGCGCCAGTCGGCGACCGCGCGCTCCCATAGCGCTCCAACGGGCGCGCGCGGCAGCCCTCGCAGATAGGCCAGGGTCGTCTCGTCAGGCGCCACCAGCCCCGAGCGCGCCCCGGCCTCGATGGCCATGTTGCAAAGGGTCATGCGGCCTTCCATCGACAGGGCGCGCACCGTCTGGCCGGTGAATTCGATGACGTGGCCGGTCGCGCCGCCCGCGCCGAGCTGGCCGACCACCGCCAGGGCCAGATCCTTGGCCGAGACCCCCTCCCCCAACCGGCCCTCGATGCGAACCTCGAGCGTTCTGGAGGGACGGATCAGCAGCGTCTGGGTGGCCAGGACGTGCTCGACCTCGGAAGCGCCTATGCCGAAGGCCAAGGCGCCGAAGGCGCCGTGGGTGGAGGTATGGCTGTCGCCGCAGACCACGGTCAGGCCTGGCAGGGTGAAGCCCTGCTCCGCCCCGACCACGTGGACGACGCCCTGCCGGGCGGCGCTCATGGCGATGTGCTCGATCCCGAAGGTCGCGCAATTGCTGGCTAGAAGATCCACCTGGGCCCGCGACTGAGTATCCTCGATCCAGGTCCTCGGGCCGGTGGTGGGCACGTTGTGGTCGGGCATGGCCAGGGCCAGCTCCGGATGACGTACGGTCCGTCCCGCCGCGCGCAATCCCTCGAACGCCTGGGGCGAGGTGACCTCGTGGATGAGGTGCCGATCGATCCAGATAAGGCACGCGCCGTCGTCTTGCCTGGCGACCACGTGGCTGTCCCACAGCTTCTCATAGAGGGTCCGGGACCTAGACATCGGCGAGCGCTCCTGGCCCGGTCGCGAGCCGCCAGGGATGGCTGGCCAGGATGGCCCGCCGATAAGCTTCGATCTCGGCGGCGCGCGCTTCGGTGAGGGCGATCTCGTCGACGCCGCCGAGCAGGCAATGCTTGCGAAACGGGTCGATGTCGAACGACCAGACGGTGATCGGCGTGGACAGGGTCTGGGCCTGAAGGTCGATGCTGACCAGATGCTCCTTGGCCTGGCCCATGAGGTCGTCGACCTGATCCTGCGACAGCGCGATGGTCAGCATGCCGTTCTTGCCGGCGTTGCCGGCGAAGATGTCGGCGAAGCTGGGCGCCACGACCACGCGAACACCAAGGTCCAGCAGCGCCCAGACCGCGTGTTCGCGCGACGAGCCGCAGCCGAAATTGGCCCCGGCGATCAGGATCGGCGCGTGGCGATGGCGCGGCTGGTCGAACAGGTTGTCCGCGTCCTGACGCAGGGCGTCGAAGGCCCCAGCGCCCAGGCCCGCGCGGCCGACCGTCTTCATGAACCGGGACGGGATGATCAGATCGGTGTCGACATCGGCGCGGCCGAAGGGAATGGCCACGCCGGCGACGCGGGTGAAGGGCTGCATGCGGCCCGCCGTCCTAGACGTCCAGCCGCACGTGGTCGATCAGCGGCGGCTCGGCGAAGAACGGTCCCGCCAAGGCGCGCCAGGCCTCGAAGTCCGCCGACCCGCGGAAATCGACGGTGTGGTTCTCCAGCGTCTTCCAGCGCGCGAGCAGCCAGAACTTGTCGTCGGTTTCCAACGATGGCTTCAGCTGAAGACCGACAAAACCCTTGGCGCGCGCGAAGATGGTTCCCACCGCCGTCGCGACGGCGGCCTGGAAAGCCTCGCCCGAACCTGGCCGCACCTTGATCTGAGCGATCTGCAGGATCATGACGCGGGTCTCAGGCGAGCGGCGATGTCGGCCACGTGCCGCCCCTGGAAGCGCGCGCCCTCCAGCTCGTTGTCGCTGGGCAGGCGCGAGCCGTCCGCTCCGGCCAGGGTGCTGGCGCCATAGGGCGTCCCGCCGCTGATCTCTTTCATCTGGGCGTTGCCGGCCCAGCTGTAGGGCAGGCCCACGATGATCATGCCGTGATGCAGCAGCGTGGTGTGGAACGAGGTGATGGTCGTCTCCTGGCCCCCGTGCTGACTGGCGGTGGCGGT
Source organism: Caulobacter sp. (assembly GCF_035254145.1). GTDB lineage: Bacteria > Pseudomonadota > Alphaproteobacteria > Caulobacterales > Caulobacteraceae > Caulobacter. The sequence continues at coordinate 3,023 of NZ_DATFAV010000084.1, read as the reverse complement.
GAAGACGCTGCCGATCTTGCCGACCAGGGCGCCCCGCATCCACAGCCCTCCCGTCTGATCGAGGAAGTTGCGCATCTGGGCGGCCATGTTGCCGAACCGCGTCGGCGTGCCGAAGATGATGGCGTCGTAGTCGCCCAGCTCGTCCGGCAAGGCGATCGGCGCGTCCTGGTCCAGCTTCACGCCGCTGGCGCGCGCCACCTCGGCGGGGACCAGTTCAGGCACGCGCTTGACCGTGACCTCGGTCCCGGCGACAGACCGCGCGCCCTCGGCGACGGCCCGGGCCATGATTTCCACATGGCCATAGCTGGAATAGTAGAGCACCAGGACCTTGGTCATCGGCGGCTTCCTCAAAAACGTTTGGTGAATTCGACGCCATAGCGCCGGGGCTTGGCCTTGAAGACGAAGCCGCCGGGAGAAAACTCGGCGTTGTAGCGCTTGTCGGTCAGGTTCTGGGACCAGGCGGTCAGGGACCAGCTCTCGCCCTCCACGCCCAGCCGCGCGTCGACCAGATCGATGGGCTTGCGCACGGTGGAGTTCTCGACGTCGAACCAGGTCTTGCCGATCCGGCGGTATTCGACGCGGGTCAGCAGATCCAGGCCCGTCCCGCCCAGCGGATGTCGGTACTGGCCGGTGAGGTTGAGCGTGTAGCGCGAGACCAGCGGGGCCTGGTTGCCGATATAGGCCGCGTTGGGAAAGGCCTTGATGTCGCTGTCGGTGTAGCCAAGGCCCAGATTGATATCGAGGCCGCTGATCGGGCGGGCCGTGGCGTCGAGCTCGAAGCCGTTCAGGCGCACCTCGGGGACGTTGCCCAGGTTCTGGGTGGAGTTGGCGGCCAGGAAGACGAAGAAGTACGAGTTCTTCGACTTGGTCGTGTAGGCGCTGGCGTTGAGGGTCAGCCGCTTTTCGAACAGGGTGGACTTGATCCCCGCCTCGTAGGTGGTGGCGACCTCGGCCTCGAACAGGTCGCTGACCCCCACGATCCCGTTGGAGAAGGCCACGCCGCCGACGCCCGTCTGGTTGAAGCCGCCGCTGCGGAAGCCCCTGCTGTAGCCCGTATAGAGGCTGACTGCGTCCGTCGGCTCGTAGCGCAGGGTCACCTTGGGCTGCAGCTCGTCCCAGATGTGGCGGCGGACATCGCCGGTGGCGCCCTGCGGGAAGCCCGGGACATTTGGCAGGAACGCGGTCGGCGTCAGGGTGGTCTGGCGGCGGCGATCCTTGTCGTAGCGTAGGGACACGTCCAGCTCGACCTTCGAGGTCAGGTTGGTGGTCACATCGCCGAACACCGCCCAGGCCAGGTTGCTCTGATTGTCGGCCAGGAACGTGGCCTGCGGATTCAGCGGGTTGGTGCTGGGCGTCCGATAGACCGGGAACACGCCGGCCCCGGTGTCGACCATGTTGCCGGTCGAGATGTAGCGCTTGGTGGCGATGCCGTAGGCGCCGGCGATCCAGCGGACCTTGCGATCGACCGGCGAGGCGAACCGCAGTTCCTGGCTGTAGGCGTCGACATGCACGTACTGGCTCTGGTTCAGGTCGAAGCCTAGCAGTTTGAAGAACAGCGACTGCTGGATCGGCAGGAAGTCGAAGGCGTCGCCGGTGACGATCTCCTTGAGCGTGTCGTACGAGCTGACCGAGGTCAGGGTCCCGGCGTCGGTGTCGTAGTTCAGCTTCAGCGAGGCGCTGTACATGTCGCGGTTGTCGATGCCGGGATTGTTCACCCGCACCGGCAGGCTGGTGTCGTTCACGTCATTGACGATGTTGAAGTAGAAGCCGCGCGTCTTCAGCTTGGCGCCCGAGAGCCGCAGGTCCGCCGAGAACTTGTCCGTCGGCTGCCACAGCAGCACGCCGCGCAACGACACGTCCTTGTAGGGATCGGCCTTCTGGTCGAGGTAGGTGTTGCGGATATAGCCGTCGTTGTCGACATACGAGCCGGCCAGACGGAACTTCAGGGTCTCGGACTTGCCGACCGGACCGCTCAGCGAGCCCTGGACCTTGTAGCCCGGCCCGGACTCGATCCCGGCCTTCAGGTTGCCCTGGAATTCGTTGGTCGGCTGCTTGGTGCGGATCACGATCGCCCCGCCGATGGCGTTACGGCCATAGAGCGCGCCCTGCGGGCCCTTCAGCACCTCGATCTGCTCGATGTCGAACAGTTCCTGATTGAACTGGGCGGGGTTCACCTGCTGAACCCCGTCAACGATCACCGCCACGGACGGCTCGCTGTTTCGCGCCTGGCTGATGCCCCGGATGACGATGAAGGCGTTGCCGGCGTTCTGCGTCTCGACCAGCGTGACGTTGGAGGTCATGCCCACGAAGTCGGCGGCCTTCTCGACGCCGGCCCGCTCCAGGGTCTGGGCCGAGAGCACCGTCATCGAGGCCGGAACATCCTGCAGCGCTTCGTCGCGACGACGGGCGGTGACGGTGACTTCCTGGACCGTGGTGTCGGACTGCGCGGTCTGACCGGACGCTCGCGCCTCCGTCGCGACGGCGAGCGTCAACAGGGCAAGGGCTGACACGCCATTGGCGAGCAAGCCGCGCGTCGAGGCGCTGAGCATGGTTATCCTCCCGATGTTTCGTCTTTCCGACGTTTGTCGCGGGTCGCGGACAACGAGTTCTGGAGAGGCGTGCCTCGCGGCCAGCCAAAAGCCCTGGGCGAGCGCCCAGTTCGGGCGTCGGCGAGCCTAGGCCAACGCCAACCAACGCCCCCTGTCGTCGTCGCCGCGATGTCGCGACGGCGACGTTCGTCCCCTCCTTGGTCGCCCTTCGTCGTGGAAGGCCGCTTACCTGATGAGGACGCTATTTAGTTCGTATATCGAAGTCAAGTTCGCATTCCGAAAATTGACGCGACAAGGCACGGACGCGGCGAGGCGGGCCCGAAGGGGATCCGGGTGTTTGGCGGACGGAATATTGAAGGGCCCTGGAGGCGGCTCGCGCCCCGGGGAGCGTCTAGGTGGGGCTGAGCGAGTGGACCAGGAATGGCCACTTCTGCAGGGCCGCCTCGATCTCGCGGGCCGCGGTCTGCAACAGCG
>NZ_DATFAV010000083.1:0-9877 GCF_035254145.1 Caulobacter sp. | reverse complement strand
TTCGAGACGCTCGAGAAGATTTGCGAGTATTTGGATTGCGAGCCCGGCGACATTCTTCGGATCGATCGCCGGGCCTCGGTGGAAGGGGTTGGCTCCTAAGCCGCCCGCAGGCGCTCCAGGATCTGCGGGTGCAGGTCCTGGTTGCTGGCCAGGATCGACTTGCCGGCGATCACGTCGTGGTCGTTCTCGTCGATCGTGCTGACCTTGCCGCCCGATTCCTGGATCATCAGCACGCCCGCCGCCACGTCCCAGGCCTGGACGTTGCGCTCCCAATAGGCGTCGAAGCGGCCGGCGGCGACCCAGGCCAGGTCCAGGGCGGCCGAGCCGAAGCGGCGCACGCCGGCGACCTTCTGGCTGACCTGGTGCAGCTCCTTCAGGAACTGGCCGTGGCCCGGCTTGCCGGCGAACGGGATGCCGGTGGCCAGGATGGTCTCGTCGAGATGACGGCGGGCGGCGACGCGCAGGCGCTTTTCGGCGCCCAGGAACGCGCCCTTGCCCTTTTCGACCCAGAACAGGTCGTTGCTGATCGGGTTGTAGGTGACGCCGGCGACGATCTCGCCCTCGCGCTGCAGGGCGATGTTGACCGCGAAGTGCGGGATGGCGTGCAGGAAGTTGGTGGTGCCGTCCAGCGGGTCGACGATCCAGGTGTGGGTCTTGTCGGTGCCCTCGATCATGCCCCGCTCCTCGCCCAGGAACGAATAGCCCGGGCGGGCCTTGGTCAGGATCTCGAACAGGGTCTGTTCGGCCTTGAGGTCGGCGTTGGAGACGAAGTCGGCCGCGCCCTTCTTGGAGACCTGCAATTCCGTGACTTCGCCGAAGTCGCGAGCCAGGCCGCGGGCGGCCTTCCGGGCCGCGTCGATCATCACGTTCAGAAGGGCGGAAGGCGTGGCCACGGGCGGACTATCCTCAATGAAAGCCGTCGACGCCGGCCGGAAAGTCCGGCGGCGGAGCGGTAGGTCGACGGTGTGAAAGAACGGGCGCGGAACCTAGTCGTCCACAGGCGCGAAGGCAAGGTGGGCCTAAATGCGGCGATCTCCGCCAAGTGCGTGGCGAGTGGCGCCCATCTCTTTCCAAGGCCCAACCCACCTCCCGTCATTCCCGCCCTTGTGGCGGGAATGACGGAGCAGATTGAGCGACTTTACGGCAGGTCCAGCTTCGGCAGGGTGTCCTTGGTCTCGCAGAGCAGCTTGCCCGCCTTGCCGACGGCGCCCGAGATGTCCTCGATCTTGGCTTCCTTGCGCCAGCCCTTGGGCGGACCCTTGGTCCCGTCGAAGTCCATCCCGAGGTCCATCCACTTGTCGGCCGCGCAGTCCAGGGCGAACAGCAGGATCGGGCCCTTGCTGGCCGGCCAGTTCTTGTAGGGGCCGTTGGGCTTGCCCTCGGCGATGCGGGTGACGACCAGGCCGGTGGCCTGATCCACGCCGGTGAAATCCGCGTCGTAATAGGTCTTGGTCTCGCCCGGCGCGAGTTTCCAGGTCTCCGCGACCGCGGCCGTCGAGAAGGCCAGGGCCGGTAAGCTAAGCAAACACACTACGAGCCGCTTCATATCGAGCGCCCTCCCCAGTTCTTGTTCGCTGGAGACGACGCTAGGCCTGTGTGCGGCGCGTCACAAGACGGCGCGATTACCCGCTTCTACTTACGGGCCGCCAGACCTTCGGCGATGGCCGCGTTCAGCGCCGCGACCGCGGCGGCCGGACCTTCCGGATGGGCCCAGACGCCCGCCGAGACGGCGAGGAAGTCGGCGCCGGCCGTGGCCAGACCCGCGGCGTTGTCGGCGGTGATCCCGCCGATGGCTACGCATGGCGTCTCCATCGTCTCCTGCCAGATGGTCAGGATCTCGGGATCGGCCCTCGTCGGGGCGTCCTTGGTCGTGGTGGGGAAGAAGGCGCCGAACGCGACATAGTCGGCCCCCGCCTCGGCGGCCTCCATCGCCAGGTGGCGGCTGTCGTGGCAGGTGACCCCGACCATCCGCTGGCCCATCAGCTTGCGGGCTTCCTTGCAGGGCATGTCGTCCTGGCCGATGTGGACGCCGTCCACCGGCAGGCGGGCGGCCAGGTCGGGGCGATCGTTCAGGATCACCGCCACGTCGCGCGCCTGGGCGATCGGGCCCAGGACGTCGACGGCGGCGGCCACCACGTCGTCGGGCGCGCCCTTCAGGCGGATCTGCAGGGCGGCCACGTCACCGCCATCCAGGGCGTGGGCCAGGGTCCGGCCGAACGCGGCCAGGTCGGGCAGGGCGGGCGGGGTGATCAGGTAGAGGCGGCAGGCGGACGTCATGGGGTGGCTTTAGAGGAAATCCTCTCCCTGTGGGAGAGGTGTCGACCCGAAGGGGCGACGGAGAGGGGCTTAGTTCAGCGCGCCCACTTCCCCCTCCGGTCGCTTCGCGACCACCTTCCCCTCTGGGGGGATCCCCGCGACCCTAGGTCGCGATGAAGCGTAGTGAGAGTCAGTTGCAAAAGTCGATACGATCAGCTAGATGAGAATGAAACTCAGGTCGGTAGGGCGCTGCCTTGTACGTCTGCAACTGTAACGGCATCCGCGAGCGCCAGGTGCGCGCGGCCATCGACGACGGCGCCCAGCGCCCCGCCGACATCTTCCGCCACCAGGGCTGTCAGGCCCAGTGCGCCAAGTGCGTCTGCGAGATGCGGCAGATGATCCAGGAAAACCGCGAGGCCATGGCCTACGCGGCCGAATAGGCGGCGCGGCGCCCGCGACTTTCCGTGAGAGCGCGAGACAGTCGCGCATAATCCGGTTGAAGCCGCCTGCCGCATGCCCCAGGTTCGCCCGAAGACGAATCCCAGGAGGCCGTCATGCAGGGCGATCCCAGCATCATCCGACTGCTCAACGCGGTGCTCACCAACGAGCTGACGGCGGTCAACCAGTACTTCCTGCACGCGCGGATGTACGACAACTGGGGCTTCAAACGCCTCGGCAAGATCACCTACGACGAGTCGATCGGCGAGATGAAGCACGCCGACATGCTGATCAACCGCATCCTGTTCCTGGAAGGACTTCCGAACCTCCAGGACCTGCACAAGCTGAAGATCGGCGAAAACGTCCCCGAATGCCTGAACAGCGACCTCCAGGTCGAGTTGGGCGGACGCGAGACCCTGATCCCCGGCATCGTCCAGTGCGAGCAGGCCCGCGATTATGTCAGCCGCGAGCTGCTGCGCGAGATCCTCAGCGACACCGAGGAGCACATCGACTTCCTCGAGACCCAGCTGTCGCTGGTGAAGTCCCTGGGCGAGGCCAACTACCTGCAGTCGGCCATGGGCGAGCTGCCCTCTTCGTAGGGCGCGGGCTCCGCCAGCCGCCCCTAAGCCGCCTTCGCGGTCTGGGTTTCGAACTTCTCCACCAGCTCGCCCAGGCGCGAGGCCTCGCCCTTCAGCGAGTGGGCCGCGGCGGTGGTCTGTTCGACCATGGCGGCGTTCTGCTGGGTCATCTGGTCCATCTGGTTCACGGCGGTGTTGACGTGACCAAGGCCCAGCGCCTGCTCCTGGGCGGCGCTGGCGATCTCCGAAACCACGACCGAGATCTCGCCGACCCGTTCGATGATGCTGCCCAGCGCTGTCCCGGTGCGGTCCACCAGGGTGACGCCGACCTCGACCTTGTCGGTCGCCGCGCCGATCAGGGTCTTGATCTCCTTGGCCGCGTCGGCCGAGCGCTGGGCCAGGGCCCGCACTTCCTGGGCCACGACCGCGAAACCCTTGCCGCTGTCGCCGGCGCGCGCGGCCTCGACCCCGGCGTTCAGGGCCAGGAGGTTTGTCTGGAAGGCGATCTCGTCGATCACCCCGATGATCTGGCCGATCTGCGTCGAGGCGGTCTCGATCTCGCGGACGGCGGTGACGGCGTCACGCACCGAGATCTCGGTGGCGCGGGCCTCCTCGCGGGCGGCGTCGACCATGCCGTTGGCCCGGCCGGCGTTGTCGGCCGCCTGGCGCACGGCGCCGGTGATCTGGTTCAGGGCGGCGGCGGTCTCTTCCAGGCTGGCGGCCTGCTGCTCGGTGCGGCGCGACAGGTCGTCGGCGGCCTGGGCGATCTCGGCGGCGCCGACATGCACCCCGCGCGACGAGGCGCCGATGTCGCCCATGGTGGCGTTGAGGGTCTCGGCGGTGGCGTTGAAATCCTGGCGCAGGCGCTCGTAGTCCTCGGCGAAGGCGCGGGTCAGGCGAACCCCGACCTGGCCGGCGGCCAACTGGGCCAGACCATGAGCCAGGCCGTCCAGGGCCGCGCGGCGGCTCTCCTCGGCGAGGCGGCGCTCGTCCTCGGCGACCGCGCGGTCGCGTTCGGCGTCCAGGCGCGCCCGGTCCTCGCGCTCGCGCAGCGTCTGACGTTCCAGCAGGTTCTCGCGGAACACGGCGATAGCCTTGGCCATCTCGCCCAACTCGTTCGTGCGATCGGCGAACGGCACGGGGGCTTCGTAGTCGCCGCGCGCCAGGTCGGCCATGTAGGCGGTGATCCCTTCCAGGGGACGCACGATGGCGCGCCGCATGGCCCAGATCCCGCCGATGACCAGCGCGCCCAGCAGCAGGGTCAGACCGGCCATCAGGCCCAGGTCCCAGATCTGCTTGCGATGGGCGTTGGCCTCGACGGCGGCGTTGTCGGCGGCGATGAGGGGCGTGGCCTTGTCGATCTGGGCGCGATGGGCGGCGTAGGCGGTCTTGAGCTCGCCATAGGCGGCGTCGGCCCCGGACTGGTCGGCGACCGCCACGGCCGCCACCAGGCGGTCGGCCGCGTCCAGCATGCTCTTGGCGTGCCCGTCGGAGTCCGCCAGCAGGACCTGCTTCACCGCGGGATCCACGTCGGTCGTGCGCCAATAGGTGACGCGCGCCTCGTACTCGCCGCGCAGGCGCTTGAGCTCGCCGGCGGCCCACTGGGCGGACTCCGGAGTACGCGTGTAATAGGCCGTCTGAGCGTCGAGATAGGCTTCGATCACGTACATCGGCGGCGGCAGGATATCGGCGGTCAAGTCCTTGCCCGCGACGATCTGGCGGTAGAGCGGCCCGCCGATCCGCTGGTTGGCGATGGCGTTCCACGAGCCGGCGGTCAACAGAACAAGGCCGACCGCCAGGGCCGCGCCGAACAGGCTCATGGCCCCGGACAACTTCAGACGCATGGCGCCCCCACCCCTCGCGCGTGATACAGGTCCGGGAGAATCCTCCTCGGAAGTGAACCGCCTCTTAATCGTAAGCGGCGCCTTTACCCAATTATGGTGGTCGCCAGGGGTGATTTTTACGAAAAGCGCGGCCTTGACGGCAGATCGCCTGCAAGTGGAGTGGCGCGCCTGCGTTAAATTGTCGCAGGCTCGCGCTCTGGGCGAGGATCGTCGGCGACCGTTTTGAGGTGGCGCCGCGCCAGGATCACGCCATCATGGGCCTTGCCCGTCCGGGCTGGAACCAAGGCCCAGCTAGGGCTGTTTGACCTTGCGAGTTCAAGAGGAGTCCCGCCATGCACATCGCCCACGGAAAGTCGCGTGAACGCGCCCTGGCCGGCCGCGAGGCGTTCGAGCTGGAGCGGCGGGAGGGCCCCCATCCCGTGGCTCAGATCGCGCTGGGCGCGGCTCTGGCCGGCGGGGCGATCGTCGCGGCTCTGGCCATGGGTCGGCGGCACGAGAAGGTGCTGGACGACGAGATGTACGCCGTCGAGTTCGCCGAGATGCACGAGCCGGTCGCTCATCAACCCAAGCCCCTGACCAGCCTGATCCTGCCGCCGCTGTTCATCGCCATGACCCTGTCGGGCCTGCGGACCTGGAACGCCCCGTCCAGTCCCGCCCGCACCCGGGCCCTGACGATCTGGAGCCTGGTGCAGGGCTTCAACGCCCTGTGGCTGGGCCTGGGCGCCAAGCGCCTGGGCGGCCAACTGAGCGCGGCGACGGCCTCGCTGGCGGCCTCCGCCGCGTATGCGATCGAGGCGCGCAAGGTCGGCGGCGGCACCGCGCCCGATCTCGGCTGGGTCGGCCTGGCCAACGCCCTGACCACGCAGCTGTGGCGCAAGCCGATCCCGCGCGGCCCGACGGTCCACTAGGACCGAGGCCCCGCGAGCGCGGGGCCTAACCCCGCAGCATCTCCCGCCCCGCCCAGACGCTATGGGTGCCGCTGCTGATCTTGTGGGGCAGGGCCAGGCGGCAGACGATCTCGAAGCGCTTGGCGTCGATGATGGCGCATTCCGAGGTTCCGGCGTTCTCGTCGATCAGGAAGCTGATCAGATAGCCGTCGTCCTCGTCCTTGGCGCCGATCTTCGGGGCGAACGGCGCTTCGCTGGCGTAGTGGCCGTCGGGCAGGGCGATCGACCAGCTTTCGCCGGTTTCCAGGTCGTGCTTGACGAACCCGTTGAACAGGAACCAGCCCGGGCGCGTGGTCGTCGAATAGGCGTAGCGATAGGGTCGGCCGGCGTATTTCAGATTGAACATCCCGAACTCCAGGATGCGATCGTCCAGGTGCTTCTCGGTGGTCGCGCCGGTCTTCAGGTTGAAGCGCCAGCGATGCAGCTTGGGCCGGAAGCTGTGCTCGTCCAGATAGGCCATCAGGTGGCCGTGGCCGTCAGGAGCGTCCTCCAGCGGGCGCGGGATCGGGTTTTCCTGGAAGTAGCCGTCCAGCACCACCTCGTCGCCGTCCTCGTAGGCGTTCAGCCAATGCAGGACGTAGGTCGGCTCGGCCTCGAACCAGCGGGGCTCGCCGCCGTGGCGGGGGACGAGGGCGAAGCGGCTGGGCACGCCCTTGTGAAGGCGCACGGCGTGGATGCCGCGCGCCATCAGGTCCTGATCCCAGAACACCGGCAGGTCGTTGAGGATGGCGTATTTCGACGAGAAGGCCATGTCGTGCGGCAGGCGAGGACCGGGCAGGGGCACCGGCTGCAGCAGCGTCCGCTTCCCAGAGGCGTCGACCACGCCGTAGTGCATGTACGGCCAGGCCTTCGCGTAGTTGAAGAACAACAACTCTCCCGTGGCCTCGTCGACCTTGGGATGGGCCGACACCCCGTCCAGCGGCGCCCAGGCGGCGACGCCCAGTGTCTCCAGGGTCAGGGGATCCAGGCGATAGGCCTCGCCACACTGGTAGAAGGTGGCGATCGCCTCGCCGTTGTGGACGACGATGTCGGTGCTGGCGCTGTCCTTCAGGCCGCCGTGGGCGCCGAAGCCTGGGCGCTTGGAGGTTCCAGGACCGTCCATCAGCCCGCCCCAGAGGCTCTCGTTCACTTCCTGCTCAGCCTCGAAGCACCGTGTACGGACGAAGCGGTTGCGGTAGGCGGCCGCGCCGTCCTTGAATTCGATCTGGTGGATCATGCCGTCGCCGTCGAACGGGTGGTAGCGGCCCAGCGGGTCGTGGACGGGGTTCTCGGTGTTGCGCAGATAGACGCCGTCCAGGTCGACGGGGATCGCGCCCTCCAGCACCGTGAGGTCCCAGGCGTTGACCTCCTCGTGCAATGGCGTCCAAGGGCCGGTCATGTACGGGTGGTTGGTGGGCGACAGCGAGGTCCGCACCGGCGGCAGGCGTTCAAGTTTCATCGGTGGATCCTCCCAGGTTTTGAAGGAGCCTACGGCGAGTTAGTCTCGTTGTGCAAGTTTCCGTAAAGGAGCCTCTCTCTCTTCGTTGGGAGAGGGACTATTTCGCGCTGACCCGCCAGACCGCGTTCCCCACATCGTCCGCCACCAGCAGCGCGCCGGACGGATCGACCGTGACGCCCACGGGACGGCCCTGGGCCTTGCCCTTGGCGTCGAGGAAGCCGGTCAGGAAGTCCTCCGTCGGCCCCGCGGGCTTGCCGCCGCCGAAGGGCACGAAGATCACCTTGTAGCCAGCCTGCGGCTTTCGGTTCCACGAGCCGTGCTGACCCACGAACACTCCGCCCTTGTACCGAGCTGGAAACCCTCCCTCCTGATTTGGGGCGCCCTCGTAGAAGGTTAGGCCCAGCGAGGCGGTGTGCGCGCCCAGGGCGTAATCGGGAACGATGGCGCGCTCGACGAGGTCGGGGCGGCGGTCTCGGTCCTTGACCCGCTTGTCGACGTGGCGACCGTAATAGCTGTAGGGCCAGCCATAGAAGCCGCCCTCGCGCACCGAGGTCATGTAGTCGGGGACGAGATCGTTGCCGAGCTCGTCGCGTTCGTTGACGGCGGTCCACAGTTCGCCGTTGGCCGGGTTCCAGGACAGGCCGACGGGATTGCGCAGGCCCGAGGCGAAGACGCGCCTGGCGCCGGTGGCCAGGTCCACTTCGAGGATCGCCGCGCGGTCGGTTTCGTTCTCGATGCCGTTCTCCCCCACATTGCTGTTGGAGCCGACGGTCGCGTAGAGCTTCGAGCCGTCGCGGCTGGCGATGATGTTCTTGGTCCAGTGGTGATTGATCGGGCCGCCCGGCAGGTCGGTCACCTTGCGTGGGGCGGCGGTGATCTTCGTCTCGCCCGCCTGGTAGGGGAAGGCGACGATGGCGTCGGCGTTGGCGACGTAGAGCGTGTCGCCGACCAGGGCCATGCCGAACGGCGAATAGAGATTGGTCAGGAACGGCGTCTTCACCTCGGCCACACCGTCGTGGTCGGCGTCGCGCAGCAGGGTGATGCGGTTGGCGCTGGGCACGCCCGCGCCAGCCTTCTTCATCAGCATCTTCTCGAAGAAGCCCTTGATCCCGTGCGGCGGCTCCTTCTTCGGCGGGGCGTTGGTCTCGGCCACCAGCACGTCGCCGTTGGGCAGGACCAGCAGCCAGCGGGGATGGTCCAGGCCGGCGGCGAACCGCTGGACCTGGAAGCCGGCCGGAGCGCTGGGCGTCACGCCCGCGGGCCAGCCGACCACATCCGAAACCTTGACGGTGGGGATCAGGCTGTGACGCGGCTCGGGCAGGGTCGGATTTGGGCCATAGCCGACCGGCGGGGTTTGCGACTGGCTCTGGCCGCAGGCCGACAGCGCCGCGATGGCCCCGCCGACGATCAAGATTTCGCGAACTCGGCGGTTCATGGGCGCTTCTCCCTTCAGCCTGCGTTCAACGCGCATGATCTTAGTCTGTTCTGATCCTACTGACGGTTCGACCATGGTGAAGTCCTCTTTCCGCGTTCCTTGCCGAAGAGCCCTGCTGGGCGGTCTCGCCGCCCTGGCGGTCCCCGTCGCCGCGCGCGCCCAGCAGCCGCCGCCCCTGGTGACGGTGCTGGGGGACTCGATCACGGCCGGCCTTGGCCTCGCCGCCGACCTGGCCATGCCCGCGCGCCTGCAGGCGGCCCTGGACCGGATGGGCGTCCACTCGCGCGTCTATGGCTTCGGGGTGATGGGAGACACCAGCGCCGCGGGCCTCAGCCGCGTCGACCGCGCGCCGGTCGACACCAGGGTCTGCGTGGTGGCCTTGGGCGGCAACGACCTGTTGCAGGGGCTGGATCCGCGGACGACCCGGGCCAACCTGCGCGCCATCATCCTGCGGCTGAAGGCGCGCGGCGTTCGGGTCGTGCTGGCGGGCGTGAGGGCGCCGGCCCTGCTGGGCGTCGACTACGCTCGCCGCTTCACCCAGCTCTATCCGGAACTGGCCCGCGAGCTGGACGTCCTCTACGCGCCGGATTTCTTCACCGGCGTCATCGGCGTCTCGCGCTACATGCAGCGCGACGGCCTGCACCCCAACGCCGAGGGGGCCCGGATCATCGCCGAGCGCCTGGCGCCGGTCGTGGCGCGAGCGCTGCAGGGGTAGGGGAAGCCTATACACATCCGTCATTCCCGCCCTTGTGGCGGGAACCCTTCTATCGGCCGCAAGGGCGAGAGGGGCGGACCGCTGGCGGTCCGCTGGCGTCTCACGTGTCAGCCTAACCAGGGGTTCCCGCCACAAGGGCGGGAATGACGGATGTGTATAGGCTTCCCCTACCCCTGCAGCGCTCGCGCCACGACCGGCGCCAGGCGCTCGGCGATGATCCGGGCCC
>NZ_DATFAV010000082.1:0-2361 GCF_035254145.1 Caulobacter sp. | reverse complement strand
CAGGGATGAGCCCTGCTCGCGACCGAGCAGGCCGAGGATCCAGACCTTGGAGATCTGATCCACAACCAGAGTGGCGATGGCGACGGCGTAGGCGGTCCAGCCGAGGCGGGTGATTTTCAACGACAACAGTTCGCCCCTGATTTCCCTTCTCCCCTTGCGGGAGAAGGTGGCCTGCGGAGCAGGTCGGATGAGGGGTCTCGCCGGGATCGCCGTGCAACCCCTCATCCGTCGCTGCGCGACACCTTCTCCCGCAAGGGGAGAAGGGTAAAGAACTAGCCGTGCGTCGCGTCCCAATAGGCCACCGCTTCGGCGTCGCGAAGGCTAAGCTCCGGATAGCGGGGATCGGTTCCCACTTCCGGCAGGATCCGCCACGAGCGGGCGCACTTGTTTCCTTCGGCGAGCTTGGGGGTCACCGACACGCCCTTGACCTCATCGGTCCGGAACGCGCCGCCGTCGCCCGCCACCAGCGTCGCGGCCGAGGTGCGGAACACTTCGGCGGCGTCCAGACCGTCGAACGCGGCCAACAGCTCGGCCTCGGCGACGTGGACGACCGGCGCGGCCTCCAGGGCCGAGCCGATGCGCTTTTCGCGGCGCTCGACTTCCAGGGCGCCGGTCACCACCGACATCACGGTCTCGACCTTGGCCCAGCGCGCGGCCTCGGCCTCGTTCTTCCACTGCGCCGGCGTCGCCGGGATCACCCGCAGGCTGTTGGAGCCGGCGTTGGGGAAGCGCGTCTGCCACGCCTCTTCCATGGTGAAGCTGGTCAGGGGCGACAGCCAGATGGTCAGACGCTCGAACACATAGTCCAGCACCGTGCGATAGGCGCGCCGGCGCAGGGCGTTCGGCGCGTCGCAATAGAGGCTGTCCTTGCGGATGTCGAAGAACAGGGTCGACAGGTCGCCTTGGCAGAACTCGATCAGCGGCCGGACCACGTCGCTGAAGCGATAGGCTTCGTAGGCGGCGCGGACGTCGCGATCCAGCTCCCACAGGCGATGCAGGATGTACTTCTCCAGCGGCGGGAAGTCGGCGTAGTCGGCGACCCGCTCTTCCTCGGTGAAGCCAGCCAGGGCGCCCAGCAGGTAGCGCGTGGTGTTGCGCAGCTTGCGATAGGCGTCGGTGGTGGTGGCCAGGATCGTCTTGCCGATCCGCTGGTCCTCCGAATAGTCGACCATCGCCGCCCACAGGCGCAGGATCTCGGCGCCGCTTTCCTTGGTGATGGCCTGCGGTTCGACGGTGTTGCCCTTGGACTTGGACATCTTCTCGCCGTTCTCGTCCTGGGTGAACCCATGGGTGAGAACCGCCTTGTAGGGCGCGCGGCCACGCGTGCCGCAGCCTTCCAGCAGGGACGACTGGAACCAGCCGCGATGCTGGTCGGAGCCTTCCAGATAGAGGTCGGCGGGCGAGCGGCTGTCGCTCCGACCCTCGATCGTGAAGGCGTGGGTGCAGCCGCTGTCGAACCAGACGTCGAGAATATCGGTGATCTTCTCGTACTGGGCCGGGTCGTGGGCGCCCAGGAAGTCGGCGTCGGGACGGGTGAACCAGGCGTCGGCGCCGCCCTCGCGGATGGCGTCCAGGATGCGGGCGTTGACGGCCGGATCGTTCAGCGGATGGCCGGTGTGCTTGTCCACGAACATGGCCAGCGGCGTGCCCCAGTTGCGCTGGCGGCTGATCAGCCAGTCGGGACGCGTCTCGACCATGGCGCCGATGCGGTTGCGGCCGGCGTCGGGGTGGAAGGCGGTGTCGGCGATGGCTTGCACGGCGACTTCCCGCAGGGTCTTGCCGTCCAGCGAGTCCGTCGGGTGGTCCATGCGGATGAACCACTGCGGGGTGTTGCGGAAGATCACCGGAGCCTTGGAGCGCCAGCTGTGCGGATAGCTGTGCTCGACTCGGCCGCGCGCCAGCAGGTTTCCGGCCTCGATCAGCTTGTCCATCACCGCGCCGTTGGCGGGACCGAACTTGCCGGCCTTCTTGCCCTCGGTCTCGATGACCTGAAGACCGCCGAACAGCGGCACATGCGCGTAGTAGGCGCCGTCTGGATCGACGGTGTCGGGGATCTCGCGGTGACCGTGGGCCAGCCAGACCTGATAGTCGTCCGCGCCGTGGCCCGGCGCGGTGTGGACGAAGCCCGTGCCGGCGTCGTCGGTCACGTGGTCACCCGCCAGCATCGGCACGGCGAAGCCGTAGTGGCTGTCGAGATCGGCCAGCGGATGGGCCAGCACCATGCCCTCGCAGTCGACGGTTTCGACCTTCTCGAAAGCGGCGACCTTGGCGGCCTTGAAGACGTCCTGCGCCAGCTTCTCGGCGACGATCAGGCGATCGCCCGGCTTGGCCCAGGGCTCGAACTCGAGGCCCTCTTCAAGC
>NZ_DATFAV010000081.1:0-2429 GCF_035254145.1 Caulobacter sp. | reverse complement strand
CGGCAGCAGGGTCAGATGCACGTAGCAGCTCTGGCCGCGCGGCAAGTCCTGGCGCAGCTGGCGGATGGCCTCGAAGAACGGCAGGCCCTCGATGTCGCCGACCGTGCCGCCGATCTCGACCAGCACGAAGTCGACGGCCTTCTGGCCCGTCTCGTCCATGGCGGGCGACAGGACGAAGTCCTTGATCTCGTTGGTGACGTGCGGAATCACCTGGACGGTCGCGCCCAGATAGTCGCCGCGGCGCTCCTTCTCGATGATCGTCTTGTAGATCTGGCCGGTCGTGATGTTGTCGGCCTTGTTGGCCGACACGCCGGTGAAGCGCTCGTAGTGGCCGAGATCGAGGTCGGTCTCGGCCCCGTCGTCGGTCACGAAGACCTCGCCGTGCTGATACGGGCTCATCGTGCCCGGATCGACGTTGAGATAGGGGTCGAGCTTCCGAAGACGGACCGTGTAGCCGCGCGCTTGCAGCAGCGCGCCGAGCGCCGCCGAGGCCAGACCCTTGCCAAGCGAGGAAACCACGCCGCCGGTGATGAAGATGTACCGCGTCATGGGCGATCAGATTACTCGTGATTCGACGACGCCGGTGAAAAGACCTGCGTTCATCAACAAGTTTCGACCCCCGGGGTGGCCCTCGGGGGTCGGACGAAAGCTTCCAGGGAAGCGATTAGGGCTTGGGCTGCTCGGCCGGCGGCGCCGCGACGGTGGGCGGCGCGGCCTCGGCCGCCGGCTTGGCCGGGGCCTTCGCGGGAGCCGCCGCCTTCTTCGCCGGTTGCTGGGCGGCCGGCGCCAGCAGCGAGGGTTGCGGCGCGGCCGGCGCGGGAACGTTCAGCTGCGGCGCGGGAGCCTGGATCGGTGCGGGCGCGGTCGAGGACGGAGCGACGTCGGCGGGAGCCGGAGCGGCCGGCGCGGCGTTCAAGGCCTTGGAATCGAGGTTCTGGATGTCCAGGCGATCCACCACCGAACCGCCGCTGTTCATGCGGCCCGTCAGGATCGTCAGCGTCAGGCTGATCAGGAGGAAGATCGAGAACAGGATCCAGGTGATGCGGGTCAAGAGGTCGCCGGCGCCGCGCGCGGTCATGAAGCTGGACGAACCGCCGCCCATGCCCAGCGCGCCGCCTTCGGAGCGCTGCAGCAGCACCACCCCGATCAAACCGAGGCAGACGACGATGTTGATGGCCAGCAGGACGCCGATGAGCATGACGAATGTGTTCTCGATCCGGGCGCGGTCAAACGCCGCGCGAAAAACGAAGCGGCCCCTCTACCACTAGAGGCGGCTCCGCGCCATAGCTGGGAAGCGCGCGCCGCGACGCAAGACCCGACCCGCCATCTCACACCAGACCATCGGACCGCATGATCCTCGAGACCGCCCGCCTGACTCTCGCTCCCTTGACGGTCGAAGACGCCCCGCGAGTCTATCCGTTCCTGAGCGACGCGGAGGTAATGTCCAACCTCGACCAGGAGCCCATCGAGGACCCCGACGAGGTCACGAGCCGGGTCGCCGCCCAGGTCGCCGAGATGGCCGCCGGCGACGCGGTCTATTGGGCGATCCGCCATACGAACAGCGGCCTCTTCCTGGGCTACTGCGAGTTCATCGACATCGACCGTCGCCACGACCGGGCGGAGATCCGCTTCGTGATCGCCCGCGACAACTGGGGCCGGGGCTTCGGCTACGAGGCGGTGAGCGCCCTTCTCGCCAACGCCGCCAGCAGCGGCCTGAAGAGCCTCGTCGCCAGCGTCCACATCGGCGACCAGGCCGAGCGCCTGCTCGAGAAGCTGGGCTTCAAGCCCGAGGGTTATCTGAAAGGTGCGGTCCATCGCGACGGCGAACGCCGCGATCGGCGGCTTTATGCGTTGGTTCTCTAGCGGCCGGAAACCCTCCCCCGCTGGGGGGAGGATTTGGGGTACGGCTCCGCCGCTTCACGCGGTTTCCCGCTGAAGGGATGGAAAGGGACGCGGAGCGCCGGACGTTCGTCCGGAGTGTGAGTAGTGAATACCGTTTCGACGAAGCCCGAACGCTCCGCGCGACCGTTATCCGCCAGCCTCCCGTCAGGTGGCCCTGTTCAGGCCTTACCGGGACCTGGGACCTCCCGTTTCCGAGAAACCCCAGCGGTCGGAGAGGACGAGCCAATCCAGGCTAAGACACATCCTCTTGCCTCCAACCACGCCGACGACGGGCGGGTCTGGCCAGCAACCAGATCCCCGGACCGTTCGAGTATCCCCCTCGAACCTGTCCCCGCTCGATCGCCCCCCGCCGCCGCAAATGATCGCTGGCCACGCGCCCTTTCCTCGCGACGAGGTGAGACAGAGCATAAGGCAGGTTTCGAAGGGGAGGATAAGTTCGCCCGAACGCCCGCGCCGTCCATCTCCCTCTCCCACGGGGAGAGGGCGGGGCCCATGCGAAGCATGGGAGGGTGAGGGACAAAGCCCTC